>JANOPI010000517.1:0-13268 GCA_031421755.1 Flavobacteriales bacterium | reverse complement strand
GAACAACCGGAACTACTTCATTTCACTGGGTGGTATCGAACTCACTGGCGGAACGATCGAGCCGACCGGCGTGAACATCGGTTCATGCACGGCTGATTGCTTGGGCGTGATCGGCGGAACGGCCACGATCGGTTCAGCGTGCAACGACAACAACGTTTGCACCATTACGGATGTTTACAACGCGAGCTGCGTTTGCGTTGGAACATTTCAGGACACGGACGGTGATGGTGTATGCGATGCGAATGACAACTGCCCGACGGTGGTTGGCCAACAGGGCTCTGCCTGCAACGACAACAACGTCTGTACCATCAATGATGTGCTGAACGCCAGTTGCGTGTGTGTCGGAACTTTCCAAGACACGGACGGTGACGGTGTTTGCAACGCGAATGACAACTGCCCGACGGTGGTTGGCCAACAGGGTTCTGCTTGCAACGACAACAACGTCTGTACCATCAATGATGTGTTGAACGCTAGTTGCGTGTGCGTTGGAACCTTCCAAGACACGGACGGTGACGGGGTGTGCGATGTGAACGACCCTTGCCCGACGGTAGCGAATGCCACACCGGGCGGCGCGTGCAACGACAACAACGCCTGTACGATCAACGACGTGTACAACGCGAGCTGCGTTTGCGCAGGAACGAATCAGGACACGGACGGTGATGGTGCATGCGATGCGAACGACCCCTGCCCAGCTTTGGCCAACTTGGTCAATGGCGACCCTTGCAACGATGGCAACCCGAACACGACGGGTGATGTTGTAACCAACTGCATTTGCGCTGGCACATTGGCCAACGATTGCGAAGGGGTGCCCGGTGGTCCTGCTCAACCAGGTACCGCTTGCGACGACCTCAATGCGTGCACCATCAATGACCTGTACAGTGTGACCTGTGTTTGCGCTGGAACCTTCGAGGATACCGATGGTGACGGCACCTGTAATGCGAACGACGGTTGCCCAGCCGATGCGAACAAGATCGCACCCGGTGTATGCGGCTGCGGTATTGCCGACACGGATACCGATACTGATGGCACGGCTGATTGCGTGGACCCCTGCCCAGCACTCGCAAATGTGGTTCCCGGTACCTCATGCGATGATGGCAACTCGAACACCAGCAATGATGTTTACACCAGCAATTGTTTGTGCCAGGGCACTGTAGTGCCGAACTGCACGCAGAATCTGACGCTTGCCATTACGTTGGATGCGAACGGAGCCCAGACGACATGGACATTGTACGATGCCACCGAGACAACGGTGGTCACCCAAGGTGGTCCTTACAATAATGGAACGCCCGGTGCTGTGATAACAGAGGCGATCTGTGTTCCTGTAGGTTGCTACCATCTGCGCTTCAGCGACAGTGGGAACAACGGTGGTGGTTCCTACGTGCTGCGCAATGCGGCCAATCGTCGGATCATCGACGCCTCACTTGGCAGCTATACGTCAACTAGTGAACTCGGCGGCGTCGGAGCGCGCACCTTCTGCGTACCTATTGGTGCGCTGCAATTGTTGAGCAATTCGTGCGACCGATCGAACCAGGCCAAGACGAGTCCGCTGTACTGCAATTCTCAACCCGGTTCAAACGGCTATCAGTGGTGGATCTACGACGCACATGGCACATATAACCGCCGCGTCACGACCTCGACCCCGACACTCGTGCCGAGCAACCTGTCAACCAGCCCAGTACCATCAAACCGCTGGTTAAATATTCGGGTGCGCCCGACCTTCAGCAGTTCCACCTCGGAATTCGGTCCGGCCTGCCGCATCCGCTTCGCGCCGATAACTCCGGGCAACACACGTGAGACCATGGAAGGTGAGCTTCCGGAGGTGACCATGAGCCTCTATCCGAATCCGAATCGGGATGGGCTGGTCACGATCTCCATGGATGGGCTGATGGTGGCTGATGAGGCCATGGTAGATATCGACATCTATGACATGCTCGGAAAGCGGGTCTTCGCTGAGCGGGCCGCAGCTGTGGAAGGCGCGATGAACCACCGCATGGAGCTGGGCTCCTCCGTGGTCTCGGGCCTTTACATGGTGAATGTTTCCGTGGAAGGCAAGCTGTACACGCAACGACTGGTGATCCAGTAGTCCGATCGAGTCACAAAATGTGGCCCCCTCCACCGATCGGTGGAGGGGGCTTTGTTTTTTCACGCCTTCGCACCCCTTCAAATTACCCTGTTCAGGGGATTGTGGGGGCCAGAACCCGCTCGCACCTTTGGCCCGGCACATGCATGAAGGATGGCAACAGTGATGGAAAAGCGCGAGAAAAGCACCATGGACAGCGTTTGCTGGGTGGCCATTGCCGTGGCCATCTCCACGCTGGCACTTCTCCTCTGGACATTTGATTGAAGAGCCGACCGGTGGGCATGCCTGCGGAGCAAACGGCCGGCCCCATCGGACAACCGGAGCCTCTCGAAAGGGAGGCTCCGGTCTTTTGGACTCGGCACAGAGTTACGCAGCAGGTCTTTGCGTACCATGAGCTTCCACGACCGGACCAGAATTCACGTTAAGATCCGCTTCTTTGGTCGTTAAAAGGAAAACCCCGCCATCAGCGGGGTTTTCCGGTTTCTCGGGGCTTGCGGCTCAGTAGTAAACGAGCCTGCGCACTTTGGTCACATGTTTGGCCAGGCGGATCACTTGCTTGGTATATCCGAATTCGTTGTCGTACCAGGCGTAAAGCACGATGTTCTTACCATCACCGCTGGCGATCGTGGCATTGCTATCGAACACGCTGCAGCAGGTATCTCCAACAATATCGCTGCTCACCAGCTCAGGATCGATCTGGTAGTGGATCTGGTTCACCAGCTCCCCGTTGAGGGCGGCGTTGCGGATGAGTTCGTTCACCTCGTCACGGGTAGCGGCCTTCTTCACGCTCAGGCTCATGATGGCCAAGGAACCGTTCGGCGTAGGCACACGCACCGCGTTCGCGGTCAGTTTGTCCTTCAAGCTCGGAATGGCTTTCGTGACAGCACTGCCGGCCCCGGTGCTGGTGATCACCATGTTGATGGCAGCACTGCGACCCCGGCGGGGCTTCTTGTGGTAGTTGTCCAGCAGGTTCTGGTCGTTCGTATAGGCATGCACCGTTTCGATGTGCCCACGCTCCACGCCCAGATTGTCCTCGATCACCTTCAGGATAGGGCAGATGGCATTGGTGGTGCAGCTTGCCGCGCTGAAGAGCTGTTCGTTCTCGATGTCCAGGTCTTTGTGGTTGATGCCGTAAACAACGTTCGGCATCTCCTTGCCGGGGGCGGTCAAGAGCACCTTGCTCACTCCCTTGGCCTTCAGGTGTCGGCCCAGATCAGGGCGCTTTGTGAAGACCCCCGTATTATCGATGATCAGGGCATTGCTGATGCCGTGGGTCGTGTAGTCGATGTCCTCCGGATTGTTGGCGGCGATCAGCTTCACCATCTGGCCATTGATCCAGATCGCCTTGTTGGCGAAATCCTCGATCACCGAACCCTTGAAGGCTCCGTGCACACTGTCGTTGCGCAGCAACGCGGCGCGCTTGGTCACTTCTTCGTCATTCACGGTACGCAGCACGATCGCGCGCAAGCGCAACTGCTGGCCCTTGCCAGCCTGCTTCACCAATTCACGTGCGGCGATGCGGCCGATACGACCAAAGCCGTACAGTACCACATCCTGCGGGTTGAAGGTGTGCTTATCCTGGCCGATGAAGTTCTTCAGGGTAGTGCCCACGAAAGCCTTCACGTCGGCGTTGCCGCTCTGCTTGAATTCCCAGGTCAGCTTGCCGATATCGATCTTACTGGGAGCGAGGTCCATCTCCATCATCGCCCTGGCCACTTCCGCGGCTTGGAACACGTCGATGGGCTTCTGTACCACGTTCTTCGAGTAGTTGAAGAGGTTCAGCACTTGGCTGCCGCTGATGTCCAGCAAGTGGTTGCGGAAGAACACCAACTCTACGCCTTTGGCGTACATGAGCTGTCCTACCGAGTTCATCAGGTCCACGGCGGCCTTTTCGCGGTCGACGTAGTCCTTCAATCCGGCCTCGTAACCGGTCTTGGCTTCAGCGATTTCCATGCGTCAAAAGTGTAAGAATGGGGCGTTCCTACGCAGGTACGCTCAACCGAGATACGCCTTCAGCAACTTGCTGCGGCTCGTATGGCGCAGGCGGCGGATGGCTTTCTCCTTGATCTGGCGAACGCGCTCACGAGTAAGGTCGAACTTGGCACCGATTTCTTCCAAGGTAAGCCCGTGGTTGATGTTGATGCCGAAGAAGAGCTTCACCACGTCCCGCTCCCGCTCGGTAAGGGTACTAAGGGCTCGATCGATCTCCTTGGCCAAGCTCTCATTGATGAGCATCCGGTCGGCCGGGGCACTGTCGTTGTTCGGCAGCACGTCCAGCAGGCTGTTGCTCTCGCCCTCTACGAACGGCGCGTCCATGCTGATGTGACGACCGCTCACCTTCATGGTATCCGCCACCTTTTCAGGTGGCAGGTCCAACAGTGTGGCCAACTCGTCGGCGCTAGGGGGGCGTTCGAACTCTTGTTCGAGCTTCGCGAAGGCCTTGTTGATCTTATTGAGCGAACCGACTTGGTTCAGGGGCAGGCGCACGATCCGGCTTTGTTCAGCCAGCGCTTGGAGGATGCTCTGGCGGATCCACCACACAGCATAACTGATGAACTTAAAGCCCCGGGTCTCATCGAAACGCTGGGCGGCTTTGATCAGACCGAGGTTGCCTTCATTGATCAGATCAGGAAGGCTAAGGCCCTGATTCTGGTACTGTTTGGCCACGGAAACCACGAAGCGCAGGTTGGCTTTCACCAATTTCTCAAGCGCGGTACCATCGCCTTGTTTGATACGCCGGGCCAGTTCAACCTCCATTTCGGCGTTGATCAGGCCCTCCTTGCCGATCTCCTGCAAGTACTTGTCCAGCGATTGGCTTTCGCGGTTGGTGATCGACTTAGTGATCTTCAGTTGGCGCATCCTGCTGGTCACGGGCGGCGGAGGGTGTTAGTGGTTGGGAACGAAGGGATTCCGAATGGTCCGAACAGTTGACGAGCGTGGGGCAGGGCTTCCGTCGGGCGGCCAAGGTACGGCCCCCTGATCGAACAGGACAAGCCTGACGACCGGGGGGCGTACTTCGCACGGAGATGCGAGCTGGATGAATTGTTCAAACACCCAGTCCGTAATAGGCCCGCGTGCCGTTGGGATAAACCCCTTCAATGAGCACACCACCACGTTTCTCATCGAGGGCACGGAGCACATCTTTCGGTTCGCGCATCAGCGTTCTATCGATCTGTGTGATGATGAACCCCTCCTTGATGCCCGAGCTACGGAGCTTGCCACCATTGATATTCATCACTTTCACGCCATTCCCGATCTTGAGGGCTTTAAGCTCCTCCGCCGAGGCCGAGACCATTTCAGCTCCAAGTACGGAACTCACAGGAGCTTCTTTCGCGGCCCCAGCCAATGCGCCTTCACGGCCACGCAACTTCATATCCATCACCTTTTCCTGTCCGTCGCGCAACACCGTTACGGCCACCTGATCGCCAGGGCGGAAGGTTCCCACCTGAGCCTGAAGTTGCGGCACATTGTCCACGTTCATGCTGCCCACTTTTACGATCACATCACCGGCCTTCATGCCCGCGTCGGCTGCAGCACCGCCGTCCGTTAGGCCTTTTACATAGACACCTTTCGGAGTGGGAAGACCGAGTTGTTTGGCCAATGCAGGGTCCACATCCTCGATGCTCACCCCGATATACGCACGCTGCACACTACCGAACTCCATGAGGTCACCGGCCACTTTGCGTACGATGTTGGCCGGAATGGCGAACGAGTAACCCGTGTAAGCGCCGGTCGTACTGGCGATGGCGCTGTTGATGCCGATCAGGTTGCCGGTCGCGTCCACCAGAGCTCCTCCGCTGTTGCCGGGGTTCACGGCCGCATCGGTTTGAATGAAACTCTCGATGGGGAACACATCACGGCTCTGGTCGTATTGCAGGATATTGATGTTCCGGGCTTTCGCACTGACGATCCCAGCGGTTACCGTGCTCGTCAGGTTCATCGGATTGCCCACGGCCAGAACCCATTGACCGACTTTCACATCATCACTATTCGCATAGGTGAGTGTGGGGAATCCTGAACCTTCCACCTTGATGAGAGCGATGTCCGTGCTGGGGTCGCGTCCGATCACTTTCGCTTCGTACTGGCGTTTGTCATTGAGGTGGACCAAGATGCGGTCCGCACCTTCGATAACGTGGTTGTTGGTAACGATGAAGCCATCATCGCTCATGATCACGCCGCTACCAGCGCCTTTCTGGATCTGCGGTTGCGCTTGGCGGTAGCCCCAGAAGTAGGTCGCGAACGGATCGGCTTGAACATCCGCTTCGGTGGTCACGTGTACTACGGCGTTCACCGTGCGCTCGGCGGCGTCAGTGAAATCCGCGGCCAGCATGCTTCCGCCAGCCGGGTTGGGCAAGTTGACGTACTTCACGGGCAGCTCGCTGTCCGCAGAAGCCGTTCGGAAGGCGGTCGCCTTCGGGGCGAGGAATTTTTCGTGTAAACCCAGAGCGAGCAGACCTCCGAAGACGGCCATGCCCACATATCCGAATGCGCGTTTCATGGTGTTCATTTGGTGTGGTGGTTGATCGTTGGCGTTCTGGTTTCCAACAGCAAAACAACGTGGGGGTTCAACCGATGTTCTGTGTTCCGCTGTTAAAGACTGTTGTTCACTTTGCCGTGGGAAGATCAGTACCGGCGCGGTTTCCAGCGAGCCGTATGCCAGTGCATCTTTGCTGACGACATGGCACGACTGACATTCAGCAAATGGCAGGGTACGGGGAACGACTTCATCGTGGTTGACGATCGGGACGTGCGCTTTCCTTTCCACGCAGGGTCATCCGCAGGAGACCCTGCGGTACTGGTCCGCCACCTCTGCGATCGGCATTTTGGTATCGGCAGTGACGGGTTGATCCTGATCCAAGCGCCACGCGTGGAAGGCACCGCATACCACATGGAGTTCTTCAACCCCGATGCAAGCAAGAGCTTCTGCGGGAACGGAAGCCGGTGTGCGTTCGCGTTTTTCAACACGCTCGATCAGGGTCTCCCGCAGGGGACCCTGATGTCAGAGATCCAGCGCTTCACCGCCATTGATGGCGAGCACACCGCTGCATGGAAGGACGGACTCGTTTCCATAGGCATGCGTGATGTCGCTGGCATCGAACGCATCGATGACCGGATGGACTTTGTCCACACCGGTTCGCCGCACTTGCTCGTTTGGGTGGATGATCCTGAAGTGATCGACATCATTCCGGAAGCGCGCATTCATCGGTATGGTCCGCGCTTCAGGGCGGAAGGTGTGAACGTGAACTTCCTACGCTGGAAAGGTGGCCACTTGGAGATGCGTACGTACGAACGTGGTGTGGAAGGAGAGACGCTGAGCTGCGGAACCGGCGTTACGGCTGCGGCACTCAGCGCGATGGGACGAGGGCATTCAGGCAATACGTGTGATGTGCGCACACGCGGAGGCGATCTTCGTGTTACAGCAGAGGCACTTGGACAGGGCGGGTTCCGGTCAATTACGTTGGCGGGTCCGGTAAAGGAGGTGTTCACAGGCGAAGTCGATATCTGACCCAAGATGAAACGCTGGCGCATCGTTCTTCTCGTAGTTGTTGTTCTGCTCGCGATCGGTGGCTTCTTCGCGTGGCGGATGTACACTACCGCATTCGGTCCTGGACCACGTTTCGATGACGGTGATCGGATCCTGCTCATTCCCACGGGATCCACGTTCGATCAGGTGGTGGAACGCTTGAAGGCGGAAGGACTGGTCACCGATGAGCAGACCTTCCGAATGCTCGCCGAACGCAAGAAGTACACGCAACGCGTCAAGCCCGGCCGTTACAAAGTGGAAAGCGGTACGAGCCTGAACGATTTGATCAACAAGCTCCGCAGTGGCGACCAGGATCCGGTGCGCATCACGTTCACGAACATCAAGACGCTCCCGCAATTGGCCGGTCAAGTGGCGAAATACATCGAAGCCGACAGCACGGAATTGATCCAAGCGATGCGTGATCCTGCTACTGTTGATCGCCTGGGCTTCCGATCGGAAACGATGATCAGCGTGTTCATCCCGAACACCTACGAGTTCTGGTGGACCACCACGCCGGAAGAGTTCCTGCAGCGCATGGCCAAAGAGTACAAGCGCTTCTGGACGGACGAGCGCAAGGCGAAAGCGAAGGCCATGAACCTTTCGCAGGCGGAAGTAGCGACGCTTGCGAGCATCGTTCAAGCGGAGACGGCAAAACCCGATGAGGCCCCGATCATCGCGGGCGTCTACTTGAATCGGCTTCGCATAGGCATGCCCCTGCAGGCGGACCCGACATTGAAGTTCGCGCTGGGCAGGGACAGCCTGACGCGCATCCTCACCGAAGACCTGAAAGTCGCTTCCCCCTACAATACGTATACCCACGCCGGGCTGCCACCGGGGCCGATCAACATGCCTGAACCGCGCTTTATCGACGCTGTGCTCACTGCCCAGAAGAACGACTACCTCTACTTCTGCGCCCGCGAAACGCTCGATGGCTACAGCAACTTCGCCAAGAGCTATGAGCAGCACCTGGTGAATGCGCGGAGGTATCAACGGGCCCTGAACGAGCGGGGCATCTACCGGTAGGTGTTGAAAGCCTGACAAGGCCATTGACGGGCGGCCTGCCTCCACTTCTATTTTCGCGCCCCGAACTACAACGGTAATGAGCAAGATCAAATTCGGCACCGACGGCTGGCGTGCCATCATCGCGGACGACTTCACCGTGGACAATGTGGCGCGCGTGAGCGTGGCCGTGGCGCAGTGGGTGAAGAAGAACTTCCCCACCGATCCGAGCATCGTGGTAGGCCACGACTGCCGCTTCGCCGGAGAGCTGTTCGCTGAGACCTGCGCCAAGGTGTTCGTCAATGCCGGCATCAAGGTGCATTTGGCGAAGGGTTTCGTGAGTACGCCCATGGTGTCGTTGGGCGCGTTCAACCTGAAAGCGGGTATGGGCGTGATCATCACGGCCAGCCACAACCCGCCGAGCTACAACGGATACAAGCTGAAGGGTGGCTATGGCGGGCCGCTGGTCCCGGAGCATGTGCAAGACGTGGAGGACATCATCCCGGAGAAGCACGGACTGGATCTGGCTTCTATCGACCTGAAAAAAGCAGAAGCGGACGGCTTGCTCACCTATATCGATCTGGAGACGATGTACGTGAAGCATGTGGAGAAGAGCTTTGACCTGGAGATGATCCGCAACAGCGGGTTGAACCTGGGCTATGACGCGATGTACGGAGCCGGCCAGAACGTGATCCCGCGCATCCTTCCGAAGACGGAGCTGTTGCACTGCGACAACAACCCGTCATTCATGGGCCAAGCCCCTGAGCCGATCCACAAGAACCTCATCGAGTTCAGCGAGCTGATCAAGAATTCGGGCATCCAATGCGGCTTGGCAACGGATGGCGACGCGGACCGGATCGGGCTTTACAACAGCAAGGGCGAATTCGTGGACAGCCACCACATCATCCTGCTGTTGATCCACTACCTGGTGAAGTACAAGAAGTTCACGGGCAAGGTGGTGGTGGCCGTGAGCACCACGCCCAAGGTGAAAAAGATGTGCGAGCACTATGGGCTCGAATACCAAGTAACCAAGATCGGCTTCAAATGGATCTGCGGCATCATGATCACGGATGATGTGCTGCTGGGCGGGGAGGAGAGCGGTGGCATCGCGATCAAGGGACACATCCCCGAGCGCGATGGCATCTGGATGGGCCTCACCATCTGGGAGTTCATGGCCAAGAGCGGCAAGACGTTGGAACAGCTCATCGATGAGGTATACAGCATCGTCGGGCCGTTCAAGTACGAGCGCAGTGATCTGCATATCACCGAAGCGTTGAAACAGCGTGTGCTGGCGGATTGCACGAGCGACAAGAACAAGACGTTCGGGCCCTATGCGGTGCGACAGTTGGAAACGGTGGATGGCTGGAAGTACCACTTCGACAACGACCAGTGGCTGATGATCCGTGCGAGCGGAACGGAGCCAGTGCTGCGTACCTACGCGGAAAGCGACACACTGGAGAACGCGCGGAAGATCCTGGCGGCCTGCAAGGAGACGATCGGGGCTTAGCGCTTGATGAGCGGCACAGCGCTCAGGACATTGCCTGATGCGTCCTGTAGCATAACAGTGTAACTGCCCGCGGCGAAGTCGCGCATATCGATCATCCGCATGGAAAGATCATCCGCGATCCTTTCGGACCTGAGCAGTCTGCCTTCCGCATCGAGCAGCAGGAGTGAACATCCTGCGCGGTCAGGGCCGAGGATGACCTGAACCGCATCGTCGGCAGGGTTGGGAAAGATCCCGATCGGTCCCGTGGTGCGTGAGATGGCGACCACTGGCCCCAATTCTTCCAACCCGTCGGTATCTATCATGCGCAATCGGTAGTAGGCGATGGATCGGGGCGGATCAGCATCGGTGAACGCATAGTCCAGTGTGGCATGACTTTCACCCGCTGCCGGTAGCGAAGCGATGGGAGCGAAGTCCACTGCGTTCTCCGACCGGAGCAATTCGAATCGCTCGCTCATGAACTCGGAGGCGGTGGACCAATTGAGGTCGTTCACATCGCCGTTGGCCCGGCCTTCAAAGCTCAGGAGTTCGATGGGGAGTATGCCGATATCCCCGATACCCGTGGCGAAGCCATAGAACCATCGGCTGAAACGCTGGCCATCGAGCAGTTTGGCCAGGTCGTACTCGGCGCGCACTCGCCACTTGTAGCGCAGTCGGAACGGGAACTTGGGGATCAATTGTTTGATCTCCACGCCCGAGAGTGGCAGGGTTGTCCACGTAGCGCCGGTGCCTGTCTGCAGCACACTATTGGTGATGGGCAGATTGGTGAAGGGCTGTCCTTCACCCACCACTTCCCAGCGCAACCTGGCGCGGCAACGGTGGATGGGGCTTCGTGCGCGGTGACCGATGCCGAAGAAGGCCGCGCTGGCGAAATCGGTGCTGTTGGTGCTGAGCGGGGAAACGAGGTCGGCGTCATACTGGCGGGTGAGTCGGTTGATGGCTCTGTTCACACCCCCCCGGTACCAATAATTGCCACCTTCATCGACCACGGCCGGGTTCGCCCTTGGCGCACCGATCAGGACATCGCTATAGCCATCGCCATCCACATCTCCACCTCCGCTGACGGAAAACCCGAACTGGTATCCGGCGAGGTTCGGCTCCAATTGGTCGAGCGCGGCTACGGCTATCCCTGTGGGGCTGCCGCGGTAAACGCATGCGAGGCCCTCGTCCACGGAACCCGCAGGGTTCTCCCCGAGCGGAACTCCCACCACTACATCCGCATAGCCATCACCGTTCACATCGCCGGCTTCACCAACACTGCGCCCCATGCGGGCATCGATCACGTTGCGTTGCAGCGTGGTACTGATCGTGGCCAAGGTGCCTGCGCCGCTACCATGGAAGAGGAACGCCCCGCCCTCATCCGTCTGGCCACTTTCCCAGAGATCGGCCCCAACAACGACATCGAAGAAACCGTCGCCGTTCACGTCTCCGGCACCGGCAACGCTTACGCCGAAGTTGGCACTGGCCACATTGGCTTCGAGCAGCTGTTGGAACGGGGTGACGATACCTGTTGGCGAGCCGAGATAGACATATGCGAGGCCTTCGTTGATCTGGCCATTGCTGGCCGAGCGGGCACCGACCACTACGTCGCTGTATCCATCGCCGTTCACATCGCCTGCGGTGGAAACAGAACAACCGAACAAGCCAGTCACAGGGGGTTGGCTCAAGATAATATGTGGGGCGGCTATCAGTCCACTGGAGCTGCCACGGAACACATACGCTTGCCCGGACCCCGGTGCTCCGATGATCACATCAGCGTATCCATCGTGATCAACATCACCTGCTGTGGCGACGCTGGAGCCGAAGAGGGTTCCACCGGTGAGGTTGGTCGTTGGTGCCGTGGCCAGACCTGCGGCCGACCCGAGATAGAGGTATGCACGCCCGGCTCCATTCAAGGGCGCGCCCACCAACACATCGGCGTATCCGTCGCCATTCACATCACCTGCACTGGCCACGCTGGTTCCGAATGCGGCACCGGCCGTATTGGCTTCAAGCGTAACGGAGGGGGGCATGGAAAGCCCTGCAGCCCCGCCATAGTGGACATAGACGATGCCTTCGCTGGGTTGACCGTTGCTGGCCCCTGTGGCTCCCACCATGGCGTCCGCGTATCCATCGCCATTCACGTCACCGGCGTTAGCGATACTGCTGCCCAGCAGAGCTCCAGCCGCGCCACCGAAGCGGCTGGTAGTGGGGCTGAGGCTGGTGCTATAGGGTCCACCCAGGAAAATGGCCGCGGCACCGGTGGAGGCGTAGAGGGGCGCGCCCACCACGAGGTCCGAGTAGCCGTCCCCGTTCACATCCCCGGCCGGTGCCAGGCTTTCCCCCATGTTCGCCCCGGCATTATTCAGTTCAACTGCTACTGAAGGCGCTGCGGTGATCCCCGTTGGTGATCCGAAATGGATCTGGGCGCGCCCTTCCAGCGCTTGGCTATTTCCCCAACGTGGAGTCCCGATAACAAGGTCACCATAACCATCGCCATTCATGTCGCCGGCGGTGTGAACACAGCGCCCCATCCAGGAGCCGGCCTGGTCGCTTTCGATGATCACCGGGCCAGCAGCAACAAGCCCCGCGGCTGAGCCATTGTACACGTAGACACGACCTTCATCGGTTTGGCCACCACTCTCTTCGAGGTACGCGGCAACCGCCACTTCGCTGTACCCATCGCCATTGAGATCGCCCGCGCAGGCGGTCCACCAACCGAAGTAAGCGACATTGGAACCCAGCCCGAAGAGTTGGAGCGCCGGTGCCGGATTCAGGCCTGCACCGAGCCCAGCTCCCGACCCGTAATACACGAATGCGGACCCCTGATCGTTGGCTCCGGAGGTGTAGACCCACTTGCTCGCGCCGATCACCACATCACTGTATCCATCGCCGTTGATATCTCCGCCACTGGAGATCCCCTTTCCGAAGAATGAGGCGCCTTGGTTCCTTTCCAATCGATGGAGTGGTGCAGGGTTGATCCCGGTGGCCGAGCCGCGATAAACAAAAACGGCCCCTTCATTGAACGTCGGATAAGAGGCGAGGTAAGCGCTGACCAGGATATCGCTATAGCCGTCATTGTTGATGTCTCCAGCGCAGGCTACAAAGCTGCCGAAGTTGTCATCCATATGATCGGGCTGAAGGGTAAGCGCGGGAATTGCGGAAACACCGGTGGATGAGCC
>JANOPI010000516.1:0-7937 GCA_031421755.1 Flavobacteriales bacterium | reverse complement strand
CCGAGTTCATCACTGAATTGTTTGAGCGCGGGTATGTCGATGCGGATGCCTTCGGTCTCCATGTCCGCCAGCACATGCACCAAGGGCATTTCCACCTCGTTGAAGAGTGAGGTCACCTCATCGGTATCCAATAGCGGCGCGAACTTCTCGCCCAATTGCCACGTGATGTCCGCATCTTCAGCAGCATATTCTTTCACCGCGTTGACGTCCGCATCGCGCATGCTCTTCTGCGTCTTTCCGCGCTCTTTGGCACCGATCAGTGTTTCGATGCTCACCGGCTTGTAGCCCAGGTACACTTCGCTGAGGTAGTCCATGCCGTGCTTCTGCTGGTCGGGCTTCAGCAGGTAGTGCGCCACCATGGTATCGAAGAGCGGGCCCTTCACCTCCACGCCGTATTTGGCGAGCACGCGGATGTCATACTTCGCGTTCTGCGCCACTTTTCCGATGGCCTCGTTCTCCAGCATAGGCTTGAAGATGTCAACGATGCGCTGCGCTTCGGCACGATCCGCTGGCACGGGCACGTAGTAGCCCTCGTTCGCTTTCCAGCTGAAGGCGAGACCGACGAGTTCGGCGGTGCGTTCCTCCGTTCCCGTAGTTTCGGTATCAAAACAGAAACGCGGCTGCTTCTTCAACTGCGCCGCTAGCATGTACATCTTCTCGTTCGTGTCCTCCAACAGATAGCGATGGGCCACCATGTCGATGTTCGCGAACTCCTTGAGCTCCACGTTCCCTTCATCGTCCACGCTCGTCCCGAAGAGATCGACCTGCCCAGGATTCGATGCGGCCGCCCGTTTCTTGCCGACATCTGTTGTAGAGCCCGCTCCCCCACCGGGAGAGCCGGAGGGGGTCGCGTTCGCCTCCCCGCCGAGCACGCGGTTCGTGAGGTTCTTGAATTCCAGTTCGCTGAACACTTCCAGCACTTTCGCAGCGTCAGGAGGATCCAGGTGCAGAGCATCATGATCCAGTTCCACCGGTGCATCGATGATGATCGTAGCGAGTTGCTTGCTCTTGATCCCCTGCTCCGCGAAGGCGATCACATTCTCCTGCTGCTTGCCTTTCAGCTTGTCCGCGTTGGCGATCACACCTTCGAGACTGCCGAACTGTTGCACAAGCTTCATCGCCGTTTTCTCCCCGATGCCCGGTATGCCGGGGATGTTGTCCACCGCGTCACCCATCAGGCCGAGGATGTCCTTCACCTGATCGGTCGTCTCCAATCCCCAACGCGCGCAGATCTCCTTCGGCCCCAACTTCTCCGGTGGGTCGCCGCCACGGCCGGGCTTGTACATGATGATGCGGTCCGTGACGAGCTGCCCGAAGTCCTTGTCGGGCGTGACCATGTACGTGATGTAGCCCTCGGCCTCCGCCTTCTTCGCCAACGTGCCGATCACATCGTCGGCCTCGTAGCCGTCACTCTCCAGCACGGGAATGTTCATCGCCTCGATGATGCGGCGGATGTACGGCACGTTGCTGCGGATGTCGTCCGGCATCTCTTCGCGGTTGGCCTTGTACTCAACATGCGAGATGTGCCGTTCCGTGGGCGCGGCCGTGTCGAACACCACGGCGAGGTGCGTGGGCTTCTCGCGCTTGATCAGGTCGAGCAAGGTGGTGGTGAACCCGAACGCCGCGCTGGTGTTGAAGCCCTTGCTGTTCACCCGTGGCGCGCGGATGAAGCTGAAGTACGCGCGGTAGATGAGCGCGTAGGCGTCGAGGAGGAAGAGGCGGCGGTCGTCACCGTTCGCGGGCGGTACGGTGGTGCTCTCTGTTGCTGGAAGGCCGGTGACGTCGGACATGCTTCGGTGGCCGGACGATGGTGCCCGGCGATGTCGCGAAGATGGCGACATCAACATTGCCGCTGGCTACTTTTCCGGGCCATGTTCCGCATCATCATCGGCGTAGCTATGCTCGTGATCGGCTTTTTCGTGATGTGCGGCGCGCTCGCTGCAACGCACGGCAATCCGCCTACTGAACTGATGCGCGTGAACACCTGGCTCTTCTGGGCCATCTGCATCGTACCCATGAGCTTTGCGCTATGGATACTCTTCGGAAAGTCGCTCCGGAAGTTGTTCCGCTGACCGGCCCACCGAAGCGCACTCCGCCCTTCTGGTAGTTTTGGGGAGATCATGTCGATGTCCCCACGAAGACGTTGGTTGTCGTTCGCCGGTAGCATGGCCTTCGTGGTCATCGGCGTCTGGTCACTTGAAGAGCAAGGCTTTGACTGGTCGATGGTGGGCTGCGCCAGCTTCTTCGGCATTTGCGCGTTGGTGTTCCTGTTCGAGCCACAACTGGAGGCCTTCAAACAACGCCGCATGGCCGAAGCGCTGTGCCGCATCACCGACCAAGGCTTCGCGTTCGATCGTGGCTACGAATTTCCGTTCGGTTTGATGAAGGGCCGCAAGCTGTTGCCGTTCGGAGAGGTGCAGGAGATCCGGTTGAACACATGGCCGCCTACCGCCCTGGTGAATGGTAACGAACTCATCTTCCTCACCGGCCTGAAAAAAGATGAAGCACACACGGCTGCTGAACGTTTTGGTGTGCAAACCAGTGAACCGCTCGACATCTGGGAACTGATCGGCGAGGAATTCCTGGACACCGAATTCGAGGAGGACCACAAGCGCCGGACATTGCAGCGGCTCGCAGAAGCGGGTATCCCGGAAGCTGAAGTGCTCGCCATCCGCAAACGGTTGCAGAGGCGCATGCTGCTCTGGACCTACCACAGCATGGAGTGGATCTACTGCGGGCACTACGATGTGCTCCAGAACCGCTGGCCAATGGGAGCCAAGATCTATTGGTGGACAATGGAGGTGGCGCTGCGTGGAACGCGCAACTGACCGGCCACGGCGACCTTAGCCCCGCGCCCCCATCATCCGCTCCACGTACTTCCCGAGCACGTCGAACTCCACGTTCACCGGAGAACCGGATTTCAGCGCCCGGAACGTCGTGTGCTCGAAGGTGTACGGAATGATCGCGACGCTGAACGATGCGTCCGTGAGCTCGGCTATGGTGAGGCTTACACCGTTCAAGCAGATGGAGCCCTTCGCAACGAGCAAGTTCCTCTCTTCCGGCAACGCGAACGAGTACCACCAACTTCCATCGCGCTCTTCCGCGGCGATGCATGTGGTCGTCGTATCCACATGCCCTTGCACCATATGCCCGTCCAACCGGTCCCCGATGCGCAGGCTGCGCTCCAGGTTCACGTCATCACCGGCGTTCAATTCGCCCAGGTTGCTGCGTTGGAGCGTTTCTTCCACGGCTGTCACGCGGTAGCGGTCGCCCATCAACTCCACCACGGTGAGGCAAACACCGTTGTGGCTCACGCTCTGGTCGATGCGCAGTTCACCGATCATCCCAGCACGAACGATGATCTCCCGATTGGATCCGACCTGTCGCACCTCGATCACGTGGCCGACCTCTTCAACGATACCCGTGAACATCAGTTGAGCGGGGACTGTTTCCCGCGCAGGATATGCACATAGCCTTTGAGCTGCCTGACCTCATCCCCCGCCAAGCGCTTCATCACCACGTCGCAGGTGTAGAAATACACACCGTCCGGTACCTGTTCACTGGTCTCCTTGTAGCTGCCGGGCCACTGGATATCCGGGTCCTTGCTGGTGAACACGAGCTGCCCCCACCGGTTGAAGATCCGCAGATCGATCTCTTTCACCCCGCGGTACGGAAAGGGCACGAAGAAGTCGTTCACGTCGTCATTGTTCGGGGAGAACACATTCGGCAGCTCGTAGATGGGGCAGTTGTCGCCGCAAGCGGTGTCGCTCAACAGGCTCTCATTCCCGACGGTGTCGATCGCCGTTACGGCATAGCAGCCTGCTACGCTCATGCCGTCCGTATGCTCGAAGAAGGTGATCTCCGCCCCGACGATGGAGGCGATCACCTGCAGTTCCCCTCCGAGCGAATCCGTGAACCAGATGTTGTAGCGATAGGTGTCATCCGCGCAGGTCTCGTTCGGGTTGTTCCACGTGAGGGTATTGAGCGGTGTTTCGCAATCGTTGTCGATCACCAGGTCCGGTGCGCAGGGCGGGGTAAGGTCAACCGGGCGAGCGCAAGCGATCTGGCTGAAGTTGATGAGCGGCGATACGATACTGGGATCGCTGTAGGCACCGGTTGTTTTCGCGTAGTAGCAATATTGCTGGCCATTCACCAGGCCGGTATCCACATACGTATCGGTCGTGCTGTTGCCGATGAGGGTGAACACACCGGGACTCGTTTCGCGGAAAACCTCGAAGAGCGAATTGATCCACGGTGTGTTGTGGTCCATGTGCAGTGTGATCTGCTCGTCGTTCGGCTCAAGCTCCAGGAACACCGAGGAGGCCGCATTGCCGCTGCCGATCAGCTGGCCATCGCCGGCCCCGTTGTACAGTTCCACGCGGTACACATGCGCGATACCGGAGGTATTGATATTGAGATGTTGGTAGGCCGTATCCGGATGTTGCAGGATGTCCGATGGGCCGGTGGTATGGATCAGGGTGTTCGCGGCGGTGAAGCCTGTTCCCTCATACAGCTTGAAGAAGTAGGGGGCGGGATACTGCATGGTATCCAGGTCCCAAGCGTTGCTCCAGACCACGCTGTCCCCACCGGTGGCCACGTCGGTGCTCATCACGGTCACGTTGGTCATGATGGGCACATCGCGCTCCAGCAGGTTGCAGAATTCCGCGCTCGCGATGCTTTCTCCGCCATCGGCGAAGAAGGCCGTAACCATGTAGCAGTAGTTGATGCCGAAGGAGAGGCCCTGGTCATTGTAGGTCGTACTGCTCCAACCCTCGGTCGTGTCGATAAATGTGTACCCCGTGTAGCCGGGCACACCGGTCTCGCAGTGGTCGGGGTTGAATCCGAACAATTCCTGACGTCTGTAGATCCTATAGCCAAGGGCGTTGGTACACACGTCCGGTTCCCACTGCAGGCGCATGATGCTGCCGTCGGGGGTGGCCGTTGGGTTCAGGGGTTCCGGGGCTACTATGCGGATCTGGGCGGTACCGACGTTGTTCAGCGGTGGGTTGCCGTTGTCCTGCACATTGAATACGACCTGCCAGGGCTGCTGGCGCACATGGGCGCAGGTGGTGTTCCAATTGAAGGTGCCGCTCACGGGGCTGTTGCCGGGGTTGGTGGTGAAGACGGCAGGACTTTGTAAGACCTCGAACGGACCACCGAGCGCATCGATGTCGAGCACCTGCCCGAAGTCCGGATCGGTGGCTTGCACCTGGAAGTTGACGTTGGTGCCGGCCACCACGCATGTGTCGATCATCGCGCCGAATACCGGGATCTCGTTGTCGCATACGCATTCCACGATGATGAGCATATCCCGCTCCACCCAGCCGATCATCTGCCCAAAACGCCATTCGCGCACGATAAAAGCGATGTTGTAAAAGCCGCAGATCTGCGGAGAGATCCACGAGATGGTACCGGTGATCGGATCGATGGAATAGGTGTTGTTCGGGCCAGGCGCTATCGCGTCCGGGTAGACATATCCGAGAATGGGATCGCCCCAGCCATCTCCGTCAGGTTCGGGCAGGTAATCCGGCCCGAGGCACTGTACCGGGTGGTAGGAGAGGCTGTCGCCATCCGCATCATAGGCCGCAGGATTGTGGATCCACGGTTGGTAAAGGCACGCCTGTTGGATGGGAAGGTTCAGGAATACGGGCAGGCAATCATCGAGGTCCGGGGTAACGATGATCTGCGACTGCACGCACATGGGAACATCCACGGAGCCCGGGATATTCTGGATGCCCGCGATGCGGTTCGGGTCGATATACTGGAGCGTGAACACCCCAGGTGCCGAATAGGTATGGACATCGGTGTACAGATTCTGGAAAACCTGTTCGGAGCCCACCCAGATGGTGACCTGGGAATCACGCTGGATCGTGTCGATGGCACCGTCTCCCCACTCCAGGATGAACTCGGGCCGGTCAGCTGGGGAGAAGGGGTTGGTATGAGTAACGATGGTGACCTCATAGGAGAGTCCGCCCACATGGCAGACCAGGATCTCACCCGCCTCATTGTGAGTGGCCATGGCCGGGCGGGCCAGCAGCAATACCAGGGAGGTGGTCAGGAAGCGGATCAGGTGCCTCATCAGGATGGGACGAAGTTCGCTATTTCGAGGGCGGGGCCGAAAGGGCAAACAGCCGTACCTGCTTAACGCCGCAGCACTGGCGGCCCACCGGCCAACCGGTCGGCTATCCGTGGAGGGCTATCTTGGCGCGCCTTCGCCAGCGCACCGTTCCACCTGCTGGGGGAGCTTTTCCCCATGATCACACTTACCAAAGCGCGATCCATCGCGGCCGCCAAGGACATATTGGTGGTGCTGAAGGACCCCGCACGCTTGCGCGACCTGTCCCTGGAGCGCAACGACCGCCAATACCTTATTGAGCAACTCAGTGGCGATGCCAGCACAGCCACCTGCGACATCAGCGGACGGCTGGTGATGGTGCATCGTGTGCGCGAAGGCTCCCCACACGTCCAGTTGGAAAAGGCGCGTTGCGCGGGCAACGAGATGGCCCTGAAACTCATCGCCGCCAAGCGAGAGGAAGCCCAATTGGTGAGCTTGCAAAGCGACGCTGACCTGGCGCTGGCGCTGGCGGAAGGTGCCGCTCTGGGGACCTATGAATTCCGCAAGTACAAGACCTCCGGCAAGAGCGCTTCACTGAAGAAGATCGCGCTGGTGGCGGCGGAAGTGTCGGCAAAGGCGCTGGATGAACTGATCGACGTCTGTGAAGCCGTGCTCACCGCGCGTGACCTGGTGAATGAACCGTACAGCTTCCTCACGGCGACCCAGTTGAGCAGTGAGATCAAGAACCTCAGCCGCAACGCGGGCTTCAAGGTGCAGGTGTTCGACAAGACGCGCATCGAGGCCTTGGGCATGGGTGGCCTGCTGGCCGTGAACAAAGGCAGCATCGATCCGCCCACCTTCACCATCGTGGAATGGAAGCCCAAGAATGCGGTGAACAAAAAGCCGATCCTGCTCGTGGGCAAAGGAGTGGTGTACGATACCGGCGGCCTCAGCCTGAAGCCTACGCCCAACAGCATGGACTCCATGAAGTGCGACATGGCCGGAGCCGCTGCCGTGGCGTGCGCTATTACCGCCGTGGCCAAACAAGAGCTCCCCGTGTACGTGGTGGGCCTCATCCCTTCCACGGACAACCGCCCGGGCGGCAACGCCTACGCGCCCGGCGACGTGATCCGCATGCACAGCGGGCTCACCGTGGAGAACCTCAACAGCGATGCCGAAGGCCGCATCATCCTCGCCGATGCGTTGAGCTACGGTGAACAATACGACGCTGAACTCGTCTTCACCATCGCCACGCTCACCGGTGCCGCCATGCGCGCCATCGGAACCTACGGCACGGTTACCATGGGCACGGCCGATGAGAAGCAGTTCGACCGGCT
Organism: Flavobacteriales bacterium; assembly: GCA_031421755.1. Taxonomy (GTDB): domain Bacteria; phylum Bacteroidota; class Bacteroidia; order Flavobacteriales_F; family PHOS-HE28; genus PHOS-HE28. The sequence continues at coordinate 545 of JANOPI010000516.1, read as the reverse complement.
CAATGAGGTCGGCGACCAGGTCTTCGAACGCGTGGCGCGCATGCCTTTCTGGGACGAGTATGACGAGGAGATCAAGAGCGACGTGGCCGATATCAAGAATCTGGGCAGCGATCTGGGCGGAGCGATCACCGCCGGGAAATTCCTCGCGCGCTTTACTACGAAACCGTTCATCCACCTGGACATCGCTGGGCCATCCTTCCTGAACAAGCGGGATCATTACCGCACCAAGGGCGGGACCGGTGTCGGCGTTCGGCTCTTCTACGAATTCATCAAAAGACGCGCCGCTGCGCGATAATCAAAACCGCGGATGGACGCGGATGAACGCGGATAGCCGCCCATCATCCATACGTGTCCATCCGCCTCCATCTGCGGTTCAATCATGAGCGAAAGCAAGACGATGAGAGTGGGTATCAGCTGCGGAGACCTCAACGGCATCGGGTTGGAAGTGGTGCTGAAGGCCTTCGAAGACAACCGCATGCACCAGGACATCACGCCCGTGTTGTATTGCGGCGTGAAGACCGTGAGCTTCCACCGCAAATCGCTCG
>JANOPI010000515.1:0-11068 GCA_031421755.1 Flavobacteriales bacterium | reverse complement strand
CGACGAGGACGCCAAGATGAAGGAGCTGAAATTCGAGACCGCCTACGTGGTGGCCCTCAGCGAGAACTTCGACAGCACGGGGGGCAACCCCATGAGCATGAGCTTCACGCTCAGCGCCCACAAGCTCCAACTCGGGGCCGAAAAACTGGAGAACGAGTGGCCTATCTGAGGACGGCCTGAGAGGGAGCGCGGCCGTGGGGACACGGCCGCGCCCTTTTGTTACTGCCCACCACTATCGCCAACCAGCCATCGGGGACTCGTGGTCACATGCGTGCTGAACCCCAAGGGCGGGGCAACTCCGAGGCTTGTTTCGCCGGGCACCATCACAGAACGCGACCATTTCGCCTTCGGCGACCTCCCGCTCCTCCCATTCCCCCGGATGCGTTGCCATGAATACCCACATTTGAACACAACGCTTTCGCCCAGCCTTCGGCGCATTCCATGAAGAACAACCTGTCCACCCTGAGCATACTGCACTTTGTGTACGGCGGCTTCGCCTGCGTTGGCGGGGCCGTTACGCTGTTCATCCTGCTTACCCTTGGTCATCTATTTCAGAGCGACCTGTTCACCGGTGAGGCACCTCCAGCATTCCTGGGCGTGCTCTTCACCACCATCGGCTGGGCGGTCTTCGGTGTGCTCGCCGTGAAGGGCGTGGCCAACATCATCAGCGGCAGCCTGCTCGCTCGCGCTCAAGGCCGCGTGTTCAGCCAGGTAGTGGCCGCCATGGACTGCTTCAACATCCCCTTCGGCATCACCCTCGGCATCTTCACCTTCCTGGAGCTGAACAAGCCCGAGGTGAAACAGCTCTACGAAGACCGGGCTGTCGGCCTGTGAGCGAAGGAGACCGGTCCAGTGCTTCGGCGGGGCCAATTGGAGCCGGATGTCAGCTGGCTTCCCGCGCGGTGTTAAACTCGCAGGACAGTATCTCCTACGCTCTCAACCACGCCTCCACATGAAAAACCGCTACGCCCTGCTCCTGCCCGCCCTCCTCGTACTGGGTGCCACCAACGGCCAATCGTACTGCGCGCCTTCCTTCGTGAACGGTTGCTTCTCTTGGAACAATACGCAGGTCTCCGTCGGCGGTATCGACTGGTCCACCGATGGCGACTGCTCAAACTTCGACCACACCGACCTGGTGGCCACCGCCGAGGCCGGTGAAACCCTCGCCATGAGCGTAACCTCCGGCGCTTGGACCGGATGCGCCGTATGGGTCGACCTCGATAACAGCGAGAGCTTCGAGGAGAACGAGAACCTCTACTACGGCTATGTGGGCGGAAGCCCGACCTACGACTACATCTTCACCATCACCGTGCCCGCCGGTACCACCCCCGGCCTCTACCGTATGCGCGTGATCGCTCCGTGGGGCAGCGACGGCTTCCTCAGCACCAATACCAACGGCTTCGGACCCTGCGGTGCATTCCAGTACGGAAATTTCGATGACTTCTCCCTGGAAGTGTCCGGCTTGGTCGACGGCATCCATGAGTCCGATGCCGCCGCACTGATCGCCCGGCCGAATCCGACCGAGGGTGCGGTCTCATTTTCCAGCTCTGCTGGTGATCCCCTCTTGGGAGTAACGCTCACCACGGCCGATGGGCGCACAGTGCAGCGCTTTGTGCCAGCAGCGGCGAGCACGCGTATAGTGCTAGAGCTGGGCGGCTTGCCCGCCGGGGTCTACCTCGCGCGGTGCTGGCTCGCCCATGGCGTGCGCACTGTGCGGTTGGTGAAGGTGTGAGCGGTGCCGGAGGCGGACGCTGACAAGCGAATGCGATCCGCAGATGGTACATCTGGATGTTCCGGAGGAGAACATGTGAAGGGGCGCAGCGGGAGGGTCGTTGTTGGGGAGCCGCTGCGACCGGAAACAATGGCAGGTGTGCCGCATGCGAAGCGCGTTGCGCCGATCGCGGGCTGTGCGCATGGTTCCGCAAGCGGCGCTGAAGGTCGCGCAAAGCGTGTTCTCGTTCGTGCAAGAAGCGCGCGCGGTGATGCACAAGCCGCGCATGGAGATCCAACGGGCGCGCGCCCTGGGACAATTGTCGCGCACGGTAACGCAACGGCGGCTCATGGACACACAATGGCGGCTCGCGGTCGAACAAACGTCGTACACGGCGGAGCAACCGGGATCGTGCGCTTCGGAGCGCGGTCGAACACCGGCTACTGGTCCGGTACCGGATGCACCGGCCGTTACGGTGCTCAGTGCTTGAGGAACACGGCGCGCGCACCGGACAAACGCGCGACGTACTTACCCGGGGCCAAGGTGGACACGGAGAAGGTGTGGTCCGTGGAAGACGCTAGCCATTCCTGCCGTACCAAGCGGCCGACGGCATCGCGCAACTCCAGCCATTGTCCGCGAGCGCAGCCATTACTCCGGATGCTGAGCAACTCATGCGCGGGGTTCGGAAAGACCAGCAGGCCGATGGTCCTGGATCTTGCTTCGGTACCGGTGCTCGTTTCTACCGTTAGCAGGGTAACCACCACGCTGTCGCAACCGCTCTGCGCGGTGTAGTTGTCCGTAAAGGTGCCGCTTTCCGTTTGCCAAGCACCGCCTGCGATGAGGCTGTCGCCTTCTGCGATGGTGACCGGCTGTTCTACGCTCACCACCGAGCACAGGAGTGAGAGGAAGGCATCGCGAGAGAAGCTGATCGCGGCTGCTTCGTCCACGCCCGGGCCGGGGTCGAAATCGACCGTGTACTCGAAGAGGCCGCCCACGTAGCGACGGCCCGTGCCGCTCCAGCCCAAGCAGGTGCCTTCCTCCGAGCCGGAGCCGCCCCACACGGTACTTTCCACGTGGTTCAGCGCACTGTCCAAGAGCACCACATACACGTCAGAAACGCCGTTGCCCAAGTGGTTCGCTGTGCCGGGGCCCGGGTCCAGATCGATCACGCCGTCGAAGCCGCCGGTGACCAGGATGCTGCCGTTGGGGCCGAGTTCCAGCGCGCGTGGCTGATCGTAACCGGCGCTCGCTAGCATGGCCGCATGCACCAGATCGCCCGTTGGGGAAACTTTCAGCACGAAGCCGTCAGGACCGCCGACATGGGGCAAGGTGATCGTACCCGCCCCGGGATCGAAGTCGCCAATGTCCGTGAGGCCCCCGATGGCGAACACGCCGCCCTGTGCATCGGTCCGCAGATCCGCCAACGCATCGGAACCGTAGCCGCCCATATCGCCACCGAAAAGAAAGTCGCCTTCGGCATCCAGGTGTACCAGGAACGCGTTCTGCTCGAAACCCGGTGCGCTCACCGTAGTGCCACCGCCGTTCGGGTCAAGGTCCATGGTTCCGTAGTACCCGCCACCGACCCAAAGATCATCCGCAGGGCCCACGGCCACGGCGAGGCCATTCTCACTGGAGGACCCGGCCCAACTGCGCACCCACACCAGCTCCCCGGCCGCCGAGACTTTCCAGAGGAACATCGCATCGCCTATGTCCGCGCCCGCATGCACTACCGCCGGCCCGGGATCGAAGTCCACCGACCCCTGGAAGTAGCCGATGGCGAGCACATTGCCCGCCGCATCCACCGCCACGTCGTTGATGTGATCGCTGCCCGCACCGCCCGCGGTGATCACCCAGAGGAGGTTGCCGTCCAAGGAGTAGCGCGCCAGTAGCGCATCGTCCGCGCCGTTGCTTACCACCGCCACCGTATCACCGGGAAAGGCCGGTGATACCAGCGTATCCCTGAATTCCCCGCCCACGAAGACGCCATCCGAATCCACGGCCAGCGCCTGCGCATGGTCATGCCCCGTGCCGCCCAATTGCGCGCTCCACTCCCACTGCCCTTCCGCGGTGAAGCGCGAGAGGAAGATGTCCTGCACACCCACCGCCGTGTGGTACGCGCTGCCGAGACCGGGGTCCATGTCCGCCGTGGACCAAAAGCCCCCGAGGGCGTATACCCGCTGCTGTGGATCCAACGCTAGTGCGTTCAGCTGGTCGGAATCCGTGCCGCCCCAAGTTCGCACACCCAGGTATTGCTGGGCGTGGCTGGTGGTGGCGAGCAAAAGGAAGAAAAACGGGAGGGAGCAGCGCGGCATGGGTACGAACTTAGGCGCACCGGATGACACACTTCCAATACGCCTCTGACCTTCACTTGGAATTCCCTGAGAACCGGGAATGGCTTCTCGACCACCCGCTAGAACCCGTGGCCGATATCCTTCTGCTCGCGGGCGACATCGTGCCGTTCGTGAAGCTCAGCGCCTACATGGACTTCTTCCGCCATATGAGCAAGTGCTGGAAGGAGATCTATTGGGTGCCCGGAAACCACGAGTACTACGGAGATGACCTCTCGCGCTGGAGTGGTGCGCTGAACGAGGCCATCCTCCCCAACGTGCATCTGGTGAACGATACCGCCGTGCGCTGCGGAGAGGCACGCCTGCTCCTTACCACACTCTGGACGCCCATCAGCCAAATGAACGAGCACGCTGTGCGCCATGGTATGATGGACTACCTCGCTGTCCGCTACGGCCGATCGCCGCTGTTGCCCGCGCACACCACACGCCTGCACGCCGCTCGCTTGCAGTGGTTGAAGACAGTGCTGCGGAAACCAGCATCTGCTCATCGCACCATCGTGGTCACCCACCATGTGCCTACGTTCAGGCACTACCCGTCGGAGTACAAAGGCGATGCATTGAACGAAGCCTTCGCGGTGGAACTGCATGACCTCATCCTGGAAAGCGGCATCGACGCGTGGGTCTTCGGACACCACCACCGCAACATCCCAGCCTTTACCATCGGGAACACGCGGTTGCTCACGAACCAACTGGGGTATGTGCGGTCTTGTGAACACACTGGGTTCAACCCCTGCGCGGTGCTGTGAGCAGCCTCGTTATGCCGCTAGGACACAGGCGCTCGGCCCGTTTCCGAGTACCACTTATTCCTCGGCCTCCGTAATGGATCGGGACAATGACGCACGCTGACGCGTGCCTTCCCCGCGTGGTGTGCCGAAGCTGATCCGGTCAGCGGCTTCCAGTGGACGGCGTAGTCGCTCGGGCGGGACGGCGCTCGGGGAAACACCCTGAGCGAAGTCTGCTGGGAGTCTCGTTGGCGACTACGCACAAGAGCGTATCAATGCACTCCCTCGCAAGCTGCTCCGGCGTTTGGGGGGACATGGTGGTGGTCAAGATATCCGTTCAACCCATTCGCACACCTGCTTGAGTGCGGTTCACCCAGGCGGGCATGTAAGTACACCGGTTTCCGCGCAAAAAACTTCACGCTGCCGCCCCACATCGTGGCGGGTGGGCATCAGCGACCCCATATCGGCCTTCCGCTGCTGCGAGCCCCGAGCGAGCGCAGGTGCCTGTTCAACAGGCGGATCGCCGGGTTCCGGCCAATAGATCGCGCCCCGATGCAGTATGGCTCGGCTTGTGCCCATGAGGGCCGTAACCCTAAACACGCAAGAACCATGAAGACCCTGATGATCGCCGCAGCGCTTTGCGCCGGCATGATGAGCGCGAAGGCGCAGAGCACACCCACGGACACCAAGACCAGCGCGACCACGCCACAGAAGCCCATGGCCCATGGCAAGAACTGCCTGAGTGCTACAGATGCGGACTGGAAGAGCTTGGGCCTTACGGTTGAGCAACAAGCGCGGGTGGCCTCCATCCAGGCCGAGTGCAAGAACGAGTGCGCCGGCAACGTGGAAGGCGACGCCAGCACGGCCATGATAGCGGACAAGCACGAGTCGCGCATCAAGGAGGTGCTTACCCCTGCGCAGCAGGATGCGTGGATGAAGTGGTGCATGGCGCAAGCCACTCCGGCCAAGCCATTGGAGAAGAAATAATACCGAACGGAAGGAAAAGCCCCGCATCCGCGGGGCTTTTCCGTTTTGGGGTCCTTGGCGAAGGACCTTCCAGACCAGGGGGTGCCCCCGGCGCGCGCTGATGTACGGGAGTCCATGCGGATCGGGCGGGTTGTGTGGACCGAAGAGAAGCACGGCCACCTTATACCCTCTCACTGGCGGCGTAAAAAGGGGTTTCTTTCCGGTCGATCACCCGAACAGGGTATGGTCAGACCGGTACGGGCGTGTGCTTCCGAACGGTGATCCGTTAGGCTGGGGGGCAAGACCGGCGAAGACCACATTGCCCTTCATACGGCACCGCGCGGAGGACCCCTTCGCGCCAAACGCAGATACACCCGGCGTGCTCACTTGTACGAACGGCAGGTTTTGTGACGCGCCAATGACCAAGATCCGTTAACGCGCGGTCGCCGAGGGCCTCCGTATTATTCTGTCTTAAGAAGATCCCCTCTCTCGCCGGACCAACTTTGTTCCACGCGAACGACCGGGACATGTGGTGGTGGGTTCGGCCGGTACGCCCAGAAGCCTCGGAAAGCCTGTAACAGGGCGCCGGGGCTTCGTTTTTTTTCCGCCAACGCCCATCCACCGATGACGCGCGCGAGGGGTTGGGCCATGTGTTCGCAAGTGGTGCGGAAGCGTGTGCTCTGGGGGGCCTACATGAACGGGGTATTGCAGGTGTCCGTGCCGTCGGTTTTATTCACCGGCTGTCCCACGCCCCATGAAACGATCCATTCCGCTTCTTCTTGTCTCCTTCCTTTTCACCCCTGCCCAGGGCCAGGTCTTCTTGGAGTGGGCCAATCATATGGGCGGGCAGTGGTATGACCAGCCGACCTCCATCGCATTGGGTGTCGGGGGCATCGTGCATACGGCGGGCATCTTCCAGGACACCGCGGACTTCGACCCCAGCGTGGGCACACAGAACCTCATCCAGACCAACGGCGGGAGCGTCTTCGTGAGCAAACTCGCGAACAACGGCACCTATGTCTGGGCGCGTGAACTGGACGGAACAGGCGACCGCTCCATCAAGGACCTGGCGGTGGACGCCTCCGGTGGCGTGTATGTCCTCGGCGAATTCACGGACTCCCTGGACGCCGATCCCAGTGCAGGGGTAGACTGGCTCTACTCCCCGTTCGCAACCACCAACATGTTCCTGGTTAAACTCAATTCCGCAGGCAACCTGCTCTGGGCGCACTCCTGGGGCGGCGGCTTCGTTAGTGGCCAGTACTCCTACCCGGATGCGCTCGATCTGGGCAGCGGTGGGTCCGTACACATCACAGGGCGCTTTTCGGGCGGCATTGATTTCGACCCGGGCGCTGGCAATGCGGACCTCTCTTCCTCTGGCGGTTCGTCCTTCGTGCTGAAGCTGAACACCAACGGCATCTTCCTCTGGGTGCGCGAATTCGCGGCGACCGATATCGGCAATATCCGCTTGCGCGAAGTGGCGGTGGACGCGAACGACGCAGTGGTGATCACAGGGGAATTCGGCGGCTCCGTGGACTTCGATCCCAGTGCCGGGGTAGACCTGGTGGCGGCCAACGACATCGATATCGTGCTCATCAAACTGACCGCGAGCGGTGCCCTTGTATGGTACCATACCCTCGGAGATGACGATGTGGATGAAGGCTGGTCCATCGATACCGATGCCAATGGGAACATCTGCATCATCGGCGGTTTCTCTGGTGTGGTGGACTTCGATCCCGGTGCCGGGACCGTGAGCCTGGACCACACGGACGGTAGCCGACTCTTTCTGGCCAAGTACGACGGCAGTGGAAACTGCCTATGGGCCGGCCAGCCGGGTGATGAGTTCGCCGAGGGCTACAACGCCCGTGTCCGCTTCGGCCCCGCGCAAGAGGTCTACATCCAGTACAACTGGTATTTCCAACTCATGTTGATGCACCAGGTGGAACAGGACACGCGCGGAAACGTCCAGCGCACCCTGTTCATCGAGCGCTGGTCAGCCGGCGGCGTGTTGGGTTGGTCGCGCTCCATCGGTCCGGTCTTGCCGCCGAACGACCTGGCCATAGGCAGCGCCGCAGCCATCTTCACCTCCGTGGGCTTCAGCAGCCCGCTGGACGTGGATCCCAATGCCGCGGTAACTGAACTGACCTCCACCGGCAACGTGGACGTACTCGTTCACAAGATGTACCAGTGCTTGACCGTAACCATCAACACCAGCGCTTCAGCCTGCGACAGCTATACGTGGGCGGTGAACGGCCAGACCTATGCACAGAGCGGCCTCTACGCGGATACGCTCGCGCGCTGGTGCGGCGGGGACAGCATCATCGTTCTTGACCTCACCGTGGGCCTGAGCACCGCCGGCATGCAGGAGGTGACCACATGCGACCCCTACACCTGGGGCGCCAACGGCACCACGTATGACCAGAGCGGCACTTACATCGCCACCCTAGTGAACGAAGCCGGGTGTGACAGCACGGCTACCTTGCTGCTGCTGATCGCCCCAAGCTATGTATACCTGCAGATGGTTGACACTTGCAACAGCTACCAGTGGCCGGTGGATGGGCAGACCTACACACAGGGCGGTACCTACACCGCAAGCTACGTGACCGCGCTGGGTTGCGATTCGGTGTACGTGCTCGAACTCACCATCACCCCGGGCTATGTCCTGAATGAAGATGCCATCGCATGCGACAGCTACACTTGGGGCGCGAACGGACAGACCTACACGCAGGGAGGAACCTACTCGCTGGAACTCACTACCGCAGCAGGTTGCGATTCCATCCTCACGCTCACTCTCGGCTTGAATTATTCCTCCGCGGGGACCAACGCCGTTACAGCCTGTGGCAGCTATATCTGGGGTGCCAATGGGCAGACCTATACCACCAGCGGTAGCTGGACGGTTGATCTGCTCACCGTGAACGGGTGCGACAGCACGGTGACGTTGGACCTCACGATCTCCAACGAAGCCTTCGGTTCCGAAACGGTGACGGCCTGTGACAGCTACACCTGGGCGGCCAACGGACAGACCTACGACCAGGGCGGCACTTACACGACGGACCTCACGAGTACACAGGGGTGTGACAGCACGGCCGCGCTCTTCCTCACGATCAACTACAGCGCCAGTGGTGGAGAGTTCGTGAACGCATGCGACAACTACACCTGGAGCGCCAACGGTCAGACGTATACGGAAAGCGGCCTCTATACCGCGCTGATCTCCACGGTGCTCGGGTGCGACTCAATCGCCTCGCTAGCACTGGAGATCACGAACGGCTACCAAGCGACCTTGACGACCACAGCCTGCGACAGCTACACATGGAACGCGAATGGGGAGAACTATACCTCCAGCGGTAGCTGGACAGAGGCGTTCACCACGGCGAGCGGGTGCGACAGTGTGCTCACGCTCGACCTCACTGTGTACGCCAGCAACGCGATCACCGAAGTGGTGAACACCTGTGACGCCTACCTCTGGGCGGTAACCGGTGAGACCTACATCACCAGCGGCACATGGACAGAAACGTTCACCACCCTGAACGGATGCGACAGTACCCGCACGCTGGAACTGACTTTGGGCAATTCCAATGGCGGCACCGATGTGATCGGAGCTTGCCTCAACTACACTTGGCCGGCGAATGGGGAGACCTACGTGGCCACGGGCATGTACTTCGCCGTGCTCACGAACGCGAGCGGGTGCGACAGCATCGCCGTGCTGGACCTCACTATCTCGGATGAGGCCTTCAGCTCTGAATCCGCCAGCATTTGCAGCAGCTACACCTGGGCGGCAACCGGGGAGACCTACACCGAAAGCGGTTCGTACAGTGTGACCTTGCCGGGCTCGCAGGGTTGCGACAGCACGGTGACGCTTTTGCTCACGGTGAACCCTGCGGGGGTCGGCAGCGAACAGGCCGAGGCATGCAGCAGCTTCACCTGGACAACGAACGGCGAGACGTACACGGCCAGTGGCACCTACATAGCGAACCTTACCACAATGGCCGGGTGCGATTCCTCCGTGACGCTTGTCCTAACCGTGTTTCCCATTACCCAAGATACGATCCAGGGGAGCGGCTGCGGCAGTTTCGATTGGCAGGGGCAGACCTTGACGGAAACCGGCACATACACCGCAGAGATCATCAGCCCCGATGGGTGCATTTCAACGGAAACATTAGAACTCACGATAGGCACACCGAATGCCGGAAGCGAAGAGGTGACGGCCTGTGACAGCTACACCTGGGCGGCCAATGGTGAGACCTACACACTGCCGGGCACCTCCACCGCCACGCTCGAGAACTCCTTGGGCTGTGACAGTGCGGCGACCCTGATCCTCTCCCTGAACCAGGCCAGCTCCAGCACCGTGGACACCACCGCCTGCGCCCTTTTCCTCTGGAACGCGAATGGCGAAACGTATACCACTAGCGGCACCTACTTCGCCACCCTCACCAATGAGCAAGGATGTGACTCCCTGCTCACACTCGCGCTCGACGTGAATACCCTTGATGTGTCGATCACCCAGAACGGGGATCAACTCTTCGTGGCCGAAGGCGATGCCGCCTACCAATGGGTCGACTGCGATAACGGCAACACCCCCATTCCCGGTGCCATGGGCCAGGCGTACACACCGACGGTGCTCGGCAGCTACGCCGTGGCCGTAACGCTCGGCGGATGCACGCAGCTTTCGGCCTGTACGCAAGTGAACGTCGGGGTGGAGGATGGATCCTTCATTAGCGGTATCCATGTGGGCCCGAACCCGACAGATGCGGTAACCGTGGTCTCCTTCGGAACGCGTCAGGAACACGTCTCCGTGCAGGTGATCGATGCGCTGGGCCAGGTGCTCTCCGAGCGAAAGGCGAAGAACACGGACCGCATGGCCATCGAACTATCCTTGGCTCGAGGCCTCTACCTGCTGGCCGTTGAGAACGGTGCAGGCGAGCGGGCCGTGGTGCGTGTGGTGGTGCGGTAGCCGAGGCCTGTTTGCGGTAGCCCTACCTTCGCGGACGCGTGTGCGCAAGGGGCCGGATCCCGCTGAAGATCAGCCCCCTGCCCTCTTTGTTCCACGTGGAACCCACCTATGAACCAGCTCGAAGGATATGATGTGATCGTGGTCGGGGCCGGCCATGCTGGCAACGAAGCCGCTGCGGCTGCCGCCAACATGGGCAGCCGTGTGCTGTTGATCACCATGAACATGGGCGTGATCGGTCAGATGAGCTGCAATCCCGCCATGGGCGGCGTGGCCAAAGGGCAGATCGTGCGCGAGATCGACGCCCTCGGTGGGTATAGAGGCATTGTGAGCGACCGGAGCATGGTGCAATTCCGCATGCTGAACCGCAGCAAGG
>JANOPI010000514.1:0-11135 GCA_031421755.1 Flavobacteriales bacterium | reverse complement strand
GCAGGGGCCCAGCTGTATGTGCCAGGACCGCTCGCTTGGAGCTGTACCGAATCGCCTAGGCAAACGGATAGGTCGGGGCCGGCATTGGCGTTCGGCAACACGTTCACCGTTACAGTGGTCTGGTCGGTATTCGTACATAGGTTGCCACCGGTTACCGTAAGGGTATAGACCTGTGTGGCCTCCGGGTTCGCACTCGGGTTGCCGATGGTCGGATCGCTCAATCCGGCGATCGGAGACCATAGCAGTGAGCCACTGCCCGAACCGTTCAAGAACACGCTTTGCCCGGCGCAAATGGTGGTATCCGGGCCGGCGTCCACATCAGGGATCGCCAGCGACTCGAAGAGTGTTTCAAAGGTCTGCGCGCAACCGTTGGAGTCGGTAACCAGCACGCTCAACGTGCCGAGGCCAGGTATTCCCCATTGCACGATCACGCTGTTGCCCGATGAGCCTTGGTTGACGATCCCTCCACTCGCACTCCAGAAATAGGTATTGCCCACAGCCTCCGGTACGGCCTCGAAACTCGCGGTGTCGTTCTGGCAACCGCTGGTCTGCGACGGATCCAGACCGATCACTTGCGTGAAGCTGTTCACGGTTACCACCACGGAATCGGAGACGATGCAACCGATGCTGTCCGTGAGGGTAACGACGTAGGTGGTGGTAGAGGGCGGAGCCGCCAGCGGATCCGGCACATCCGTCGCGCTCAATCCTGCACCAGGTGACCAGCTGAAGTCGCCGGTGCCGGTCGCATTCAACTGCGCCGTGTCTCCATCACACGCGCTCGCATCCGGTCCCGCATCCACCGTTGGTGCTGATACCGTGACAACCACCGTATCCGTGTTCACGCATCCGGTGTTGCTCACCTGTACAATGAACACGGTGGTGGAGTCCGGTGTCGCGTTCGGATTCGCGTTCCCGGCATCGCTGAGCGACCCTGACGGGCTCCACGTGAAGCTGCTGCCCACCGGGCCCGTTGGCTCGCCGCCCAGGCCAGTGCTGATGCCCGAGCAGATGCTCACATCATTCCCCGCTGAGGCTGCGGGCAGTGGAGCGATGTTCACACTGATGCTCGTTTGTGCGCTCGTGCATCCCAGATCATTGGTCGCACTCACCAGGACACTGCCGGGTCCGGGTGCGCCCCAATCCACGGTGATGCTGTTGGTGCCCTGGCCGGAAACGATGGAGCCACCATTGACCACCCAGGTGAAATCGGCCCCGGTCAGCGTGTCGGTCGAATAGGCGACCCCGCTCTGGCCGGTACACACCTGCACAGGCCCGATGATCTGTTGAGGACCATCGAACGGGATCACCTGCACCTGGAAGGCAAGGTCAAGGCTCTTCGGTGGGCAGCCATTGTCAACTACACTCACGGTGAACAGGTAGGGCTGGTCCTGTCCTTGGTCGCAAGCGGTGCTCCAGCAGAATTGCGCACTGGCGTTCCCGACGTTGCTGTTCTGAACGGTGATCACCGCTGGTGGATCGGTGAAGGCCGTATCGAAGATGATGCCGCCGGAGATGACGTCCAGCGAATCAATGTCCAGATCGTTGAAGGCCATGTCGAAGCAGAGCTGCGCGCCAGCATTCACATTGTAGACCAACGGTAATTGTCCGTCAACTTCAGGCGTGGCGTTCGGAGGGCACGGTATCGCCTGCAGTTGAAGATCGCGCCGCGTTACGCCGATGAGTTGGCCGTTGCGGAATTCCTTCACTTCAACAGCGACCACATAGTTGCCTTGCACGGGTGGCAAATAGCTCGTGAGTCCGGTGGCCCCATTGATGAACGAATACCCACCGATCCCGAATGGTGAGGCCGAGCTGAAACCGGCGTTCCAGGTCACCTCCGGTATCGGCCATGGCAATTGGCCGGGAGGGGGCTGGATCCCTCCGAATTGGGTCACGCTGTTGTATGGTGTTTCAAAGGAGAAGATCAGTTGGTCCCCGTCAGGATCGCTGGCACTGTTGATGAACGTGGTCGTGTCGGATATGCAGAGGAATGGCGTGGGTATGCCCAGCCACACCGGCGATGAGTTGCTGACCAGCGTAGGTGGGATGAAAGCGTAGTATCCGATCCCCGTCTGGTTCGGGTCGAACAGGTTGTCGATCGTGATGTTCCGGCTGAAGTTGTGGAAGTACAGGTGGTAGCCCGCGAAACTCAGCGGCAGCGTGACCTGCCCGATGAACAGGCCTTTCTTGGTGCATAATCCTTCCCCGACCGCGCACCCGTCCGGCAGGTCCGGGATGATGTCCACGCTGTCCACCAGGAACATTTGCACCGTGGTGAACAGCTCCTTGTCCGCGTTGGGCTGTGCGGGGTCCTGCGCGTACACGCCTACGGGCAGTGATCCTCCTCCGGCATCCACGAACTGAGCAAGGGTCTCCCAATTGCTGTCGTCACCGCAGTTCAGGTAGAATTCCATGCGCACCTCATAGGCGTAGAGGCCACTGCCCGGTGCGGTCTCGCCCTGGTACACGTAGCCGATGTTGCCTCCCACCAGGTGCGTTCCCATGACGGCGGTGGCCAAAGGGACGAAAGCTGCGAGAAGTATCTTGCGGATCGAAGGGGTCATGTGGCAGGTAGGCTCGTTCGCTCGGATCAATTGATAAGGATGGTGCGGTTCCACCGGGCATCCCCGGCGGTGAGACCAAGCACGTATGGGCCCGGTGCCAAATGCTCCACGTTCAAGTGGATCATATCGGTGCCGACGACAGCTTGGTCCAGCACCTGGCTGCCCAACGCGTCGTGGAGCGCGATGCGCGTTCCGGCAGCCGCGGGGGCCGCAAGTCGGATGGTCAACGTTGCGTCAGCCGGTTGTGGCCACACCTGCCCGATCATGGGCATCGCTTCCGGGAGCCCGGTGAAACCGCATTCCCAGGTCAACAGGAACCCCGCACTGTTCGGGGGCGGTCCACCACCGTCGGATTCCTGCCGAAGGGTGATCGCCGGACCGGTTGACGTGATGATCCCGTTGTTCGGGAGCTGTACCAGCCCGTTGCCGCTGTACTCGTCGATCAGCGGACTGAATACATCCGGACCATCGTAGATCGCCAGCCATCGCGCATCGTTGTTTCCCCATTGGAACTGGGAGAAGATCAACGTCACCACATCTGCGCCCAGCGGGGCGATGGTGATCGGATCACTGTCCCCGGGCTGGTATGGCGCTTCAGGACCACCATCGTCGGAGAGTATGCCCGGGCAGGTTTCTACGAGCATCGCTCCTCCGTTCGGTACTTGCAGTGTGTCGCACATCCAAGCATCAAGGTATTGGATGTGATCCACGTTCGTCAGCATGTCCATACCGTCCGGGCTCTCCACCGTCAGGCTCACCGTATAGATCCCCGCTTCCGTATACAAGTGCAATGGCGAAGGCTCATCGCTGGTGGTGCCATCCCCGAAGTCCCAGAGCCAGGTGGACGGTGCGTTGGTGCTCGCGTCCGTGAACTGGACATACCCATTGCACGTGGTGGTCGGTGTTGCGCTGAAATCCGCCACCGGAGGATCGGTGTTCTCCGTAACGATCACGCTGAAATCCTCCATCTGGCCGTAGAAAGGCCCGTCGCACGCCTCGATGGTCTGTCCAACAACGTCAGCCGCGATCCGCAGGCGCACCGGGATGCCGAAGACCGAACCGCTCGGCATGACGAAGATGGACGACGGATCCTGTTGGTCCAAGGCGGACCAGACCTGTTCATCCGTGCCGAACGTGCCGTTGTTGTCCAGGTCCATCCACATGATCACATCATGTTCCAATACACCACCGGTTCCCGCGCTGATCGGATAGGAAGCGCCTTCGGTCACCTCGGCCGTGTTGCCACAGCTACGATCCACATAGCCCTCGGAGCCATCACCACTGGTGCTGTTGATACCGGCGAATACAAGGCTGGTGAGCCCGTAACCACAACATGCATCTTGTGTGGCTGGCAAGCATTGCGCCGGGACCAGTTGGGCGGAAAGATCCACGGTAACGAGCCCCGTCTGGACCAGTGTGTCCGCTCCATTGGCATTGGTGACGATGAGGCGCACGTCGAAGCTCCCGCTCGTCAGATAAACATGCAACGGCGACGGCTCGATGCTGGTGCTTCCGTCACCAAGATCCCATTCCCATGAACTAGGGATGTTGGTGCTGAGATCGGAAAATTGCACGCTACCGTCACAGCTCAGGGATGGTGCGGCCACAAAGGCGGCCACGGGCGCTACCGGGTTCGCCAGCACAGTGAGCGCATAGTCTTCCGCCTGGCCGAATTGGGGCCCGGTGCAAGGGTCAAGTGCGGGGCCGAAGTCGTAGTCGGCCATGAACCGCGCACGAAGAGGCGTATCCAACACCGCGAAGGATGGTACGGTCACGTTGGCCGATGCGCTCAATACGCTTGTCGCGCTGAGCACTTCCTCCGTACCGATGTAATCCCCGCTGTTGTCCCAGTCCACCCACACCCGCACATTGTGCGTGGCCACGGTGCCTGTTTCCAGTGCGATGAGCATGTTCGTTCCGGCCAGTACAGTGGCACCTTGGCAGGTCCGGTCAGTGTACCCCTCGGCTTGAGAGTCAGCGGAAGCGACGGTGAGGTCAGCCAAGGTGATGCTGAGGATCCCGAAGCCGGAGATCGTGCCGGTGGAGTTCGGTTCACACGCGGTCACCGGCAAAGGGACGCTGATGCTAACAGTGATCGGTTGGCCCTCCACCGTGTCCGTACCGAAGGCATTCGCAGCGATCAGAATGGGCAAGAACACACCATCAGACGTGTATTGGTGCTCCGGGTTCTGCACGGTATCCGTGGTCCCGTCACCGAAATCCCAGAACCAGGTATCGGGTGTGTATTCAGAATTGTCCGTGAATTGGACGCCACCCGTACAGGTGGATGTGGTGCTTTGGGCGAAGGACGCTACCGGAGGTATGTCCAAGGACGACCATGTGAATCGGAGGTTCGGCCGCAGAGCGTCCGTGATGAGCGTGCCGGTTTCCGCCGTGCAAACGTTCGGGTTCGGTGTGCTGCGCCAAAGGGTGCTGGCGAACGATGTCGCGGTCTGGTTGTGGATCGCGTTCGCGCCCATGTCCTCATTGTAGAAACAGACCTGCACAACCAGGTTGGAAGTTCCGTCCCACAAAAAAGGCGCATCGAACGTGTGCTGGGTCCATCCGGCCTGGTCGTTGGTGAAGTCCACCGGGCCGAAGACAGGTGTAAGTCCGGGGATCCACTGAGGAGCCATTTCCACTTCTGCCGTGGTTCCGATACTTACGTTCAGATCTGTGAACACCGTGAATGCCGCTTGCGCCACATCAAAGCCGACGCTCCAGATGTTTCCTTCGACCATACCCGCAGCCTGCAACTCGTCCGCCAGGATCAACAATTGGTGCCGCGCTCCTTGTTGTGCGTTGCCGTAGGGGGCCGGGTATTCCACAAGGCCGTTCTGCTCAGTTCCCGTTCCGATGGTGATCGTATCCTGAGCAACGGTGTTCAGGCTCAGCAGCGGAAGCATGCAGTAGAACATCATCGACCAGCGTCCGGGCCGAATACGCAGAGTGGGGGTCATCAGGAAGGGCGGAGTGTTGGAAGGCTCCGAAAGTAGCCCGCCTCAGCCATCGTTCGACCGGGAGTGGATCCGGGGATGGAACCATCAGGCCATCCCCTCCGTATATCGGCCACATTCCACGTTCCGTCGACCAATGATACACGACTGACGGATCGGTCAAGTGATGAAAAGCAAGGTGATCATCGATCTGATGGAGGTTGGACAGCAATGGCTGGAAGACAGTCTGTTGCGCTGTCTGCAGGATCCCTCCGGAAAAGTGGTTTTCGCCTTTCAGGGAACTATGGACCACGAACAGGTCCAGCGTCTCATCGCCGAGGCGGAGAGTTCCAGTTTGACACACGAGGATGGGGTGGTCCAACGCAAACGCATGATGAATGTCCTGGTCGAGGGTCTGGAGAACGTTTTCCACCACTCTCTCCCTTCACATAAGGAGGCGGCGTACGCATTGTGCGTCCGCGATGATCGCGGATATCGCCTTTCGTTCGGCAATCCTGTGCCATTGGCCATGGCCGCGCTCATAACGCACAGGGTCGGTATCCTCAATGAGATGGACGAGGCGGACCTGAAGGAACACTACCTGAAACTGCTGAGCAATAGTGCCCGTTCGGAACACGGTGGCGCGGGCTTGGGCTTGCTCACCATGGCCCGCAAGAGCAACAGACCCCTTGTGGTCCGTACAAAAAAACTCTGCGCGGAAGCGGCCTTTCTCAACCTGGATCTTCGCGTCGAGGGCTGAGCTCAGTGCTGGCCTTGCACGTAGTCTGACAGGTGAAGGTATCGTTCGGTAAGCTTCCCTTGCCGCGCGATCGTCGCCCGTGCGATCATGCCCTCGGCGTCTTCTCCAACAAGGTGTGGCAGTACGCGGTCCATCAGGTCGCGGCCGAAACTTTTGCTCGCATCGCGCGGTAGTTCACAGGGTAGATTGTCTACGCTGATAACTGTGATACTGCCCGGAGTTCCCACCGCGCATTCTGTTCCGGAGGCGCTGTGGTAGCCGAAGAATGGTGCGGCGATGGTGCTTGAACGCAGCGTACAGTCGATGGGGCCACCGATGTCGCAGCTAAGGTCCGCCACCACGTTCACGCTGATATCCGCCTCCTTCAACAACGCTGCCGGAAGGATCTTCGGCCCACGCGGATCCCAGAAATGGCAAGCGATGTAGATGTGCGCAACGCGCGCGAACGGGGCCATCACCGCATGGTGACCGCCAGGGTCCTTGTGGAACGCCGCCCGGTCGAACGGTTTTCCGTCATCGCGCCGGTACAGGTCTTCGCTACCAAGAACCGTGTATATCGGGCCCACGTTCCCGGCTTTCAAGAAGGTCTCCGGATCCACACGCGTGACGCCGATGCGATCCAACACTTCCATGGCACCCTTGCCCACGCGGCCACCGCCCGTGAGCACGATCCGCAGGTCGTGTGGGAGCTTATAGTCCAGCAAGTGCAGTTCCATTTCCGCCCGATCATGGCACAGGTGGGCCGGACGCAAGGTGGCCGTACCATGCATCGCTTCCCAGGCGCGGAAGGCATTGTAGGAGCCTACAACCCCGGCCCAACGACCGAAAGCGAGCACACGTTCGCCCTTCGTGTCCGTGAGCAGTTCGTGGTCGATCAAGGTGATCTTCCGGTCCAGAACGGTCCGCAACAAGTTGCGGTTGTGTGGTTGCTTCTTGATCGTGTGGGAGAAGATCAGGTAGCTCTTCTCCGCCATCAGCATGTGGTACGGGATCTCCTTCACACCAATGATCAGATCCCGGTCAGTGAGGTCTTCCGTCATGCGCACATCCTGAGCCGTGTACTCCGCATCGGTGAATGCGCGCACCGGGCTGCGCTGCACCGTGATGTCGATTCCTTGGAGCAGAACCTCTTTGCATTGCTTCGGAGTGAGCGGCGTCCGCTTGTCCGGTGGCTCCTTGCCCTCCCGGATGATGCCTATTTTCTTGTACATGCCTGTCGGAAAGGCCGCGAATCTACCCGGATGAGGGTGGAAAATTGGAATGGCGCCAGGGTGCGGCACACGTCCATCGAACTTTCCACTTTTCCACCCAGCACTGTTCAACCCTGTCAGGTTCGCCTTCGCACACCCGTACCTTCGCCCCAGTTCTTTGGAAACACCACTTGGGGCCGACCTGGTTTCGACAGCGGCTATGTAGTGCGTGCAAGCATGCCGAGCGGTGGGGAACGGCTCTTCAAAACGATCTCCAAGCCTTAACCGGCGAATACAGCTACGCTCTCGCTGCTTAATAGCCTTAGGCTATGAAGCTTTTTCCGCGCGAATAACAGTACCGCGGACGAGTACCCCTCGGAACGACCCGTCGTCCACGTTCCGAAATCGGGGTATCAGCTTGGAAGACTGGTCAACGCGGTGGTCCGTAGCGTTGATGAGACAACAGGACCTAAGTCCACGCTGGGGTGCCTCTTCTCAGGCGTGGATCGAAAACCAAAAAGAAGGCTAAGCATGTAGAAATCGCGTGGTACGGTCGTTTGGACGAGGGTTCGAATCCCTCCGGCTCCACAAAGCCCCGACGTTGTCGGGGCTTTGGCATTTCAGAACCCGAAGCCCACCCCCCCGCTGATGATGGGCCCTTGGCCGTAGTACACGCTTTGCGGGTCCTGTAACACTTCCCACAGGATCTGCAAGGCGAAGGAACTGTGCGCCCCGATGGGTTGGACATATCCGCCGCCAACCAGCAAGTGAGGCACCCAGACCCGTTGCACGCCTTCTCCGATACCGATGTACCGCTCTGCGTTCATGTGCAGGAATTCGCTGTGCAGGTAGGCCTGAGGGATCACCCGGTAGCGCGTGAAGAGCCGGTAGCCATAAGCGTCGTATTCGATCCGTGGCACGTACCGGTTGTCGCTGAAATACCAATAGGTGATACCCGTACCAACAGAGAATTTGCCCTTCTGATCCACCTTGTAGCCTACCAACGGCTCGATCTGGATGGCAGTGACCGAGCCGAAGTTCAACCCCAGCCCGCCGCCGAACCAGATGCGGTCTTTGAACGGTCGGCTGTCCTTGTTCTGCTTCGGTTGCTCGTTCCCCACATAGTCCGTGGTGTCCTGCGCGTTTGTACGCCCGGCAACGGCCAGCAGGACAATGACGAGGAATGGTCCCGGCTTCATGTCGACGAAGGTAACGGGGCGAACGTATCATGTCAGATGCCGCCCCGGCGCGAACCGCCGCTCGAAGGCGATGCTCAGCCAGATGCCGCGCGTTACCATCCACAGCAGGAATGCGAGCCACACGCCGTGCAAGCGCCATCCAAAGTGGTCGCCGATGAAAGCTGTCGGGATGAATACCCCGAAGGTGGCCACGATAAGCGCATTGCGCAATGCGGCGCTGGCTGCGATGCCCTTGTAAATACCGTCCCATGCGAAAGCGACCGCGTTGATCGGCTGGGTCAGGATCACCATCCAGAACACAGCGTTGAACAGGGTAAGCACTTCCGCATCGTGTGTGAACCAGCCGCCGATCCATTCGTAGCCCAGAATATAGAGCAATGACAATCCGGTGCCGATGTACACGGTGACCCTCACCACCTGCCAACTCACCCGGTGCAGTTGTTTCCAGTCGCGCTCACCGTTCAACCGACCGGCGATCACACTACCAGCCGCCGCGTATCCATCAATGAAGAAGGCGCTGAACAGCCAGATCTGCATGGCGATGCTGTGCGCACCGATGTACGCCACGCCATAGCCCGAAGCGAAACGGTTGCCGAAGAAGTAGCAGGCGTTCAGCGCGATGGTGCGCGCGAAGAGGTTGCCGCTGTTACGCGCAAGCGGCATCAGCTCTTTATGGTGCCAGCGATCCGGGAACAACTTGAACGGTGTGCGCGTGAGCATCACGTACACCGCGATCACCAGCATGAACGATTGTGCGATCACGCTCGCTACTGCGCTGCCGTTGATGCCCATGGCCTCTACCGGCCCCCAGCCGAAGATCAAGAGCGGGTTCAGTACAAGGTTGATCGTCGCGCCTACCACGCTGATCCACATGCTCCACCGCATGTTCTGGATCCCGCGGAACGCGCCCGTAATGGCGAAGACCGATAGCGCGATCGGGAATCCGATGGCCCGCAAGCGGAAGAAGCCCACCGCCTTTTCCAGCACGAGCGGGTCCGGGTTGTACAGGGTGAAGATCAAGGCGGCCAGCGGAACGGTGACCGCGTAGAAGAGCACGCCGAGCCCCACATTCATCCATGTGGCGATGGGCACCAGGTCGCGCACATCATCAACGCGGCCTTCGCCATAGTAGCGCGCAACGATCGCGAGCACGGCACTACGCGTTTGCGCGAGAACCCAAAGCACAAGCAGGAAGAAGCTGCTTCCGATACCCACCGCCGCCAGATCGTGCGGACCGATGCGCCCGGCGAAGTGCGTGTCGCTGAGCGCGATGATCGGCTCGGCGATACCGCTGATGATCGCGGGAACCGCCAGGCGGTCAAGATCCTTTCGCGTTACGGCTCCGATGGGGGCTAAGGTGCGGGATCGATCCGGTACAACAAATACGGGCCATGCCGATCGCTGTTGTAGAGGTCCAGCATGAATGTGGCTGGCATCGTCTCAGACCGGCCGAGGGTTCGGTAACCCAGACCTTCGGGCGTACAACTTGAGCAGCAGTCCGCTTCCGCTATCAGCAGGTCCGACGTTGGTGTCGGTGGTAGGTCGTTCGCCATCGCACATGGGTCGTTGATCCCGATATCCTTGATCCTCAGTGGCAGATAGAATGAAGGGATCCGCACCGTCCAGATGAGATCGTTGTTGAAGTCATAGCCCAGTGATCCGGCCGGAACAGTTCGTTCATCCCACAAGTCTTCCGCCAGACGTGTACGGCCACTTCCCGCCGCTGTGGTGGAGGCCACGATCAGGCCACACACATTGATCACAACGAGCGCGATGAGCACTGCGCGGTGCTGGAGCACACGAGTGAGCGTGCCATTCTCGATCTGTTGCCACGCCAGCACAAGCACCAACGGGGCCAGGTCCACCAATGGGAAAAGAAAGCGCAGTTCCTTGTGCGGGATCGCGCTCACCAATAAGAGGTATGGCCAGATGCACCAGACCAACAACGATCGCGGCGATCGGTACGTGAGCCAGAAGAGTCCTGCGACGAGAACCGCACCGATGGGCCAGATGCCGTACTTGATGATCCATGGGAAGTAGTAGAACCATGCATAGGTCTCTGAGGCCACTGGCAGCGGTTCGACTTTTGAGATGCTCAGGCTGTTCTTGTACAGATAGTTCCAGAGCGTGTGCATCGGTTCACCGTAAAACCAACTGTCCACCGCCACCCCCAACGCCAACGCGATCGCACCACCAGCCGCAAGCCGAATGATCGCCCGCTCGCGTGAGCCCGAAGTGAAGAGGAACCAGCCCATCGCACCTGCACAAGCCACGACCATCGCGGGCTTCATCTGCACGCACAGGGCGAAGCAGATACCCGCAACGAGCCAAGACCGGTCTCGCATCGTCGTTCCCAGCAGTTGGGAGAGGCCAAGCAGGAAGAGCAGACCGGCCCATGTTTCCGCTGCGAACCGTACGTGCTGGTAGGGCAGGAACCACAGGAAGTAGGAGAGGAGAATGAATGGCCGTTGGAGCTGATCAGAGAC
>JANOPI010000513.1:0-5766 GCA_031421755.1 Flavobacteriales bacterium | reverse complement strand
CCGCCGCGCACGAGAGACATTCCGTAGCGCCGCTCAGCCCTTGGTAGGAGCCTGCCGCGCAGGACGTGCATTCCGTGGAACCGGTAACGCTGGAGAACGAACCCGCCGCGCACGAGAGACATTCCGTAGCGCCGCTCAGCCCTTGGTAAGAGCCCGCTGCGCAGGATGTGCATTCCGTGGAACCGATCACATTGGAGAACGATCCCGCAGCGCACGATAGGCATTCCGTTGCGCCATCAAAACTTTGGGAAGTGCCGGCCGCGCAGAGCGTACAACTGGTGCTTCCGGCCACGCCGCTGAAACTACCGGCCACGCAGGATTGGCATACCTGGGAACCGGGCACATCGCTGAAGCTGCCTGCTGGACAGAGCACCGCCGGATCCGTACCACCCGCGCAGGACGAGCCCGCAGGACAGGTGGTGATGTCCGTGGCCACCTGCAAGCCGTTGATCGTACTGTAGGTGAGGTAAGCACCCGGGTTCGCACCGCAGGTGCCCGCGTTGAAGAGCGGGCTGCCGGTAACGGCAGCGGTGGCTTGGCAAGGATCGGTTCCGTCGCAGGTGCCATCGCCATCGCTGTCCACGGTGCAGGGGGCCGTGCATCCCGAAAGCGTCAGGTCATCGATGCGCCAGTTGACGCTACCGCTGCCCGGGCTTCCGGTGCCGGCGTATCCGAACAGGCGGAAGGTGATGGGCGCGCCGCTCGCATCGCCGAAGCTCAAGCCCGAATTCGACTTCAGCGACCAGACACTATTGTTCGCGATGGCACCTGTGGAGATGTCCGTGGTGTACCCGTTCGTGCTCGCGCGCAGGGTGTAGGCTTGTGGGCCGGTGCTCGTAGAACGCGTGCCGAAGCTGATACCCGTCAATGTGAAGGCGAAGCCGGCCGAAGGCGTTACCGTGAACTCGAAGTAGGCGTTCGTCGTGGTGTTCTGCGCGCCGATGTTCGCTGCCGCACCCGCATTGTACTGCGCGGAGAACCCAGGGTAGATGGAAGACACGGATGTGGTGGTCAGCAGATTGGTCACCGTTCCAAAGTTGTTCCCGCTGGACACGCTACCGGTAGTCGCGTTCGCCAGACCGACCGTGGAAGCCGAGGCATTCCCGCTGGTCGTCCCGAAGTTCCAGTAGTCAGACGGTGCCGTTCCTATGCACACGCCACAGCTCACATAGATGTCGTTCGCCGTGCAGGCATTGCCGTCGTCGCAGACGTTGCCCGCTTCCAGCACACCGCAACCGCACAGTCCGGGGAAGATCTTGCTCGGATCGTTCGGGCATCCGTCCTCTCCGTCGCAAACACCGTCGCTGTCGCTGTCCGGGGTGATCGTACCGGCGCAGGTGCTGCAACTGGTGAGCACATCGTTGATGGTACACGGATCACCGTCGTCGCAGGCAGCACCGGGTTCCGGGTTACCGCAGCCACACGTACCAGCGGTGATCTTCAACGGATCGTTCGGGCAACCATCGTTCACATCGCAGGTGCCGTCACTGTCGGCATCCTGGAAGGTCCCCACGCAACCGCAGCTCGGCGCGGTGCCGGTGTACAGGTCGTTGATGGTGCAGGCATCATTGTCGTTGCAGGGAGTGCCGGGCAGGGCTGTTCCGCCGATCACGCCCAGACAGTCGGGTCCGGAGTTCGGGTTGATCGTAAAGAACACCCCGTTGGACGGTGTCGGATTACCCGTGTTCAGTACGGTCACCGTGGCCATCCCGGCCGTGGCGATGTCCGAAGCAAGGATAGCTGCCGTCAGTTGCGTTGCGCTAACGAAGGTGGTCACCCGGTTCGTACCGTCCCATCTCACAGTGGACGTGCCATTGATGAAGTCCGAGCCGTTCACGGTAAGGTCGAAGCCGACACCACCAGCGGTTGCTGACCCGGGAATAATGCTCACTACTACGGGTGTAGGAACATTTACTGTACCGCCGATGGCCAAGCCGTAAGCTCCTAAGGATGGTGAGTTGAAGCCCCAGCCACCAGTAGTTGTTTGACCACTGGCATAGTAGCGGAACGTAATGGTGGTCGCAGCGCTCACGTTCTGCAATGCGGAAATACCTGTCAGATCGATCTGCGCCAGCGTTGCGGGCGTGCCGATCAATGCCTGCGGTGAACCGAGCAGCGTGAAATTGGATCCATCCAAGCTGTAAGCGAACTGATTGCTCACGCCCGGTGAAACGCAATACGTCGCGGTTCCTGCGAATCGTGCGTTGATCGTTGAAAGAGAAAGGGTGCTGCTGCCTGAAGCGGACAGCGTTATCTGGAAGTAGTCGGTATTAGTGACCGCGATCCCGTTGTTCTGGAAGCCAGTAGTGCGGAATGAGTTACCGGCGCCGTTTGTTGCGGCAGTGGTCCCTCTCGTCATTGAGTTCGATGCGTCGAGTCCTGCGTTGTAAACATCCGCAGAAGATGTCGCAGGGCTGCTTTCACCGAAAAAATCCCAAGCGGCTATTTGGGCGCTCCCAACGACGGCAGTAAACATGAGCCCCAGGAAGAGGGCGGTCCGGGCGAGCATTCCCGCACATCGGTTGGTAGTTGAAGCGTTCATCAGGAAAGGGTCAGGGTTTCGGTATCAGGATCGGGTAGGGGAATGGAGATGCAACGGCGATCAGCGGTTGCGCATCCGGGTTGGGAGCGTAGGCTGTTGGTGGGTCAAAACTCGGGTCGGCACATGAAGTCCGTGCGACCTCAAGGTAATGCCTGTGTGCGCGCCGAAGACGACCCGCGAGAGCAGGCGGTGATGGGAACAGACAGGGGACATGCGGACGGCCATTGGCATGAAGGGTGACCAAAGTAGAGGAGTGGCGCGACGTGGCCGCATACCGTTCATAAGTCTGCCACAGCCCCGGTAACGGTCCTCGGGCTCGGTAACCATGGAAACACACGCCGGGCAGTCCTGTCCGAAAGGAGCGCGCGGGTCATTCCCGCAAGGCAACGTGTATCAGCGCTTCACAATGCGCTCTACGCGGTGGGCACCTTTCGCGGTGAATTCCAGCAGGTACACGCCTGTAGGTAGCTCGGTCAGGTCAAGGGTCAGGAACCCGGTGCCTTTCGCGGAGCGTGCGACCGATGCGTTCACGGGCCGTCCCAAGGCATCGGAAAGGTTCGCGCGAAAGAGCCCCTCGGCTTCGTTCGCGCGGATGGAGACCAGCCCCGTGGTCGGGTTCGGCCACACGGCGAAGGTGGCACCCACCGCATCCGCAGCGATGCCCGTGGAGAATTCGCCGGCGCACAGGCATTCCGCCGTCCAGGTATCGTTCTCGGTCAGGGCGTTCACATCATCGCAGGGTGTGCCAGGCAGCGCTTTTCCACCGGCGGTGCCTTCACAATCGGGTGCGGTACACTCACCGATCAACACGGGCACGGGTTCAATGATCCCGGTGCGGTCCAGTCCACCGAGGGAGAGGTAGTAGTCACGGGCATTGCCGGGCGAATCCGTCCAGTTGTCGTTCACGATATTGAATTCGGTGCATCCGGTATTATTCTCCACGGGGATGGACATCACCAGGTACCAGGTGTCAGCGGGAAGGTCGCAGCCCCATTCGCTGAGGAGTTCGATACCGAAGGCATTGTAGGAGCGGTAGTTGAATCCGGTGGGCACGTCATTCACGAGCGGATCCACCACCATGGCGGTGGCGCTGATGCCGATACCATCCGGGCAGGAGTTCACTCGTGGGCCGAGCGTAGCGGTGGAGGTGGTTGGCCAACGGAAGGTGAAGGTGAGGCCGCTCACGATGTCGCCGAAGGAGGCACCGTTGGCGCGCAGGTACACGTCCATGGTGTTGCTGTCGAGTTCGCTGTGGCGCAGGTCGATATCCACGGAGGCCGGGTCCTGTGCGCGGACGGATACGGATGGCAGCAGGAAGAGGACGGCGAACAGAGGTAGCGAACGGCGGAGTCGGGATAGAAGCATGGTTGCGTGCGTTGGGTGGTCGGGCTTGACGAAAGTACGGCGCTGCGTGGGGCGCAATGTTGTGTTTCTGTGAAGGCGTGCCGATCATGGACGAACGGTGGCTTCGAAAGTCCGATCCTGATCAGGGGCGGCGCTGCCGGAACGGATGCACCAGGTGGCCGGCATAGCTCTGCGGGGTCGGTTCGTGCAGGCCGAAGGCGGCGGGCTCATGGGAAGGGCAGGTGTAGGTGCCGAAGAGGATGTCCATGAGCGGGGAGATGTTGGCGTAGTTGCCGGCGAAGCGGTCCTTGTCGTGGTGCCAATGGTGGAGTTCGGGCGCACCGATGAACCAGCGCAGCGGCCCGATGGGGAGGCGCACATTGCTGTGGATGTAGATGGCCCAGATCCCACGGAAGGCAGCTAGGCCAGCGAGCGTTTCCAATGGGAAGCCGAGTACGAAGGCTGGCAGATTGATCAGCCCCATGGTATATACCGTGTCCACGGGATGTTCGCGGTGCGCGGCGAGCCAGTCAAGGTGTTCGCTGCTGTGATGCGTAGCATGGAAGCGCCACAGGAAGGGGACGGTGTGTTGGATCCTGTGCCCCCAGTAGATGAGCAGGTCGCTGAAGAGGATCACCTCCACGGCCTGGAGCCACCACGGCTGCGCGGCCACCGCGGTGCGGAAGTCAGCCGGCACGACCCCATCGAGCTGGTGCCCGGAACGGTCGAGCAGCCAGATCACGGCGGCGGTCCACACCGCGTACTGTCCGATGAAGAAGGTGAGGTCCAGCCACCACGCCGGACGGAAGAACTTCTGGCCTTGCTTCGCCGGGAACACGCGCTCCAGCGGGATGAAGAGCGCGCAGAGGAACAACAGGCTGAGCCCCGTGCTCTTCGCGATCGCTAGCCAGTGGTCCATCACTTCAGTGTGTCTTGGGCCTTCGCGTCCTTCAGCGCGGAGTCCTTGACGATGGCCCCGGCGGCATGCGGCTCGAACACGATCCCTAACTTCGAGGAAGAGAGCACGCGGCGGCGCTCTGCTTCTGTCGGAAGAACGATCCCCGATCCGGAGGAGGGATGGGAAGCGGCCAGGGAATCGCTATCGGCCCATATGGTCTGTTGCTGCAACGCAGGGTGGTCCGGTGGAATGATCATCCCTGACTTGGAGGACGGAAGGGACTCATCCCTGTAGGAACTGTCGATGCGGATCTCCTTTGCGGTTGTTTTCGTTTCCGGGCTGTCGAGCGAGAATGCGGCCATCAAGGGTTCCACTGAAGTGCTGCCGCCCCTGTGCCGAAAGAGGACGAAGCCGGACATCAGCGTGAGCGCGACAACGATGGTGGCCGCTTTCAGGAGCGTGGGTGCAAGGTTGGACATGATCGTGAGCCGTTGGGAGATCGACGTACGAAAGTATGAAGGTCGCAATGATCCGCTGATCGGTCCACGCAGGGGTCCGCCGATATGCGCGTCCAGAAAAAGCGGACCCTGCGCCGATGATCCCGGTATCGCCTTATCGCAAACTGTTCAAGAAGCAGACGATGACCAAGAGCCCTGAAGCGCTGAGCGCGACGGTGAAGAATCGCCGGAGGGTATCGGCCACCAACCGGTCGATGCGCTGGTGGATGCGGGTGGCCTGCGGTAGTTGGGTGTAGGTATGTGCCATGATGCGGTTGGATGAGGCGAAGCAACGCGTGGCCGGTCGGTACTTCACGCGCGGCCGAGCACGTGGAGGTGCGCGATGAGCAAGTGGATGGTCGGAACAGAACGGCGAGGCCCGGAAAAACGTGCGGGCGGCCCGGCAGCAGGGTAATTATGAGGTCACGTGTTGTTAGGGGGGGTATATGGCGGAGTTGCCCCCCGTGCGTTGAGGTGCGAAACCC
>JANOPI010000512.1:0-1860 GCA_031421755.1 Flavobacteriales bacterium | reverse complement strand
GTAGAGTACAAGATCCTGAACCCCGATGCTTCTTCGACTGTCACCCCGAGCGCAGTCGAGGGGCAGGCGAAGAAGAAGCACCCGATCATCACCACCGGCATCGCCATCGGCGACCGCATCGGCAGCGGCAAAGTGCGCATCCTCTACAGTTTGGATGGTCGCGGTGGTGATACCGACGGCAAGGATTTCCAAAAAGGCGATGTGCTCGTTACCGACATGACCGATCCGGATTGGGAGCCGATCATGAAGAAGGCCAGCGCCATCATCACCAACAAGGGCGGACGTACCTGCCACGCGGCGATCGTCGCACGCGAAATGGGTGTGCCCGCGATCGTCGGTTGCGGCAATGCAACCGACCTGCTCGATACCGGCATGGAAGTAACGGCCAGTTGCTGCGAAGGCGACACAGGCATCATCTATAGCGGCATCATCCCCTTCCACAAGGAAGAGACCTTGCTCGCCGACATGCCCGAGACGAAGACACCGATCATGCTCAACGTGGCATCACCGGATCTCGCTTTCAAATTCGCGCACCTGCCGAATGCTGGTGTGGGTCTGGCGCGCGAAGAATTCATCATCAACAACTACATCCAAGCGCATCCGCTCGCGCTGCTGCAACACAAGGAACTCGGTGATCACACCCTCAGCGGCAAGATCAGCTACCTGATCAACGGCTACGAGGACGAGGAGACCTTCTTCGTGAAGCGCCTCAGCTACGGCATCGCCAAGATCGCCGCGGCCTTCTACCCCAACAAGGTGATCGTGCGCTTCAGCGATTTCAAGAGCAACGAGTACAAGAACCTGCTCGGCGGCGAGCATTTCGAGCCGAACGAGGAGAACCCGATGATCGGTTGGCGTGGCGCTTCCCGCTACTACAGCGAGGCCTACAAGGAAGCGTTCGGGCTGGAGTGCAAGGCCATCCGCCGTGTGCGTGAGAAAATGGGGCTGAAGAACGTGGTGGTCATGATCCCCTTCTGCCGCACAGTGGAAGAATTGAAGAAAGTGAAAGGCGTGATGGAGGAATACGGTTTGATCCGTGGCAAGGAAGGACTCGAGCTCTACCTCATGGCCGAAGTGCCGAGCAACATCATCCTCGCTGAAGAGTTCGCCAAATACATCGATGGTTTCTCCATCGGCAGCAATGATCTTACCCAGTTAACGCTTGGTCTTGATCGCGACAGCGCACTCGTCGCGCACATCTACGACGAACGCAACGAAGCTGTGAAAGCCATGCTCCGGATGCTCATCACCAGTGCGAAGAAGACCAAGACCAAGGTGGGCATCTGCGGGCAAGGACCTTCTGACTTTCCTGACTTTGCGCAGTTCTTGGTGGAGCTCGGCATCGATTCCATCAGCGTTACGCCGGATTCCTTGCTGAAGACGAAGCGGGCGATCGCGGAAGTGGAGAAGGCCATGGCAGGAAAGACCCCCTCAGCGAAGGCTACTGCTTAGCGCCACTTCGGTCTTTCGGCCATGCTCAGGTGGCTCTGGCGAACCCTTGTAGCGCTACCATTGGTGGTGCTTGGCTGCTTTCTATTGCTCGCCGTCGCGTTGATGGTTTGGGGCTTCTGGATGGTTGTTGAGAACGGTCTGTAGCCGCTGTTATCCCGGCGCTCGCGTGTTTCGCGAGTGCCGCTTGCACTCTTGGCCTCTGGCCAATACCGCACTTTCCGCTGGCCTTGGTTGCTGAATGGCCATGATACCGATAACGCCAGAGGCGGATGCGCGCCGGCTCTCGCGAAACACGCGAGCCCCGGATCGGGGCTATTCCGGAGAACATTTGCTGGAACAACAGACATTCAAGCGACCTGAGTGGGCAAGAGTCTCAGTTTCCGTCTGGTCCTACCCCGTCCCCTCCGG
>JANOPI010000511.1:0-23991 GCA_031421755.1 Flavobacteriales bacterium | reverse complement strand
ATCCGCGAATACCCGGATTTCAGCAAGCAGACCAACTTCTTCGTGCGCTGGAACCACCTGCTGGACCCCAAGGCCAGCCTCACCGACCGCTTCACCGCCAGCGTGAACATCGGCAGCAGCAACAACTTCACGAATTCCTTCAATAGCAGCACCGGCGATTTCCTCACCAACACCTTCCAGAGCAACGTGCAGTGGAACCACCTCTGGAGCGGAAAACCCTACAACCTCGCCGTGGGCATGCGCCATAGCCAGAACACGCTGAACAAGACCTTCGACATCACCCTGCCCACCGCCACCTTCAACGTGCAGCGCGTGTTCCCCGCCGACTGGTTCCGCGGCGATGCCAGCGTGGCCGGGCGGCATTGGTATGACAACATCGGCTTCACCTGGAGCTCGCAGTTCGACAATCGCTTGAGCACCACCGAGGACCAGCTCTACTTCGGTAACATGCCCACGCTCACACAGGGCATGCGCAACGGCCTGCGCCACACCGGTGCCATCAGCACTTCGCTGAAGACGCGCTTCTTCTCGCTGAATCCCGAGGTGCGCTTCACCGATCGCATGTATTTCGAGCAATTGCGCAAAACCTTCGATCCCGTGTCCAACACCTCGGTCGTGGACACCGTGCCGGGGTTCGGCGCACCGTTCCATTGGAGCGCCGGTGCCACCCTCACCAGTAAGGTGTACGGCATGTTCGTGTTCAACAAGGGGCGCTTGAAGGCCATCCGCCATGTGATGACGCCCACGGCAGGCTTCAGCTATACCCCCGGGAACGATACCCGCATCACCGGACCTTTCGGCAGCGGCGGAGCCGAAAGCAGCTACTCGCCCTACGATATCGGGATCTACGGCGCACCCACCCCGAACGAGAGTGGACTCGTCTCCCTCGGCCTCATCCAGAGCGTAGAAGCCAAAGTGCAGAAACGCGGCGCGCTGATGGACACCGTCCAGGAGAGCACCGCCGATGACACGAAGAAGATCAAGTTGCTCGACTTCCTCGGTGCCACCACCAGTTACGATATGCTGAAGGACTCGCTCAACTGGAACCCGGTGAACGTGAGCGCGCGCACCCAGCTGTTCAACCTCATCGACATCAACGTGACCAGTTTGTGGGACCCCTACTCCACTGATACCAACGGCACACGGATCTCCCGCTCGCAACGCGAACTCGACGGCCGCTTGGCCCGCCTCTCCAACGCCAACCTCGCGCTCGGTTTCCAGTTGAAAAGCAAACGCTACGGACAGAGTGCTGCGGAAGCGCCCGTGAACAACAATACCGAACAGGTGGTTGGTGAGGCCGATCCGGACAAGGGCGCACGCATGAATTTCAATATGCCCTGGCAGCTCCGCGTGAACTACAGCTACGACCTCAGTCGCGCATGGAAGGCCTCGGAATTCACCGACTCCCAACGCCAGAGCGTACTCTTCAACGGCGACTTCACCGTGTTCAAGTGGTGGAAGGTGGGCTTCACCAGCGGCTACGACCTGGAAGCCCAAGAGTTCACGCCCACCTCGCTGAACCTCTATTGGGATATGCACTGCTGGGAGTTCAACCTGAACGTGATCCCCCTCGGCCTCCGCCAGAGCTTCAGCGTGCGCATCAACGTGAAGGCGAGCATCCTGAAAGACCTGAAGTACGAGCTGATCAGACCGTTCGGGAATGATGGGGAGTTGTTGAGGTAGGGCGGTTCCCGGAAAGGCGGATCCATTTACGCGTCGTTCCTCGCGTACTGTATCAGGCGGTTGACCAGCTCTTCGTGACCAAAAGGTTTCGACCTGTCCATCAATTGTTCGAACAGGTCCCTGATGAGATCCACTTCCAGAAAACAGGTCATCCCATATCGTTCCTCCAAGGAGGCATAGGGTCCTTCGATGATCTCAGCATGCACAACGCATTCGGACAATTGCGACCATGGCTCCTGAACGAAGGGAGTCGCATCATTGGGCAACTCGTCCAATACCTCGATCACTCGTGTCAGCTTCATGCCCCAGGATCACGATCAAGGACCGAAACGCTTACTCGGTTTGCGGCTGGTGTGGCGCACTTGAACGACATAGACGGTCGCACCATGAATGCGATACACCAAACGATACTTCAGTTTACGCAGCATGACGTGCCGGAAATCGCCCTTGCGAAGTTGGCAGCAGAATGGGTTCTCGGTGATGCGGTCGTAGCATTCGTTGAGCGCCGTAAAGAACCGTAAGCCTGAACCCGGTCGGTCGTTCTCCCGATAGGAATAGATCTTCCGGACCTCGCGTGTCACGCTTGGTTCAATGATCAGGACATACGTCATGCCTTGACGGCCTTGCGCACCAATCGGTTGGATTCGGCGCGGCTGTGCCCCTTCACCTTCCCGCTGACCATGTCCTGGAAGCGCTCCTCCAATTCGCCTACCTCCTCGTCCGTGAGATCGTCATCGTCCTCCAGCGCCTTCGGCACCTCCTTCTTGAAGAACACGGCCACCCGCTTCAACGTCTTCACGTCGTTGATGGACATGAGGTGCTGCATCAGTTCGAGTTTGGTGGCGGCGATGTCCATGGCCTTGTGTTTCGTTGCACAAAGCTATACGCTGGAGGTGCCGCACGCCGAAGCTCGCGCGCTGCCCGTAGGTTCGCCGTCCGCCTTGGCTAAAAGGCTTTGGCGGATAACGGATGAAGATCGCGATCCTCGGCTGTGGCAACATGGGCACCGCCTATGCGCGCAGCTTCCGCAAGTACGGGCTGGTGAAGCCCGAAGACCTTCACCTGGTCATCCGCGGCGATGCGCACCGCGCCCGGCTCGAAACGCTGGGACAGGTCACGACCGCGATCGACGCGGGCATATCCGGAAGCAGCTTGGTGATCATCGCCGTGAAGCCACAAGACTTCGGAAGCATCGCACCGGCATTGGCGGATGTGCTGCGGCCGGAACAGGTGGTGCTGTCCATCATGGCCGGCATTACGCTGGAACGGTTGAAGACGAGCTTGCGGCACGCCACCATCGTGCGTGCCATGCCCAACGCACCAGCGCAGATCGGCATGGGGATCACCGCGTACGCCACGGGCACCGAACTGAACATGCGCCAGACGTTGATGGTGGAGCAGGTGCTCAATTGTACCGGCCGCGCCATGCACCTCGCGGATGAAGCGCTGCTCGATCCGGTAACCGCCCTCAGCGGCAGCGGCCCCGCCTACTTCTTCGAGGTAGTGCGCACCATGATCGCCAGCGGCATCAAACTCGGACTGGAGCCACATGTGGCCAGTGCCTTGGTGAAGCAAACTATGCTCGGCTCCTTCCACCTGATGGAACACGCCGACCGCACGCCGGAAGAACTGATCAAGGCCGTGATGAGCAAGGGCGGTACGACCGAAGCGGCGTTCAAGGTCTTCACACAAGATGATCTGACGGGAACGCTGGACCGCGGGATCGAAGCAGCGAGCAAGAGGGCGAGCGAGTTGTCGCGGTCATGAGGTGACCTGTTTCCTTTGTCCGCGCTACAAGCGCGGGTCTCGCAGCATCCGCGCTAGAAGCGCGGACGGGCGTATCGGTGGTTCTTGAACACTACAAGCTCATCAGCTCCTTGAACCGTGCCGTCTGCCTGCGGCTCACCTCGACCACCTCCCCGGTCTTCATTGTTACGTTCAGGCCTCCGCTGAACCAGGGTTCGATCTTCTCCACGAAGCGTAAATTCAGGATGTTTTTGCGGTTGGCGCGGAAGAAGACGTGCGGGTCCAGCTTCTCCTCAAGCTTGTTCAATGAACGTAGCACGAGCGGCTTCTGGTCGTTGAACTTCACGCGCACGTAGTTGCCTTCGCTCTCGAAGAGACGAATGTCCTTCAGCGCGACGAACCAGCACTTCTCGCCGTCCTTGAGGAAGATCTGGTCCTCCAATCCGAGTATTTCCCGTTCGGGCACATCGCTGTCCTTGGGCTTGGGCAATTTGCTGATCGCCGACTCCAGCCGCAAGGGGTCGATGGGCTTCATCAGGTAATCCAACGCGTTCACTTGGAAGGCGTGCAGTGCGTGCTCGTCATAGGCCGTAACGAAGATCACGAGCGGAATGCGCTCCAGCGATTCGAGCAACTGGAAGCCATCGCGCCCGGGCATGTTGATGTCCAGGAACAGCAGGTCCGGCTTCAGTTCGGCGATGCGCTCCTCAGCCTCGTCGGCATTGGCGGCTTCGCCTACCACGTCGATGCTGTCGAACTTCTCGAGCAGGGTGCTGAGCTCTTTGCGCGCGAGGCGCTCATCGTCGATGATCAGGGCTTTCATTGTTGGAAAGTTGAAAGTTGAAAGGCGAAAGCTGAAAACAACCGGAAAGATCTGTGGCAGGTCATGGTCGCTCTTCGTGATGGGTCCAGGGGATGTTCACCTCGGTAACGACGGTGCCGTCACGGTTCTCGATAAGCATGGTGGCGGATGGTCCGTAGATCATCTCCAATCGTTTGCGCGTGCCGCTCAGGCCGATCCCTGAACCGTTCACCTGGCCGGGAATGTACTCACCCGTATTGCGCACGCTGAGCACAAGGCCCGAACCCGAGCGCCGTGCACCAACGATCACTTCCCCTCCTTGGGTCAGTTTTGCGATCCCGTGCCTAACGGCGTTCTCCACCAAGGTCTGCAACAGCATCGGCGGCACAGGCTCGCGCTCAAGGCTCTGGTCCACGTCATACGAAATGCGCAAACGCTCCTCGAACCGCATGCGCTCCAGAGCGAGGTAGTCTTTCACGATGTCCAGTTCCTCGCCCAGGGGTACGGTGCGGCGGCGAACGGTACTCATGGCGTTGCGCAGGATGGAACTGAGCTGCGTGATGGCTTGTTTGGCGCGACCAGGATCCTCGTCGATCAAGGCCCGGATGCCGTTGAGCGCGTTGAACATGAAGTGCGGATTCAACTGGGCGCGCAGTGTAGCCAATTGGCCATCCCGGTTCGCGGCCTCCAAACGCAGGTTGCGCACCTCCTCCCGCCGACCTCGCACGAACCAGTGGTACGCGAAGTAGCAGATGCCCCACACCGTGAGCAGGATGCTCCAGTTTATGATGCCCTCCACCAGCACACGGCCATGGAGGAACGGGGCCAGCGAAGGGAAGAGCAGGTCGTGCGTGATCACCTGCGCAACCGCAGCGATGATGCTGATGAACAACGCGTACAGCACCATTCGCGGCAAGGAATGCACGATCGGCTTCGACTTCCACCGACGCTTGCGGATAACCGCCCGCAACGCGTGGCTCGCCGCTAAACCGATGATCAAGCCCAGCACCAGACCGTACCCTTGACCGGACTTGTAGTTGTTGTTCAACCAGAGGCTCAGGCCCAGGATGAAGATCATGCTTGTCCAAGCAGCGACCTGTGTACCCCAATACAAGGTCAGATGACGGATGTCCTTGCGTTTGCTGAACCCTGATGCTTCCCCGTCGGACATGCGACCAAATTATCCACGGCGCGCCATGACCCATGATCGATCCATGAACGGCCGCACGCCCGATCGAGCGGATATCTTGCCGCGGCGAATGAACTTCTTGGGCCATTTGATACTTTCTGGAGAAGACCCGCTGGTGATCACGGGCAACTTCATGGCCGACGCCGTGAAAGGCCGCGACCTGTCCATGCACCCGGAAGCCATCCAACGCGGTATCCGTATGCATCGGCGTATCGACTCTTTCACTGACCAGCATCCGATAACCTTGGTGGGGCGCGACCGGCTGCGCGCCCACTGCGGCAAATTCGCGGGGGTGGCGCTCGATATCTTCTATGACCACTGCATCGCTTCCACTTGGTCAGCGAATGAAACTCTGCCGTCTTTCGCCCAACGCATGTACGCCCTTTTGCACGAGCACCTTCATTTGATGCCGGAACGCACACAGCGCATGTTGCCGTACATGATGCGCGGCGACTGGCTCTCCAGTTATGCCTCACTCGATGGCATCGCCAGGTCGCTCGCAGGATTGGCGCATCGCGTCCCGAACGGGTCGGTACTCATCGGCGCTGAGCAGGTACTCGCCGCCAATCGCGAGGCGTATGTCGCGGAGTGTTCGGCTTTCCTTGGCGTTCTGCGTACACACCTCTCACGTGAAGACGGATAGATCGGCCTGGTACGGCACCCTGTTGTTCGCCTCGCTCATCGCGCTGGTGTTCACGGGGCCATCGGCGCGTTATGGCAGAAGCCTCGCGCAAGGCCCGGCATGGGCACGTCCGTTGGTCGATCGCGATCTATCAGGGATCCTCCTCGATACGCTGCGTGTCCTGGTGATCCACGACCCGCTCTCGTGGGACCTCCACCCCGGGGCTGAAACCGGGCTGGAATGGGAACTGCTCGAACGTTTCGCGAAGAAACACAAGCTCCGGTTGGACGCCGTCCCGGTGATCCATCCGGACAGCATGCTGATGATGCTGCAACGCGGTGAGGGCGATGTGATGGCTGCTCAATTGCGCACGGACGGCTGGGCGGCCCCGTTCGCGGCCTTCACTACCAGCTACCGCTCGGTGGCTCCACTGCGCATCGTTTTGAACACGGACGGCGTTATCCGCCCTCGCATTCGCGACCGGCATACGCCCGGTGATCCGGACACCTTGGCCATCAGCAGGTGGTCACCCTTCGCGGGGCTTCAAGCGTTGTTCGATACGGCCTATGGCCCGGTGACCTTGGTGATGGATACCGTATTGCCCGAAGAATTGTTGGCCGATGTAGCGCTTGGCCGATGTCGCAGCGCGGTGATCGTGGACGCCATCTCCTCACTCGATGCGAGACGCTTTCCCCACGTGCATTTCGGGCCACGGCTCGGCCGATCCGTGCCGCTCGCCTTCGCCGTACGCTCCAACGCTCCCGAACTGCGTGCCGCGATAGATGCCTGGTTGAAAGACCCCCGGGAAATGGAGGCCCGCGAACTGATCCTGGACAGCTACGGCATTGGTCGTTTGACCAGCGGACCATTGCGCACTCTCCACGATCTGGAATTCAATACGGACAGCATCTCCCCGTTCGACAGCCTGTTCCAAGCCCACGCCGACAGTTCGGCCTTTGACTGGGAATTGCTGGCGGCCGTCGGCTTCAAGGAATCACGCTTCGACACTTCGGCCATCTCCCATGCCGGTGCCAATGGCCTGATGCAGATCATGCCGGCGACCGCACTGGGCCTCGGGATCGATTCTGCGGATGGTCTCGGCGGCCACATCGGCGGCGCGGCGAAATTCCTGGACAAACTGGACGCCATCTGGCGCAGCAGCGTGCCCAACAAGGACCAGCGACTGAAATTCGTCCTGGCCTCCTATAACGCGGGACCCGGCCATATCAAGGATGCCCAGCGGCTGGCGGAACTTCACGGATTGGATATCCATCGGTGGGACGGATCCGTGGAACGTGCCTTGCTCCTGCTGGCAAAACCCCGCTGGTTCACCATGCCGGAAGTGAAGAACGGATACTGCCGCGCACACGAGACCTTTTGGTATGTGCGGGATGTCGTCTCCGCATTCGGCCAGTACCGGGGCAAGAAAAAGGGGCGCTAAAGCCTTCCCCGCCCGCCGGTTTTACGGCTGTACGAACGATACGTCCCCAGCTATCTTGGGCGCTTCGCGCTCAACAAACAGCCGCT
The DNA here is from genome assembly GCA_031421755.1 of Flavobacteriales bacterium. Classification (GTDB taxonomy): domain Bacteria; phylum Bacteroidota; class Bacteroidia; order Flavobacteriales_F; family PHOS-HE28; genus PHOS-HE28. The sequence goes on along the minus strand of JANOPI010000511.1, from coordinate 16,422 downwards.
CGCACGGCCGCCAGCCATGAAACGCTTCTCTCTTCCCGCTTTCGCCTTCCTATCCTTCACCCTCGCTACAGCCCAAGAAAACGGCCTGCCCCACGGATTGGCCCCGGCCGAAGTACCGCTGATCCCCGCTTACCGTGAGAGCCGCGCAGGGTTGGACAGAGGCATCACCACCCCGCCCGAATTCGCCGTGCGCACCATGGCCGAATGGGAAGAGATCCAGGCCTTGGCCATCTGTTGGGCCGGGTATGAGGGGATCCTGAAACAGATCGTCGCCGCAGCGAAGACCGAGTGCGAAGTGGTCATCATCTGCGAGGACCAGTCACAAGTGATCGATGTGCTGCAGGACAATTCCGCAGGTGGACCACTGCCCGACCTGGAGAACATCACCTTCATCGAGGAGGAATTCAACAGCGTGTGGATGCGCGACTACGGCGCGGAGTGCATCTACGAGAACGAGGTGGACAGCCTCTACCTGTTGGACTGGATCTATAACCGCCCTCGTCCGGACGACGATGTGGTCCCGGACGTGCTTGGCAACGCGCTCGGTATCGGTGTGTACAACACCACACAAGCTCCCAACGACCTCGTGCATACCGGAGGAAATTTCATGGCCGACGGCTTCGGCACAGCATTCAGCAGCAACCTGGTGATCGACGAGAACGGGTCCGCGGGGGAATTCAACCAGACCGTGAAAACACCCGCTCAGGTAGATGCGCTCATGCAACAGTGGATGGGTATCGACCATTACATCCGTATGGAGACGCTGCCCTATGATGGCATACATCACATCGACATGCACATGAAGCTGCTGGACGAAGAAACGCTCCTGGTGGGCGAATTCCCGGTAGGTGAAAGCGATGGACCGCAGCTCGAAGAGAACCTGCAGCTCATCATGGACAACCAAACGAACGTCTTCGGCCAACCCTACCGCGTGGTACGTATCCCCATGCCGCCCAGCACCGGAGGGGAGTGGGCGCCTGACGCCTCTTACCGGACCTATGCGAACAATATTTTCGTGAACAAGACCGTGATCCTCCCGACCTACCGCACGGAGTTCGACACCACCGCCCTGCGCATCCTGCACGAGTCCCTGCCCGGCTATCGAATCGTGCCGATCGATTGCGACAACTCGGGCTCCAACATCATCAGTGCCAGCGGTGCCATCCATTGCATCACCAAGGGAGTTGGCGTAGCTGACCCCTTGCTCATCCGGCACCAGCGCCTGGTCGATACCTACGAAACGATCAACCCCTATAGCGTTACGGCCTACATGCGCCACAAGAGCGGTATCGCCTCGGCCAGCCTGTTCTGGACCACTGATACAACGCAGGCGTGGAACCAAGTGACCATGGCCGATCAGGGCAACGGAGATCAGAACGCCAACATCCCCGCACAAGCAGCCAACACCGATGTGTACTACTATGTGCAGGGTAACGCCAACAGCGGAAAGGCGCAGGTGCGGCCCATCGTAGCTCCGGCGGGCTGGTGGAAATTCCGTGTGCTCGATATCAACGCGGCTGTTGCTGAAGCACAGGGACCAGAATTGCTCGACCTCTTTCCCAATCCCTGTACCTCCCATGTTTCCATCAAGCTCGAGCAGGCGAAGGGGGTACGCATCGTTCTACGGGACATGACCGGCCGAACCGTGAAAACCCATTCCCCTGCGGGCTTCCCCGAGAATGGTCGCATCCTCTTCGATACCTCGGCATTACTTGCCGGCACCTATGCGCTGAGCATCGAAACCGCCAACGGCCGCATCAGCCGACCCCTTCTGAAACAGTGATCACGGCACGATGATCGCCATGCCACGCACCCGACCGTACACCATGAACCTGCGACTTCTGCTTCCCGTTGCGTTCGCTTTGATGGCCACCGCGATGTTCGCCCAAGCCCCCAACACCATCTGGAGCTACGCCATCGGCGACTGGCGCGATGGCCCGGTGGTGACCATCTCCCCCTTGTTCGAGACCACTGAAGCATTCACCACACCGCAACTCATCGCGCGTGTGAAGAAGGACTACGCGGCGTTCAGAAACATCATGGATATCGATATCCAGCGCTTCGCGACCATTGAAGAAGGTGAGCTTTCGCGCACTACCCTGAAGGGTAAGTATGGAGTGCGGAAGCTTACCGTGAACATGCTCGAAGCCGAGACCGCACCGGCTGTTGCCTCCCCTACCCAACCATAAAGGCTGCCGATATCAACGGAAAAGGGTCCGCTCGCACGGACCCTTTTTCATGGAGCGATGGTCGATCAGCGCGCCAACACGTCGAACAGGACCGCTGGCAGGAAGTTGCCATCGGCATACAAACGCACGAAGTAGGCTCCACCCGCGAGCTGGTCAACGGGCAGCGTCATGCTGGCGCTACCATTAACAACGCCTTGGCTGAAGACCAGTTGACCCGTGATGTCGAGCACATCCACCCGCTCCACCCGCTGTAAACTGGTGGGGAAAGTGATGCGCACTTGATCCGTGGCCGGGTTGGGTGCCAGAAGAGGACGTTCCAATGTGGCGAATTCAAGCACTGAGGAAACGCCACAAGGGCCATAGGTGCCGTCCAATTCGAGTGTTCCGGTATTGTTCGGATCGAGCCAGGTCTTCAATTCTTCCGTAGCTGGGCCCGGATTGCTTGTCCAGTGATAGTTCATCCGGCCATAGTAATCCGGTTGCGTCTGGCCGCCCGGTTGCACGCTGTTGCAAAAGGAACCTCCGCCAGTAAGTGTGCCGATCACTCGTCCATCCGAGTTGAACAAAGGAGAACCGGAGGAACCGCCCTCCGTAACCCCCCACCCACTCTCGGTACCTACCCAGTTCACCCGGTAGTGCGTGCTCATCCCGTTCCATTGGGAGGAGTTTGTCGCATTACCTGTGAATGTGCTGATCTTTTTCTCGTCTCCTGCCGGATGATGCACACCGACGCCACCGGTATGTGTGGAGGTGGTCGCGTCCCATCCGGCCCAGTAGGGATTCCAGCTCGCGTTCAGCTCGTCCTCGATCTCCAGCAAGAGGAAATCCGAACCGTTGTCACCTCCGTTGTCATTGCTCTCTCCGCGCTTGAAGCAACCTGTCTTTACCCGGCTCTGCGAAGCAGTGCCGGTACCGCACCCCGTTCGCTGGTAGCCGAAATAGAACTTCCAGAGCAGGAAGTCGGCGTCCGTGATCCCCACACCGCAGTGTTGCGCGGATAGCACCAGCCGCTTGCAGTCCTGGGCCACGTTGTTCACCAGGCTCCCTGAGCAGAAGAAGATCTGGCCAGCATCCACGATGCGGAGCTTCACGACCCCATCGCGCTGCGGTATCCAATCAGCTCCTTCCGGGCAATTCACGTCCACCTCACAATCGTCCGCGCGCTCGTTACGCAGGTTCCTGTACGTGTGGCCCAAGGTTGAAATGAGGAACCCGCCTTGACCGCGGACGGCCGCCGGCTCGAAGTACTCCACATAACACGCTTCGCCATTCAATGCCGCCGTGGCGAAGATCCCGCTGGCCTTGTTATGGTAGCCCGAGAACCCACCGAGGACTTCCTCGCCACCCGGGGTATACACATGGAGAAGCCCACCCACAGGCATGTGGAAATCGCGGAAGAACAGTTCGGTGGCCAGCGCCCCTGGGCTTTCCACGCGTAGACGCCAGATCCCGTCGCCGTTGGGCAAGGTGTGCCAAACGCCGCTCGTGTTCAGGTCAGCATCAACCGGCAGCATTCGGGCATCGGAAGGTACCAGACCCTCCTCTGCACGGCGCGCGTCCTCGGCCTCCAATGCGGCCCTGTCGATGCCTGGGGTACGCACCTCAGGAACACCGGAGGCATCCAAGTGATTCCTAAGGGACCAAGGCTGGCCGCCTTCATTGAATTGGGCGTTCACCTGCGCGGTGAACAGTGCGGCCAACAGGGCGGCAGGGTACAAATGCTTCATGGATCGGTTCTGGAAAGGGGTCGCCAAACTACATCCAACCGCACATCCCACCGGTGCCGATCCGACCACTGTTCGTGGAGCCCTGATGGACCTGCTTCAACGCAGGCATGGGCACTATTCGTCCATTGTTCCGTCACCTGTAGCAACAGGCGAACTTGCGCGCCCGTTAACTGATCGAACATGCTTGGCCGTTGGTGGGAGTGGTGCAGACAACGAAAGCGCGTTTGGACGGGTTTCGCGATCGGCTTTCTTGCGCTTTACCTCTGGGCACGTTGGGGGCCGATGGATCCCTTATTCAATGGACCGCGCTCCACCGTGGCCCTCGATCGCGATGGTGGATTGCTTGGCGCAACGGTGGCCGGAGATGGCCAATGGCGCTTCCCCGGAAGTGGCCAAGTCCCGGAAAAATTCGCCGTATGCCTTCTCCAGTTCGAGGACCGGCACTTCCACGACCACTGGGGCGTGCACCTGCCAAGCTTGGTGCGCGCCATCCGGCAGAATACGGCTGCGGGCAGAACCGTGAGCGGAGGGAGCACCATCACCATGCAAGTGGCCCGGATGAGCCATGGCCCCAGCGAGCGCAGCTACGGTGCCAAGCTTTCCGAGGCCCTGCTCGCGTTGCGTATCGAGACCAGGTACTCCAAGCCGGAGATCCTTGCCCTTTACACAGAAAATGCACCGTTCGGTGGCAATGTCGTTGGGCTCGATGCTGCGGCATGGCGGTGGTTCGGTGGTTCACCCGACGATTTGACCTGGGCGGAAAGCGCCACCCTCGCCGTGTTGCCCAATGCCCCCTCGGCGATCTACCCGGGCAAAGGCCAGATCGCGCTCCGTGCCAAACGTGATCGCTTGTTGGATCGCCTGCTCTCGATCGGTACCATCGACAGCCTCGAATGGACCTTGGCCAAAGAGGAGCCGCTTCCCGCAAAACCACGCCCCTTGCCGATGAACGCGCCACATCTGATGGCCACCTTGATGTCCCAAGGACATGCCGGCCGACGTATCGCCACCACCATTGACGGCGATCTGCAACGCCGCGCGATAGAGCATTGCGACCGCTATGCGCAACGGCTGGCCGCCAATGAAGTCCACAACGCCGCCGCCATCATCATCGATGTGCCCACGGGTGAAGTGCATGCGTACATCGGCAACCTGTCAAATTCCGCTTCCGACCATGCACCACAGGTGGACATCGTGCGCGCCAAGCGCAGCACCGGCAGTTTGTTGAAGCCCTTCCTCTATGCCGACATGCTGCAATGCGGCGAACTCCTGCCGGACATGCTGTTGCCGGATATACCCACGCAATACGATGGATTCGCTCCACGCAACTCCGACGAACGATACACCGGTGCAGCGCCCGCAAGCGAAGCGTTGGCCCGTTCGTTGAATGTGCCGGCGGTACGTGCCCTGCGCCAACATGGCACCGCCAGGCTGCTGAACACCTTGCGCGGTATGGGTTTCCGATCCATCGATCGGCCTGCGGACCATTACGGTTTGTCGCTCATCATCGGGGGGGCAGAGAGCAACCTCTGGGAGATCGGTGGGGCATACGCCAGCATGGCCCGCGTGCTTTCCCATTTTGCCACGGGTGGAAATACCTACCGAAGAAATGATATTCATCCGCCGGTCGTACTGCTGTTGGATACCGGACGGTATGATGCGACTCCCGCGGACCGCCCTGCACTCAGCGCCGCGAGCATACACTTCACCTTTACTGCCTTGCGTGAGGTGAACAGACCAGCCGACGAACAAGGCTGGAAAGCCTTCGCCGGTAGGGAGCGCATCGCATGGAAGACAGGTACTAGCGTTGGACATCGCGATGCTTGGGCGGTCGGCGTGAGCGATCGCTGGTGCGTAGCGGTCTGGACGGGCAATGCCACGGGTGAAGGACGGCCTGGCCTCACTGGAACCCTCGCCGCAGCACCGCTCCTTTTCGATCTGTTCGGCTCGTTGGAGAAGGGGAGCGGCTTTGATGTGCCGTACGATGAGCTGGTGCGTGCGGCCATCTGCCCGAACAGCGGGCACATGGCCAGCATAGATTGCCCGATCGCCGATAGTGCGTGGATACCGGCCGAAGGACTCCGCACGAAGCCCTGCCCATACCACCGGCGCATCCGCGTTGATGAACACGAAAACTGGCGCACCACACCGGAGGAAGGCCATGATACCGCCTGGTTCGTGTTGCCGCCTGCTATGGAGCGTTACTACGCGATCGGCCATCCGTCCTATCGCCCTTCACCTCCCTTCCGCGATGGCCAAAGCCAGGAGGGCACGATCATGGAAGTCCTCTATCCGGAGGGGAATGGCAGGTTGCTCATCCCGACCGAACTGGACGGTACACGCGGAAAAGCAGTTGTGGAAGCCGCTCACCGCGATCCCGGTGCGGTCATCCATTGGGATCTCGATGGCACCTTCATGGGCTCCACCTCCAGCGATCATCGCTTGGCGATCGATCCAGATGACGGTCCGCATATCCTTACCCTCACCGATGGGCATGGCCATTCTCTGCGCCATTCCTTTGTGGTCACCTCCCGCCCAAAGCGACCATAGCATGTTGCGATCCATGACCTTGACCTGCGCGATCGGTCTTCAACTCGTGCTCCAAGCCCAACCCGATTCGCTCTTTGTCCATGAGCACGGCACTATTGCCGCTTATGCCGTGGCGTATCCGCCCTTGAAAAGCGTTGAGGCCTTCACCCATGAAGGACGCTATGCCATGGACAGTTCCCGCGTGGCCGTTCGGCTGGGCTATAAGCGGGGAAAGCCTTGTGGCGTCTATCGTGCTTGGTACCCAGATGGGGCGCCCATGATCTTCGCTGTGTACGGTTGGGGCTACTTGGACGGGGATTGGACCGAATACGCACCGAACGGCCTTGTTACCGTGAAGGGTCGATACAAGAATGGCAAACGTGACGGTACCTGGGCCTTTCGGGACCAGAACATCGTGGGCCGTTACAAGGACGGCAAAAAGCACGGCAAGTGGAAATATTTCGAGAACGGCAGACTCGTACGTTTCGAGCGCTATCGGGACGGTTCGCTCATCGACGGAAAGCGATCGTTGCTGAAGTGAACTTGACTGGCTTCACCTTCGTTAACAGGGACGGGAACACCCTACCTGTGCCCGGCCGTTACCTTCACCGTATCCTGAACCGCAGCCTCATGATGAAGTCCCTCGCGTGCGTTGGTGCGCTCGCTCTCCCGTTGCTCACCCATGCCCAAGTCGATCCCGGCTCGGTCAGCAAACTGGAGGCCCTTCTTTACCAGATCGACCACATGTACGTGGACAGCGTCAACGACAAAGAGCTGGTGGAAACGGCCATCGTGAGCATGCTGGAAAAGCTGGACCCGCACAGCATCTATATCCCCAAAGAAGAACTCGATGTGGTGAACGAGCCCTTGAAGGGCAATTTCGAAGGCGTGGGTATCCAGTTCAACCTGATCCGCGACACGATCTACGTAGTGGACGCCATCGCTGGTGGGCCGAGTGAACGCCTGGGCATCCGCAGCGGCGATCGTATCGTGCGGATCGATGGTGAGAACGTGGCCGGTGTCGGTTTCAAGAACGCCGACGTCATGAAGCGCCTTCGAGGCAAGAAAGGCACCAAGGTGGACGTGGCCATTGCCCGCGGTAACGAGGCCGCAACGCTGGATTTTACGATCACGCGAGATAAGATACCCATCTTCAGTGTGGAAGCCAGCTACATGGCCACCCCGACCACAGGCTATATCAAGGTGAGCCGCTTCAGCGCCACCACCATGAAGGAATTCCGCGAAAAAATGGTCCTGCTGCAGAAGTCTGGCATGAAGGACCTGATCCTCGACCTGCAGGGCAACGGCGGGGGCTACCTGCGTACAGCGATCGAAATGGCCGATGAGTTCCTGCCGGACAAAAAACTCGTGGTCTATACCGAAGGCCGCACCTCCCCGCGGGAAGACACCTACGCCACGGGCGAAGGCAAATTCGAGAAGGGTCGATTGGTCGTATTGGTGGACGAGGGCAGCGCGAGCGCCAGCGAGATCGTGACCGGTGCCATGCAGGATTGGGACCGTGGCCTGGTGGTCGGTCGCCGCTCCTTCGGCAAGGGCCTAGTGCAACGGCCGGTGATGCTCCCGGATGGTAGCGCGGTCCGGTTGACGGTGAGCCGGTATTACACGCCCAGCGGCCGGTGCATCCAGAAATCGTACGAAGAGGGTGCAGAAGCCTACCAACAGGAAAAACGGGATCGCCTGAAGCACGGTGAACTGACCAACGCTGACAGCGTACATGCGGCGGATACCGTGCGCTTCTATACCGTGAACAAGCGCGTGGTTTACGGAGGAGGAGGTATCATGCCGGACGTATTCGTGCCGATCGATACCACCCTCAGCTCAGAGTACTTCGGCCAGTTGGTGCGGAAAGGCGTACTCAACACCTTCGCCATCACCTACGTTGACGCTCACCGCGACGAGTTGTTGCGCACCTACCGGAACGTCGATCAATTCGATCGGTCATTCATCATTTCCCAGCCTATCGTGGACGCGCTCGTGGCCCAGGCCGAAAAAGAAGGGATCCTGCCGGACACCGACGGTTTGGACAAGGCGCGTTCGCTTGTGAACCTGCGGCTGAAGGCCTTGATCGCCCGGGACGTGTGGGATACCTCAGCCTATTGGCAGGTGATCAACAGGGACAACCCCGTTGATCGCAGTTTCCAGCGCGCTTTGGACGTTCTTCAGGACGACACCTTCCAACGCCTCGGACTGGCCCAGCACTGATCGGTTGTTGATCTTTCGTTAACGCCCTGGCATACCCATGCCGGGGCGTTCTATTTTCGCCGCGCCCAAAGCCGAGGGATCAACGAAAACCAACCGCCTTCCAACGTCGGTACACCCATGAATGACAAGATCAAGATCGCGCTGCTCGCCATCATCGCTGGTACGCTCATCGTTATGACCGTAAGCCGGCTCAGCGGCCCGGATAGCTCCGCGGTTCCGAACTCCATGAGCGCCAGGCCCGACCAGCCAAGTACCGATGCCACCCCCACACTGAACGCGCCTGCGAAGAGCACCTTCGATCCGACCGTGCCCCCCAGCCCGACGAACATGCCCCCTGTGACCGGACCGAAAACCTCGATCCAGTTCCCGGTAAGCGCCCATGACTTCGGCAAGGTCAAGCAGAATTCGGAGAACAAATACAACTTCAAGTTCACCAATACCGGCAAGGAGCCCCTGCTCATCAGCGATGCCAAAGGCAGCTGTGGATGCACTGTTCCCAACTACCCCAAGGAGCCCATCAACCCGGGTGCTACGGCAGAGATCGAGGTGGTGTACAAGCCTGGTGCCCAGCAAGGCAACCAGACCAAGACCGTAACGGTGACGGCCAATACCGATCCCCCACAAACGATGCTCAATATCACCGCCGACGTGCAGGTGGACCCTGCTGCCGCGCCGATGGCCGTGCCAACGAAGTGATCTCTTTTCCACTCATTGAGAGCCCCGCCGTCACGCGGGGCTTTCTCATTCCACCAGGCGGGAGATAGCTGAAGCCAACACCCGGTCCTTTTCCGTAACGGTGTTCCCGGCGGAATGGGTCCGCAGCACGATCGTTACCCGCGCGTAAACGTTGCTCCATTCGGGATGGTGATCCATCTTCTCGGCGAGCAGGGCCACGCGCGCCATGAACGCGAAAGCCTCGCTGAAGTTCTTGAACGTGAACTCCCGCTCCAGCTTGTTGTCCTGTTCGGTCCACATGGGTTCAGCGATGTATCGGCAACTGGATGATCAGAGGCTCTTCATCATGACGTACCAGCTTCATCTCCTCGATAAGGTGGTGCGCGCCGCACACCTTGTCGATCGTGAACAGCACGTACCGGATGTCCACACTGATGTTGCGGCATTTTTCCGGATCGAACTGGATGTCGCTCATCGTGCTTTCCCATGTGCGGTCGAAGTTGATGCCGATGAGCTCGCCCCGGCCATTGAGCACCGGGCTACCACTGTTGCCACCCGTGGTATGCAGTGAGGAGGTGAAGCAGACGGGCATCGTTCCAGTGATGCTATAGGGTGAGTAGTCCTTGCTGGCATGCAATTCGCGCAACCGCTGGGGAACGTCGAACTCCGCATCTGCGGGCCGGTATTTTTCCAATACCCCTTCCAGCGTGGTGAAGGGCTCGTACACCATGCCATCGCGCGGGCTGCTACCTTCCACGTGGCCATAGCTGAAGCGCAATGTGCTGTTGGCGTCTGGCCAGAACGTCTTTTCGGGGAAGAGCGTCATGAGACCTCCCATCCATGTGCGCATGTGTGTCGCGAGCCGCGCGTTCGCAGCATCCAGCGATGGTTTAACCTTATTGGAGTATGCATCTGCGAAGGCCTTCGCCAGAATATACGCCGGATCCTTCTGCAGCTTGCGCGCACTGCCCGGGCTCCACTTGGCCAATGTGGCGGCCAGTTTGGCGGAATCAGCGATGATGCTGCGCGCATACACCTCGTCCACTCCACCCACCCCTTGGAATTTCGGCGGGAATGCCGGGGCCAGTCCAGCATCCACGTTCGCCATGTAAATAGGCAATTGCGCTTTCAGGATGCGCTTGTCCACCAGCGGATCGAAGTCATTGTGGAATGCGGCAGCATTGTCCCGCAGGCGCTGGATCTCCTTGTCCCAGGTACCCTCAGTGCGCAGTTTGCTGATGTTCTCCGGCAGCATGATGGCCTCGAACCCCTTAGCGAACCGCAGCAGGTCAGCACCAACAGCGTATATCTCCACATGTCCGTCCCGGGCTTCGGCCAAGGCGGGCAGATGGTTGTATACCGCATCAATGGAATCCAACGCGGCGATGAGGTCGGGCCGTTGCATGTTGATGGCCCGGTCCCGGTAAGCGCGCTCCAATTCATGCTTGCCGTGGAGCGTTCCCAGTTCGGTGATGCCCCGCAATTCGCCGATCCACTTCTTGTAGGCGTTGCTGATGCCCTTCTGTTTGTCCGCATAGGCGATCCGCGTGCGGTCATCGGCGAGCATGGCCTCATCGATCACCGCCAAGCTCGCACGCCGCATGCGGATCTTCAGGGGATCGCCGATATTCATCACGTAATCCACGCCGTGGCTGGTGAGGTAGCGCTGGGTGTTGCCCGGGAACCCGAAGATCATGGCGAAGTCACCGTCGCGAACGCCATCCATGCTGATCGCCAGGCTACGGCGGGGCTTGAAGGGGACGTTCGTCAAGGCGAAGGCGGCTGGATGATTCTCCGCATCGGCGTAAATGCGGAACACGCTGAAGTCCCCGGTGTGCCGAGGCCACATCCAATTGTCCGTATCGCCACCGAAGTTGCCGATCGCGCTGGGTGGCGCCCCCACCAGCCGAACATCACGGAATGACTGGCTCACGATCAGAAACCAGCTGTTGCCATAGTTGAACGGTTTCACCACAGCGTCATACCCAGTGCCCTCCTTCGCTTCCTTCACCACAACCTCGGCTGCGGCCATGATGGCCGCACTGCGCTGGGCCTCGTTCATACCGGACGAAACGCTGGCGAGCAGGCGGGCGGTGACATCATCCATACGAACGATGAACGTGGCGGTGATCCCGGGATTCGGTAACTCCTCCGCCATTGAGGAGGCCCAAAAACCGTTCTTCAGGTAGTCCTTGTCCACAGAACTGTGGTTGGCGATCGCGCTGAAACCACAGTGGTGGTTCGTGAGGATCAGGCCTTGTTCGCTCACCACCTCCGCCGTGCAGCCCCCGCCGAACAGAACGGTGGCATCCTTCAAGCTCCCGTTGTTCAGGCTGTAGATGTCCTCGGCACTGATCGTCAGGCCCTCGGTGCGCATATTCCCCTCGATGGCCTGTAACAGTGTGGGAAGCCACATGCCTTCGTGGGCATACACCTCAGGGGTGCAAGTGGCGATGACAACAGTGAGGAGGACGCTTTGGCGCATGGGTCGGTGATCCGTCCAAGTATACCGCTATCAACGCTCATACGCCGTGATGTCGACGAGCCGGACTTCTTGCTACTTTGGAGGCACCCTTTCGCGACATGCCCTGATCCAAGAACCCATGTGGAAAAGACGCTTCCGTTCCGTTGCCATCCTCGCCCTTGGCTCCTCGTTCCTGGTTTCCGCTCAATCGGGCTCGATCGATGCGGGATTCGCCTCGAACTTCCAGGCCGGAGGTGGGGCCAATTCATCGGTGATCTGCACCGCAACCGATGCCAGTGGGAATATTCTCATTGGGGGAACATTCACCCAATTCGCGGGGTTGCCAGCCAACCGCTTCGCCAGAGTGATGCAGGATGGAACCTTTGATCCCGGGTTCACCTCCATGGTAGGTCTGGTTGGCTTTGATGTGAGGGCCATCGCTGTTCAGTCCGACGGCAGGGTCCTGTTGGGCGGAAATTTCTCCAGTGTTGGCGGCTTCCCGCGCCCATTCATGGCCCGGTTGAACCAGGACGGTTCCATCGACACCACATTCATCCCTTCGCTCAATTTGCCGGTATACGCCATCGTGGTCCAGCCTGATGGTGCGATCCTCATTGGCGGCCAGTTCTTCAGTCCTGGATTTACCCGTAGAGGCGTTGCGCGCCTGTTTCCGGACGGTTCTTTGGACACTAGCTTCGGTGCGGGCGTTGGCGCTGACAATACCGTTCGGGCCTTGGCGCTGGACAGTGATGGCAACGTGGCGGTGGCCGGGTCATTCACCAATTTCAATGGAAGCCCCACTGGACATGTCGCACTGCTCGACGCCAATGGTACCCCCGCCCCTGGTTTCAGTCCACTCAGCGGCGCGGATGATGATGTTCACAGCGTGGCGATACTTCCAGGGCAACGGATCATGTTCGGAGGCAATTTCAACACGTTCAATGGAACCGCCAGCCCTTCATTGGTTTGCCTCGGCTATGACGGTTCGATCCAAGCGGGAATGCCGACCATCGGATTCTCCTCAATGGACAACGTCACCGCACTGCTTGTCGATCAGAACGACCTGGTCATTTGCGGCGGCAGTTTCTCCCAGTATCAAGGCCACGCGGCTTCGCGGATCGTGCGCTTGGCCCCCGATGGCGACTGGGACGCGAGTTTTTCCACCGGCTCCGGATTCAATTCCGGCACCGTTGTATCACTGAGCTTGGATCCGCAGGGCTTTGTGGTGGCGGGAGGTACTTTTTCGCAGTATCAAGGCACCTTGCAATCCAACCTTACCCGCATCGAAAATTGCCTTCAATCCCCGTATTTCATGGATGGCGACCAGGACGGTGCGGGTGATGCGGCAACCGTTGTAATGGCCTGCTCAGCGCCTCCCGGACATGTGTTGAGCGGTTCGGATTGTGATGATGACAACGCTGCCATCACCGGACCGATCACCTGGTACCTGGATGCGGATGGCGATGGAATGGGGGACCCCACCTTACAGCAGGTCGCTTGCACCGCACCCACAGGTTTTGTGCTCGATAATTCGGATTGTGATGATCAGGATGAAGAGCGATTCCCGGGCGCACCATGCAGTGATGGGGATCCTTCAACAGTGGCCGATACGCTTACGGCCAACTGCGTTTGCGTTGGCGAGGCTGTTGATGTGGCGGCGAAGGTCATCTTGGAAGGCCCGTACAATGGTGCCTCCATGAATGACGGCCTGCGGGCGGGCAACCTCATTCCAGTTGCCGAACCGTATACCGCTTTGGGGTTCCATCCGGATATCGCTGGAGGTGGTGAAACAGTGGACCCCTCTGTCTTTTCAGTGATCGGCGCGGACGCCATCGTTGATTGGTTGATGCTGGTACTCCGCGAAAAGGATCCGCCCTATGCGCGGCTGAGCGTGCGTATGGCCCTGCTGCAGCGGGACGGGGATGTGGTGGACCTCAACGGATCGAGCCCGGTGCGTTTCGCCTACCCGATCGGGAGCTACATGCTCGAGGTGCGCCACCGCAATCACTTGGGGATCATGACCGCCGTGCCTTTGCCTGAAGTGCCGATGGGAACCCCATTGGCGGTGGACTTCACCTCCCCAGCCACAGCTTGCTACGGTACGAATGCCCGCAGAACGTTGGTCGACATACGCGCATTGTTCGCCGGGAATTCTGTTCGCAACGGTTTGCTGAGCTATACCGGACCAAGCAACGACCGTGATGCGATATTGGTCTATTTGGGAAGTTCCAATCCGAATGGCGTCAGTGCTCCGGCCTATGTGAACCAAGACCTGAACATGGATGGGGTGGTGCGTTACACCGGATCGTCGAACGACCGCGACCGTGTCTTGATCAACGTCGGGTCGACCACGCCGAACAGTGTGCGTCTGGAGCAGCTGCCATAGGGACGACTGAAGCTGGGATATCGAGGGGCTCGCACCGCGCTATGGCGCCCCGATCCGTTGAAGCTCAAGCCGGTTCACGGGTGGACGAGTGCGCCCATCGAAACCTTTGCCACCGCGCACCGTTTCGCTGGGCTACAATCCCTACCGATGCGAACCTTCTGGCTCCTGACACTACTGCCTCTGCTGACACCCTCTGCGCGCGCGGAAGATGTTCCGACCGTGGATATCACCATGGCCGACAACCGGCAAGGACAGGTGGAGATCCGCATGCGCTTGGATGAAGACTTCGATGGTGTGGTGGCCGCCCTGACCTTCACCCTACGATGGCCCGCTTCCGCCGGGCTGGCCGTGGATACCGCAGTTCGCTGCTACCCCTTCCAGGATGCCGTGCCCATGAGCGCCACGGCCGTGCAGACCAGTGCCGGATACATGTACCGCACCTTCAACGGCTTCAGCATCACCGCCATGTGGGAAGTGGGACTGCTGATGGCAGCCAACCATGAGTACGCGATCTGCACAGCGGATATCCTCGTTCCCGGAACCCAGGTGGAACTGGTGAATGACACGTGGACGGACGCCAATAACCGCAGTTTCTTCTGCTCCCTCGGTGGCTATGAAGCGACCGGGGTGATATTCCCCAGCCCAGAACCCGATGTGGCCATCCTCGCCGAGGACCAGGGCACGGGCAACCTGGACCTCAACTTGACACCGGAAGCGGATTATTTCGGTTGGGTCACTTCTATCGATTTCACCCTGCGATGGCCTGCCAGTTCCGGTGTTTCCTTCGGATCGCTAGATCAGGATCAATTGGTGGCCAGTTACCTGCCATTGAACAAGGTGGGCAGTGAAGTGAATGCGGGAGGGTTCCTGTACCAGCGGTTCCACGGAACTGGCACCATGAGCATCGCCAATGCCGGCGCGGCTTGGCTGGGAGATCAACCGGTCGTTCTCGCTTCGCTCCCCATTTCCGG
The DNA here is from genome assembly GCA_031421755.1 of Flavobacteriales bacterium. Taxonomy (GTDB): domain Bacteria; phylum Bacteroidota; class Bacteroidia; order Flavobacteriales_F; family PHOS-HE28; genus PHOS-HE28. The sequence continues at coordinate 1,258 of JANOPI010000511.1, read as the reverse complement.
TTCCACCACACAGTTCCAGGTCGTGAATGACAGTTGGACCGGGAACAACGACGGCGACTACCTGATCGAACTGAACGGCGTTGATCATAGCGCACCGCTCCCCGGGTCTACCACTTCCTTGAACCCGGCAACGGACCGCGCACTTTCGGCTGTAGCCAGGCCGGTAGCCAACGGATTCGACCTGCTCATCGACCTGCCCGCAACGCCGGCAGCCACGCGCATCAGCTTGCACAATGCCGCCGGTCAGCTGCTTTGGAACACGGCACGAGAGAACGTACACGGCCGTATGAACATACTGGCAGCCACCGGCGATGCACCCGATGGCCTGTACATCCTTTCCATTCAGCATGGCGAGCGGTCTCTCACCAAGCGCCTTGTGCGCTGACCACGTATTTCCAGTAGAGGAGGCCCGACGACCAACGCGGCACAGGCCCACTATGATGTGCGCTGCTCCGGCAACGGCACCGGCGGCGGGGCCTGGTCCTCGATCACTTCACCGACCAGTATCGCGAGCAATACCAGGATCACCAGTGCGATGAAGGTTCGCGGGTCCTTGTACAAAGGACGCTTGTACAGCGGTTTCACGGCTTTGTGGTAGTTGTACAGGAGGCGATCGGCATCGGCGTGACGTGCGACCTCGGTATCACTCAGGGGAGCGCGACCATCGGGTGATATGCGGTAGCGACGGTTCATGAACGGGATCCAAGGTATTGACGCAGCGTGCCGAGCACACGATGCACGCGCATCTTGGCCGCGTCCTCGGCGATGCCGAGCACTTGGCCCACCTCTATGAACGACATGCCGTCTATATAGCGCAACTCGATCAACCGGGCCTTTTCCGCAGGAAGACGGGACAAGGCCCTGGCCAGGCGCTGGAGGTCTTCATCCGTTTCTGGAACACCTACCTCTGAGCGCAGTTCGCGCACCTCCTCCCAGCCTAGATCCATGGTGGTCTCCTTCTTCTTGCGCCAATACATGCGCAATTCATTCAAGGCGATCCTGTAGAGCCATGCCCGGAAAGGCAATCCCCTCGGCTCATAGCGCGGTAGGGCGATGAGTGCTTTCAAAAATGTCTGTTGGGTGAGGTCCGCTGCCAGATCCCGCTGGTTGACCCGCCTGTGGAGAAAGCGGAAAATGGTGGCGTGATAGCCTGTGTACAACGGCGTGAACGCTTGCGGGTCCGCCTGCGCTGCACGGACGACCTGGAGTTCTTCTTCCGCGATCATGCCTATTGTCTCCCTTCCAATGCTACCTGCCC
>JANOPI010000510.1:0-6259 GCA_031421755.1 Flavobacteriales bacterium | reverse complement strand
CAGCGTGTCGAAGTCGAATGGCCGCAGGATCATCGAGAGCGGGAGTTCCTTCACCACTTCCAACAGGACAAGAAGCGCTGCCGCGACCAAGGCGGGGCGCAGCAGTGGCACGTTCACGGTGAAGAATGTGCGCAGCGGCGAAGCGCCGAGCAGCCGGGCGGATTCATCCAGGGATCGTTGTTGTTGGGCCAAGCCGGCGCGCAAGGGTTGCCCGGCCAGGGCAAGGAAGCGCACAGTGAAGGCGTAGGCCAGCAGTGTGATGCTACCGATGAGAATGATACCTGTTCGGTCCCCGATCCAACCTGCAAGGGCCATCACGCCGAGTGCGATCACCGCGCCGGGCACAACGTATCCGAGCCCGGCCCATTGCACCAACCGTGAACGTGTGGGATCGTGCCGTTCATAGTACGCGAGCACGATGGCCACCGAAAGCGTGAGCACCGCAGCTATGGTTCCAACCAACAATGTGTTCCCCAGCGCGGGCAGTACGAACCGTAGGTGCGCCAGGTCAGCCGTGCGGAACGCGTCCAAGATGATGGCCAACACGGGCACCACGAAACCGGCGAATAGCAGGAGCGCGCAACCGGTGCTTGCGGCCACCCGCTTCCAGCCAACGAGTGCGATCCGCTGTGTGGCGTGGTTCGCGGTGGAATGTTGCGCGCGCCTCCGCAGGTGTGCTTCCGACCAGACGAGCAAGAGCACGAGCGCGAGCAGGAGGCCGCTCAATCGCAATGCGCTGCCCACATCGTACAGTCCGCCCCACGCACGAAAGATCCCGGAGGTGAGCGTATGGATGCCATAGTATTTCACCGCGCCGTAGTCGTTCAGTATTTCCATGGCCACCAGGAACGCACCACCAGCGATCGCTGGGCGGGCGAGCGGCGCAGCAACGGTGAAGAATCGACGGAGGGCGCCGCCACCAAGCATGCGCGCCGCATCCAGGTGCGCGGCCATGCCCGTGCTGAAAGCCGCTCGCGCAGGCAGGTACACGTAGGGAAAGAGTACGAGCGCGAACACGAGCGCCAGCCCCGGCAGGTTTACGATATCGAACGGAAGGCCGAGAGTAAGGCGGATGCTTCCCGTTGGGCCGAAGAGTGAGGCGAAGGTGATTGCGCTTATATAGGTGGGCAACGCGAGCGGAAGCACCAACGCCCAGCGGAACAGGTCACGTCCGGGAAAGCGGAACGCCGATACCAACCACGCCGCGCCGGTGCCGAAGATCACGGCGAGCGTTACCGAGATGAGCAGGAGGAGACTGGTCTCCCGCAGATGCGACGGCATGAGTTCGCGCCAGACGAACGGCCATTCAGTGGCGGTGGAATGCAGAGGTGCAGTGACCACCACCAGCAACGGTGCCAGCAACAGGAGCGCCAGTGCGAGGATGGGCCAGCTGCCACGCTTCATTAGAGCTCTTTCACAATTCAACCACTCCCTTTCCTAGGGAGAGGGATAAAGGGTGAGGTTGAACAGGCACGGCTGAATTGTGAAAGAGGTCATTCTTCAACGCCAACCCGCGGCCGTGAGCACTTTCACTGCATCGGCGTTGTACTTGCCCAGCAGGCTCAGGTCAAGCGTGTCCGGATAGAGTTTCCCGAAGCCCTGCAATACAGCGGATGGAGGAATACCCGGCTTCACCGGGTACTCCATGTTGCCATCAGCGAAGGCCGCTTGCGAAGCATCGCTGCTGAGGTAGCGCAGGAGTTCGATCGCGTTCTTCTCGTGCTTCGCATGTGTGGCCACGCCACCGCCGCTGATGTTCACATGGGTGCCAGTCATTTGCTCGAGTATGTTCCCATGCTGATCCACCGATCCGAAGTCCAGAATAGGCAGAGCCACCGCGATCGCGTTCTTCGCCTTCTGCCGGGTAGGATCATCGCTCTTCATCAATTTGCCGATGTAGTAGCTGTTCACGATGGCCACGGTGCCGAGCCCTTCGCCGATGGCGAGCAACTGGTCCGTATCACTGCCCTTCGGCTCGCGCGCCATATTCGCTACGATGCCTTCGCACCACTTCTGCGCGCTGTCCGATCCCCAATGCGCGATCATGGCCGCCACCAGGCTCTGGTTGTACACGTTCTCGCTGGGTCGCACGAGGATCTGGCCTTTGAAGCGGGGCGAAAGCAGGTCGTTGTAGGTGCGGAGTTCTTCCGGCTTCACCTTGTTCTTGTCATAGGCGAATACGCGCGCGCGCATGGTGAAGCCGAACCAATTGCCTTCGGGATCGCGCAGGTGCGCGGGCACATTGGCCTCCAGTACCGAGTCCTTGATCGGTTTCAAGAAGCCCCGTTGCTTGGCCAGGCCCAGACGTCCCGCGTCGGCGGTTATGATCACGTCGGCAGGGCTGTTCGCGCCTTCGGCCTCCAGTCGGCTCAGAAGCTCATCGTCCTCGGCCATCACCACGTTCACCTTGATGCCGGTCTTCTGTTCGAAGTCCGTGAAGAGCTGCTTGTCCGTGTCGTAGTGGCGGTGGGTGTACACGTTCACCACCTTCTCATCCTTCTTTTCCGGGGCGGCACATGCCACCACAAGCAGGGGCAGGGCCCACGATAATTTCCTGAACATGCTTCAGAGCCCCGATTGTTCGGGGGCCGCAAAGGTGCCTTAACGGACCGGTTCATTCCATGCCCCGATCGGGGTAGGCGGGAACTTGTGGTTGTTCCTGCCGTAGAAACGCGTCGCGCAAAGCCATGTTCCGATTCCATCAGCCACTCTCTTGGTTGTCCCTGGCCCTGTCTATCATAGGGGCCGTGGTGGTCTTTGTCGCACCGGGGTTGGCCGGAAGCACCCTGCTGCTCGTGGCCCACATCTGCGCCTTGGCGGAATTCAAGAAGTACACGGGCCGGTTCCAGTTCGGGATGATCATATCCAGCGCGCTGCTCTTGGGGGTGGCCATCGATTTCGGTCACAACCCGACGTATACCCTTACGCTGCCGCTAGGGCTCAGCGCGTTGGCGATCGTTCTCCGCCAGGCCTATATGCCGGTCTTCACCTATGTGAACAAGCTTTGGGCGGAACCGGTCCTGCTGGTGGCGGCGGCTATTCCGCTTGTGGCCCTTTGGCTCGAAGGGAACTTCCAATGGCCTACACACGTGTTCCCCATGGTTTCTTTCGGGGGTGCGGCCTTCCTTTCCGGGAGCTATGTGCAGGATGCTGTGATGATGCGTCGGCGCACGCGGAATGGCTTTCGTGTTCAACCGGGAATGGAGGCGCCGGATTTCATTCTGCCGGATCAACAGGGCGGTTCTGTCCGGCTGGCGGATCACCATGGAAAGCACCCGGTGCTGCTCATTTTCGTACGGGGCGATTGGTGCCCTGGCTGCCACATGATGTTGCGCACCTACGAGAAGCACAACGCACGATTCAAAGAGCGCGGTGTGCATGTGATCGGCATCGGGCCTGACAGTGTGGAGGTGAATCGCGACATGGTGGAACGCATCGGTGTCGGCTACCAATTGCTTTCCGATAGTGCCCAAGAAGTGTCGCAGCGCTACGGAGTGGTCTATGAGAATCCGGCCATCGAATCGGTGGTCAACTACGCGGAGGGCATTCCGCTGCCGGCGTCGTTCCTGGTGGATGTGGACGGCATGGTGCGCTACGTGAGCCGGCCGGACCGTGTTGGTGAGTTCCTCGATCCAACGCTCATTTTCGGTGTGCTGGACCGGCTTCCAAAGGCAGGATCGGATGATCGAACAGCACAAGCAACAGCGGCATGAACTGGTCTGAATGGATACCGGTATTGACCTCGCTGGTCGCGGTGGGCGCTGTTTCGATCGCCTTCATACGCCAACGTACCAAGGTGCCATTGGCCGCAACGATGGAGCATGGATACAAGCGGTTGTTCGATCAGGCCTTCGATGGGGCTGTGGTGATGGACGTCGCTGACGGCCGGATCCACTTGGCCAACCAGCGTGCGGCGGATCTGTTGGGGCATTCCTTGGCGGCCCTGCGCGCGATGAGCATTTTCGATCTGCACTTCGCGGAAGATCTTGATCGGAGCGCGCGCCGCATCGCGGATGCTTGGGCTGATGGCGGACTGGTCTACGACGACATTCCGTTCCGTAGCGCGAGTGGTGAGCGCCTTCCCGTGGAATGCAGCGTGAAGGTGGCAGAGCACCTGGGCCGGCCGGCGGTGGTGCTCTACATGCGGGATATACGCGAACGGTTGCGTCTGCAACAGGAGATCGCCGAGCGGAATGCGCTGGTGGAACTGCAGAACAATGAATTGCTGAGCGGATTGCGGTATGCGCAGGGCATCCAGCAAGCGATGCTGCCATCGCTTTCCCAGGTACGTGCCGCGTTCGCTGATGCGTTCATCCTGTACCGTCCGCGCGACATCGTGAGTGGCGATTTCTACTGGAGCGCGCAGGTAGGTCCGAAGAGCATCCTGGCGGTGGCGGACTGCACGGGGCATGGCGTTCCGGGCGCGTTGTTGAGCATGACGGGCATCACTTTGCTGCAAGGGATCATCAGCGGCCGTGGCATCACTTCGCCGGCGGAAGTGCTGGGTGAATTACGCTCCGAACTCCTCCGGTCGCTCGCTCACCAAGAAGGCGATTCCCATGTGCGTGACGGTATGAATATCGGTATCATTACCTATGACCGGATCACGCGAGAATGCGAATTCAGCGGCGCGCTCTGCCCGCTCTATATCGTGCGTGCGGGCAGCGGTGTGCTGGAGGAAGTAAAGGGCGATCGACTGCCGGTGGGGTACCACGAAGGCATCATGCGCGAATTCACCCCGCATCTGATCGGATTGGAAAAGGGAGACCGGTTGTTCTTGGGAAGTGATGGATTCGCTGACCAGTTCGGTGGCCCGCAAGGACGCAAACTGAAGACCGCGGGTTTGAAGGAGATGATCGCGCGGGTCACCGCTCAGAACCTCTGCCGACAAGGGCGCGCTTTGGAGCACGGTTTCCTCGAGTGGAAGGGCGGCTTGGACCAGTTGGATGACGTGACGCTGGTCGGCGTTCAGGTCTGACGCGGTTTCCCGATAAGAAGCCGCATGCCGTCCAGGTCGGAAGGTGGGTAGTACGTCCAGAACGGATCACGCCGCAGCCAGGTCATCTGGCGTTTCGCGTAGTTGCGCGTGTGCTGCTTGATCAGCGCCACGGTAGCGGCCACGTCCATAACCCCGTCGAAGTGCGCGAACAGTTCCTTGTAGCCGACGGTATTCAATGCATTGAGGTGCCGGTGGGGAAGGAGCGCGCGCGCTTCTTCCACCAGGCCATCCGCGATCATGCGGTCAACTCGTGCATTGATGCGCGCATAGAGTTCGCTACGTGGCAGGTCGATGGCGATGCGGATGATGCGAAGGTCCTTCCGCTGGCGTGGTCCTGTCCGCTGCGCGCTGAAGGATTTTCCGCTTGAAAGGCACACTTCCAGGGCCCTGATCACCCGGTGCGGATTCTCGCGGTCGATGGTACGCCAGAGATCAGGATCCAATTGCCGCAATTGGTCGACCAATGGTTCAATACCCTGTTCGCGGAACAGTTCCTGCAAACGCGCCCGTTGGAGGTGATCGGTCGGTGGGATCGGGTCCAGCCCGTAGCATACCGCGTCGAGGTACAACCCGCTTCCCCCTACCAGAACCGCGATGCCGTGGCGGGCGATGATATCCTGTAGAACGGGTTCGGTTTGCCGCGCGAATTCACCGGCGCTCCAGGTCTCTTGAAGTTCGAGATGCCCGAGGAAGTGGTGCTTCACCCCGAGCAGTTCGGCTTGCGAAGGTCGTGCGGTCCCGATGCGCATCGCATGATAGAACTGCCGCGAGTCCGCACTGATCACTTCCGTACCCAATTGCTTTGCGACCTCTGCCGCAACACCTGTCTTCCCGCTGGCGGTAGGCCCTCCGATAACGATGATCGTGGGTAGCGTTCGCTTCATTCCTCCGCTTGGGACTTCCATATTCTCCGTAGGCCAGGCGAGAGGATTTTGCACTACTCTGCGTGGGCCCCGTCCTTCAATAGTTGTCCGGATACTCCTCGTGCCCGCTCAGCCCCTCATCACCTCCGTGCCCGAACTCGTCATGTTCTTCGCCTTGCTCGGTTCCATGGTCATCATCGTCATGGCCTTCGTCTTCCGCGTAAACTTCGGTGGCTTCTTCACGCATATCCTCTTCTTCCACTTCACCGGGCATCAGTAGTGGATCCATGCGGCTGTGTTCGCCTGGGGGAGTGCCTACGCTCATCACCACTTTCGGGTAGCGTTGTCCTTTTACGGGGTCGCCGGTGTGGATCAGTTCGCACATGAACATCCACAT
>JANOPI010000509.1:0-7452 GCA_031421755.1 Flavobacteriales bacterium | reverse complement strand
CACTCGCCACTCGCCACTCACCACTCGGAACTTGGTGCATTTCGTCAGAGATCATAGTACCGGTTGAACAAGCTGGTTCGCAGGCACACATAGAGGTAGTGGCTGTTCTGGGCGTCCGGGGCGTTGGTGATGTCGCGGGTAATTAGGCCCACGCTGAGGCTGGTATTCTGGTTCTGGTTGAAGCGCCAGGCGAAGCTCAGGTCCAACCATGCGCGCGCGCGCTTCACGGAAAGGCTGTCCGCGCCGGTCTTCTCCCGGGCATCGAAGATGTTTGAACCGCTCACGGATACGGCCGAGGTATCCACGCGGAAGTTGGCCAAGCTGCCCTGCGCACGGAACCACCACTTCTGGTGGATGCCGTAGTCGACGATGGCCACGGCCTCATCGTAGCCCGCACCGAGCGGGCTGGCAAGCGGCTGGTTGAAGTGGCTGTAGCTGCCGCGAGACCGGTTGCTGGTATAAGCGAAGGATGTGGCGCTGTTGTATTCTACCAGAAAATGCAGATCGCGGCGCAGCACATCGAACCATTGGAAACCGGCCTGCCAGGCGTAGCGTTGCTGCGCGGGATCGTCCAGGGCGAACTGGCCGTACGCGAAAAGCTTGTCCGTGAACCGCACCTTGGCGTCCAGGCCGATCAGCTGTTTGTTCACCCCTCCGAAGCCGTTCACCACCGTGTTGAGGCCGAGCGCTGGGTTCAGTTCCAGCGCGTTGAAGGGCTTTATGCCCGCGCTGTCTATGTTCTGGAACAGGGTGGCCTCGAACAGACCGATCTGCGCCGGACCGAGGTGTACGCTCAGGTGCTTGAAGCTGGCGCGCCGCCAGTAGAACAGGCTTTCCAGGCTTTCCCCCGTGGGCAACCGATCACCGGGGTCGTTCACGGACTGGAACTTCGCGTTGATGGTGGTGTATTGGAAGCGCTGGTCAGTGGTGAGCGCGCTGAACTTCAGGTAAGGGTATGGAAATGTGTTGTCGCTGAGCAGCATGCTGCGGTATCCGTTCCCTACGAAATGGCGGCCGTTGCCGAACTGCACGTTCAGCCAGCGTTGCGGGGTCCAGCTCACGTTGCCGTGCGCCCAGCTGAAGTCGAAGGATCGCTCGGTGAACTCCTTCACCCGCCCCTGGCCGGGGATCACACCGGAGCCCTGTATGTACTGGTAGATGTAGATGGGCAGGATGGCCTGATTCTCATAAAACCCGGTCTGGAAGGAGACGTCTTTGCCCAGGTCGGCCTTGACCCAGAAACCGCGCGAGTTGAAATTGTTGGTGGAGCGGTTCGTGTTCGCCACGGCCGTTTCCACGAAATCCTTGGCCAGTTCGAAGCGGAACACTGGATCGATGCTCAGCTTGAAGCCCTCGTGTTTCACCTGGATCAGGTGCTCGCGGAAGAGCTTGGTGGTGAGGTAGTAGTAGTGGCGCGAGCTATCCGGCCGGAAGCCCATCACGTTCTCCAGATCCGCCCGGCTCTCGATGATCGGCCGCAGGCCTGTGTGCATGGTGCTGGTGCGGCAGGCCCCGTTCCGGTCGATGTCGTAGTAGATGTCGCGGTTCAGCGGCACGTCATTCTGCTGGGCGAAAACCCGGCAGGCGGAGCAGGAAAGAAGCGTGAACAGCGCGGCGGAACGCATCCGGAACAAGGTCGCCGAAGGTAGCGGACCAGCAATTGACCATCCGAAAAGAGGGTCCACACCCAACAGAACCAGGCAATTGGTCAGTCAGGCGCTATCTGCGTGATCTGCGCCATCTGCGGAAAACCACTGCGGACCATGGTCCGCTCCTTGCCGCTGAAACGGACGGCCGCACCTTGCGTACCAACGCCCGCGTTCATCAGTAGAATGGCCTTTCGGCCCGAAAAAATCGACCCGCCATGAAAATGCGATTCCCTGAAGAGGTCAACGGTCACCTGATGAACCTGATGACGATCGCGCGGCATGATAGCACCGCACAGAATTGCGCCGCCGTGCAGGCCGAGCTGCTCAAAGGCCAAGCCCTTCTGCTGGTGCCGGCCCAGCCTTCCGCCGAGGGCGGCAACAAGGTCACCTTCACCCATGCCCCCACCGAAGACGGCCGCATCACCCTGCTCGCCTTCACCGGTGAAGCCGCCGTGCGCGCCTTCGCCCAAGAGGACATCGCCCTCATGGTCATTCCCTCCGGCGCCTTTTTCCGCAGCTGCTTGAAGAACGGGATAGCCACCGTGATCATGGACCCCAAGACGCCGAACGAGCTGCGCATCGGGCTGAATGCCCCGCGCGACTGAGGAATTTTTCACTTCCGGTCTTACTGACCTCGTGCGGTTCCACGCGCAGCATTGGCGTTCCCGCGTAGTTGAATATCGGTTGACCACATGGCACGTGCTGGGAAGCGGCGCTCCTCGGCGAATGGCTTGCGGGTGTGGAACGGATGGTGGCCTTGCGCTACGCCGATGGGCAAGGAGAACCCCAACCGGGCTGTGCGCCACGCACAAAACCGATCGGCGTCGGGTTTGTCCTGCTACAGCTACCGAACCTGACCGCGATGAAAAAGCAGAACCAGATGCCCAAGCCCGCCGAACAACCGAAACCTGATATCGGACCGGGCCCTACCCTTGAACGGCCCAAGCGCAAGCGCATCGCGCTGCCGGTCTTCAGCACGCGCTTGCTGCAGGAAGCCCAGCCCGTCCGCTTGGCCCTTATCGGAGCCACGCTCGCCATGGGCCTCTGCCTGCACGCGCAGAACGTGCCCACTCCCACCACCAACCCCACCGGACAGGGCACCACCACTACCCCGCAGCCGGTAACCCCGCAACAAGGCTGGGTGATGTTCGATGACGGCGTGGCCAGCGAGCTCCGCATGTCGCCGGAGCAGTTGCAGCAATTGCGCGCCGTGGATGAACGCTTCCTGAACGACTACCGTGCACTGGGTACTGACCCGGCTTCGGACCCGCGTTACACCATTTAGACATTCACGATCGTCCAAAGGGAATTGGCTGGTTTGAAGTAGTCGAAGTCGCAGATGGATCTGACCTCCGAGTTGAGGAGTGACCGGACCTGGTGGTCAAGGAACTCGCTGAGCTGATCCAGTGTTGGGAAGGTCTTGTTGGTGAAGGCGCGCTTGATCCTCCACCAGATCTTTTCGGCCGGGTTCAGTTCGGGTGAATAGGGCGGCTGGAACAAGGGGCGCACGTTGTCCGGCCAGCGCAAGCAACGGGCCTTGTGGAAAGCACCGTTGTCCAGCTGTAGTATTTTCAGTTCTGTGGGTCGCTCTGCGGCAAAGTGGTCCAGGAAGATCTGGAACGTGGCGGCCGAGCAGTAGGGCAGCTCCAACTCGAAGTGGTGGCCGGTGATGGGCGAGTAGGCTCCGAAGAGATAGGTGTAACGGAAGACCTGCTGGAAGGCGCACACTGGCTTGACCCCTCTTGCGGTGAGTCCCTTGCCAGCTCGGGTGAATAGGCCGAAGCGGCTTTCATCCTGGCAGTACAGGTTTACGCTGGTACAGCCCAGTGGCACTTGGGCGATCAGCTCCGCGCAGAGGTGCTCGAAGTTTTTTTAGTAACCTGTACAGCATCCGCGTCCTTCTTCACATGGGACTTGCGGGCCGTCTTGCACAACGCTCCGTAATTGCGCTTGACGAACTTGTTCATCGCATGGTATTTCACCTGCGCGTCGAACCGAGCGTTGAACCATGCTACAAGTTCGGTATACCCGCGCAGGCCGTTCTGTGGGTCATGCAGCTTATCGCGTAGCACCTCGCGTTGCTCTGGCCTTATCCTACTGGCCCGATTGCTCTTCTTGCCGTGCGAGAGCATCCCGGAGAGCCCACCCCGTAGGTAAGCGTTGCGCCATTTCAGTGCGCTGTTAGGGTCGACGCCTGCACGCGCCGCTACTTCGCCTTTGGCCACTCCTTCCTCCTCGTGCTGCTTATAAACGATCAACGCACGCAAGCGCTTGCTGACCATTTCGTTCTTGCTGTTCCTTAACGCTTTGCGCAGAGTGGACATGTCTTCCTTGATCACGGACCGCTTGGGAAATGCCATGTGCAATTGGATTTGCCCACAAGATCCCCTAGCCCATCCGAAAGATCAAGTCCAACCCAATGCCGTTATCAACATTGAGCCATTCTCAATGTCCAAATGGTATAAATGGTATAACCATCCGGTACGACCGCGAAAAGCGAACGCCCGGCGTGGTGCCGGGCGTCCATACAGGTGCTGTTCGGTTCAAGCCTTCGCCATCCCGCCTACGAACGGGCAAGCTCGCTCTGCGCGAACTCCGCATATACTGATGTGATCCCCTCCCGCAATCCGATGCGGTGCTTCCACCCCATGTTGTGCAAGCGACCAACATCCATCAGCTTGCGGGGAGTGCCGTCGGGCTTCTCGGTGTTCCACTTCAGCTCACCGGTGTAGCCCACGATGTCCTTGATCATCTCGGCGAGTGCCTTGATGGTGAGGTCCTCGCCGGTGCCGATGTTCACGAACATCTCCTCGTCGTAGTTCATCAGCAGGAAGAAGCAGGCGTCGGCGAGATCGTCCACATGGAGGAACTCGCGCATCGGCGAGCCGGTGCCCCACACCTCCACGCTCGGTGCGCCTGAGACTTTCGCCGTGTGGAACTTGCGGATGAGGGCGGGCAGCACGTGGCTGTTGTTCAGGTCGTAGTTGTCGTTCGGCCCGTAGAGGTTGGTGGGCATGGCGCTGATGTAGTTCACACCGTACTGGCGGCGGTAGCTCTCGGCCATTTTGATACCCGCGATCTTGGCGATGGCGTACGGTTCGTTGGTCTGCTCCAGCAGGCCGGTGAGCAGGCTTTCCTCCTTCAGCGGTTGCGGTGCCAGCTTCGGGTAGATGCACGAGGAGCCCAGGAACAACAGCTTCTTCACGCCGTTGCGATAGGCACTGTCGATCACGTTGTTCTGGATCATCAGGTTCTCGAACAGGAACTGCGCGCGGTACACGTTATTGGCCTGGATACCGCCGACTTTGGCCGCGGCCAGCACCACCACATCGGGCTTCTCTCTGGCGAAGAAGTCGCGCACGGGCTGCTGCTCGCGCAGGTCGAGTTCCTTGCTACCGCGCGTGACGATGTTGTTGAAACCGTCCTTCTGCAGGCGGCGCACGATGGCCGAGCCCACCATGCCGCGGTGGCCGGCGATGTAGATCTTGTCTTGTTGGTTCATCTCTCTTCTTTCGTTGGCGATGTCATTCCGGGCTTGACCCGGAATCGCGTCTTGCGTTCCTGCATTCACGGGCGGAACATGTTCCGCCCCTACGGAATGATCGCTATGCGATCATTCCTGCTCATGCAGGATCTTATGCCCTCCTTTCTTCAGGTACACATCACGCTTGAAGAGCTCAAGGTCGCTCTGCACCATCTCGTTCACGAGCGCCTTCAGGTCGTACTTGTGTTTCCATCCGAGCACGCGTTTGGCCTTGCTGGGGTCGCCCTCCAGGTGGTCCACTTCCGCCGGGCGGTAGTAGCGCTTGTCGATGGCCACGAGCGTCTTGCCGGTCTTCTTGTCGATGCCCTTCTCGTTCACACCCTTGCCCTTCCACTCGAGCTTGATGCCCACTTCGGCGAAAGCGAGATCGATGAAATGGCGCACGGTGTAGGTCTTGCCGGTGGCGAGCACGAAGTCGTCCGGTTTCTTGGCCTGCAGCATCAGCCACATGCCTTCCACGTAATCTTTCGCGTGGCCCCAATCGCGCTTGGCGTCGATGTTGCCGAGGTAGAGCGCATCCTGCAGGCCGAGCTTGATCTTGGCCACGGCACGGGTGATCTTGCGCGTTACGAAGGTCTCCCCGCGCAACGGGCTCTCGTGGTTGAAGAGGATGCCGTTGCAGGCGAAGATGCCGTAGCTCTCGCGGTAGTTTTTCGTGATCCAGAAGCCGTAAAGCTTGGCCACGCCGTAGGGGCTCTTGGGGTAGAAGGGCGTCTCCTCGTTCTGCGCTTTCGGCAACACGCCACCGTAGAGTTCGCTCGTGCTGGCCTGGTAGAATTTCGTCTTCTTCTCCATGCCGAGGATGCGGATGGCTTCCAGGAAACGGAGCGTACCGATACCGTCGGCATTCGCGGTGTACTCCGGCAACTCGAAACTGACGGCCACGTGGCTCATGGCGGCGAGGTTGTAGATCTCGTCCGGCTGGATCTCTTTCACCAGTCGGAGGCAATTGACACTGTCGGTGAGGTCACCGTAGTGCAGGTGGAAGGGGCGCCCCTTCTCGTGCATGTCATGGTAGAGGTGATCGATGCGGTCGGTGTTGAACAGCGAGCTGCGGCGCTTCACGCCATGGACTTCATACCCTTTGTTCAGGAGCAGTTCGCTCAGGTACGCGCCGTCCTGCCCGGTAACGCCGGTGATCAACGCCACTTTCCTCTTCTTGCCGGATTCCTTCTTCTTCGCCATTGCTGGTTGGGGGTTGGGGCGATGGGTGCACCGCCCTTGTCAATTTCTATTGGACGATGAACCAGTTGTTCATCAGTGAATGCTTGTTGTAACGCATGGGCGCATCGGTGGTCACATCGATGAGCTGTTTGCCAGCCTCGTTCGCGATGGCATGCCCGGCAGCGGTGTCCCACTCCATGGTGGGGGCGTAGCGCGGGTAAGCATCGGCTGCTCCTTCGGCCACCAGGCAGATCTTGAGCGCACTGCCCATGCTGGTGATGGCCACCTCACCGTGCTTCTCCTTCTTGCGAGCGATGTAGGCCTCCGTATCCTGTGAGTTGTGGCTTCGACTGGCCACAATGGTGAAAGCGGTACGGGTCATGGAAAGAGGCAGGCGCTGCGCCAGCGCGGCGAGTTTTAACGCCGATGTGGTGCTATGGGTTGCGGCGTGTTCCAACTTGTAGGCACCGCCACCGCTCCATGCGAAGTAGAGGGTGTCCTTCACGGGGACGTAAAGGATGCCGGCGATGGGGGTGTGTGTGCCGAGGGAGGAATGCACCCCATCCCCAAACCTTCCCCGGTGGGGAAGAGGGCCTGAAGCCGCCGCATGGGCCGCACGCGGGTCCTGGTCGTGGTCCAGGTCCGCAGTGATATCCGGCCGGGCATCAACTTCCGCTTTGATGCGGTCAAACACGCGCGCCTCCTCTGTCAGCACTTCATCATTGGTAAATCGCAGGATGTCGAAGCCATATGCTTTGATCGCCTGTTCGCGGATGGCGTCCGCCTCCTTCTGGTGAAGATGGACCTCACCGTCAACCTCGACCACCAACCGCTTCTTCAGGCATGCGAAATCAAGGATGTGATCCCCCAACACATGTTGCCGCCGGAACCTGACACCCAAATTGTCGTGACGCAGCATGCGCCACATCGCAGCTTCGGATACCGTGGGTTCCTTCCGCATCTCGCGTGCCCAATGCTTCAATTGGCCATACATGCGCGCATCCTCTGTGGCAAACCGCGCATCCACCCTGCGCATTCCACCCCCCCCCCCGGGGAGGGCCGGGGTGGGGTGCATTCCTCCCTCCCCACCGGGGA
>JANOPI010000508.1:0-6937 GCA_031421755.1 Flavobacteriales bacterium | reverse complement strand
ACAGCTTATGCCATGCTCCCCCCGCAGGGCAAGGTCAATGCGGGCTTCTGGCGGAGTCGGCGGATGTCGTTCACCTTCGTGTTGAAGGCGTCGAGCATCTGCTTGAACTTCTTGTCCTCCTCGTCCAGCAGGGGGGCGCTTTCGATGGGCTGCGCAGGAAGTTCGGGCGCGGCGGTGTGCTCTTCGGCACCGGCCTCCACAGCCACGGCGGCTTCTTGCGGCGCCTCTTGTTGGGCCGCGGCCACCAGGGCCTCGTAGGATTCTTTCAGCGCGTCCACATGCTCTTGCGCATGCTCCACGTCAGTATGCTGGAGCAGGGCCTCCATGCGCTCGATGAGCTCAGCTTTCGTTGACATCGGTTCCATAGGCGGCGAAGGGGAACAGGCCGCACGGCCAAAGATAGCGGGCCGAATTTCAACGGACCATCCCGAAGGTGTGGAGTTCTATACGGCGAGGCCGAGAACGCAGACATCGTCCACCTGTTCGTTGTCGCCTTTCCAATCGAGGAAGGCACGCTCCAGGGCTTCTGCCTGCAGGGCCATTGGCAGGTGCTGGTTAGCGGCGAGCATCTCATTGAACCGGGCGCTCATGAACTTCTTGCGATCGGGCCCCCCGAACTGGTCCACATAGCCATCGCTGAACAGGTAGATGCGGTCGCCAGGGTGATACGCCACACGATGCACGGTGAACTTCCGCCGGTCGCCATGCTGGGAGCCGCCCACGGGTTTGCGGTCGCCGTTGATCACTGTCAGTTGTCCATCGTGCATCCAGTAGAGTGGACGGAAGGCTCCGGCGAATAGGATCTCGCGTTGCCTGCGATCGATACGGCACAGGGCCACATCCATTCCATCGCCGGCTCCCATATGCTGGCCGCTCTGGTGGAGGGCGTGTACCATGCGCTCGCTGAGCAGGCCGAGCAATTCGGCGGGGTCCTTGTGCGGATGTGTGGTAACGAGTTCGTTCAGGAGCGAGCAGCCTATGGCGGCCATCATGGCGCCCGGGAGGCCATGCCCCGTACAATCGGCGGCGGCCACGAAACAGGAATCCGCGTCCAGGCGGTGGTACCAATGGAAATCGCCACTTACCACGTCTTTGGGCCGGTTCAGCAGGAAGTGGTCAGCGAAGATCTCGCGGAACTGGTCAGGCCGTGGAACGAGCGCGCCCTGGATCTTGCCCGCATAAGCGATGCTATCGGTGATGCCTTCGTGGCGCTGCTGCCAGTGATCGCGCGCAGCTTCTTCGCGCGCCACCATATGACCTACACGGCGCAGCAGGAATAGGCCGATGATGACGAAGGCCACGGCGCACGCCGCGATATTCCGCCACAAACGCCCTTGTGCCTTGGCGACCAAGCCGTTCAAGGGGGTGCTTGTGTACACCACACCGGTCACATGGTCCCGGCTGTCACGTACGGCGTCGAACACGGCCACTTCATCACCCCAGACCCCGTGTTGCGCGTCGATCCGGTCAGTGCGCAGATAGTCTACCAGGGCGCTGGTGGAGACACGGTCGAACCGTTCCCTCAGGCGTGGTTTTTCCTCAGAGGTCACCACCAGGTTCAGCTCGTTAGTGGCCGGATCAAAGGCAAGAATGAAGAGCGGTTCATCGAGCTTGTTGGCCTGTGCGGCCTTCTTCAGGTTCTCGTGCAGCACGTAGTACCAAGCGTCCTGGGTGTTGTTCACCAGCATACCGCGCGAGTCGTATCGCTCCAACAGGCGCACGACCCGGCCACCATCCAGCTGTGCGCCCAGCGTTCCTGTAACGCCGCCCAAGTGTGCGTAGGCCTGGGACTTCAAGGACTTCAATTGGCCGTTGTGCAGCCAAGCGATGAGGGCGACACTGAACACGAACAGGGTCCCATGCAGCAGGAAGAGCACTTTTCTGCTGGTTGACTTCGGGGCTTCAAAAATGCGCACGGCGAGCGGGGACCTGATAGGGCCGCCCTTCCTACGGGGAATGCGGGCCCCATGTTCCCTGCGCGCTACCTGCGGCCGCACCAGGCATCGGACCTGGTCAACCATCAGGTTCGGCCCGCCGGGAACCTCGTTGCGATACGCAGGGGAACGGCTGCGTCTTCAGCGGCCCCCTATGTTTGTCTGAACGCACGCTCCGGATGCCCGCTACCAGTACGGTCTTGTTCCTGGTTATGCTACCGCTGGCCACATGTTCTGTGCTGGCCCGTGGCGTAGATGGGGCGATGATGCCTGGAGGGGGAAACGCGCCATGTACGGCCAGCGCCATTGACACGGTGGAATGCGTGGTCATGGACAATACCGGAGCGCCGGGCACGGGCATGGAACCCGGGTGCGCGAATTTTATGGGTGGCGACCTGTGGTTCATGATGCCCGTGCCGCCTTCAGGCAACGTGAGCGCCATCACAGCGAACGCGGATGGTATGGTGGATAGTGGTGTTGCGCTGTGGACCGGTCCGAATTGCTTCGAGCTCACACTGCGCGCCTGCGACGACGATGGGGGCGACAACTACTTTTCGCGGGCACTCGCTTATGACCTGCCACCGGGGCAGACCTTGTTCATCCAGGTCTTCGGTTATGGCGGTAATGCAGGGGCCGTTGAGTTGTGCATAGCGGACCTGGGCGAAGTGGTACTCGACAGTTCGGAGTTGCCCATCGTGGTGATCAACACCTTGGGGAACACCATCCCTTACGACGGGAAGGTGGCGGCCTGGATGGAGATGAAGTACAACGGGCCCGGTACCATCACCTATATGACCGATCCGAACACGGAGTACGAAGGCCGGATCGGCATCGGCGTGCGTGGAGCGACCTCAGCGGGCTATCCGCAACGCCCTTACGCGATCGAAACGCGGGATAACACCGGGGCGAACAACAACGTGCCGCTGTTGGGTATGCCTGCGGAGAACGATTGGGTGCTGCTATCCAACTACAACGACCGGTCCTTCGTCAGGAACGAGCTGGCCTTCCATCTGGCACGTGCCATGGGCCACTATGCGCCGCGAACACACTTGTGCGAAGTGGTCATAGACAGCTCGTACCAAGGGATCCATGTGTTCGGTGAGAAGATCAAGCGGGATGATGGCCGTGTGGACATCGCGCGATTGTGGAGCTACGAGAACAGCGGGGACGATATCACCGGCGGCTACATCCTGCAGCACAATTACCCGGAACAGGGGGGCAGTTTCCAGTCCAACTATGCGCCCATCGACCATCCGGAACTCACCATCACATTCAACTACGAATACCCGGAACCGGACTCCATCAGCGCGCAGCAGCGGGACTACATCGCGGCGTACGTGGACACACTGGAGGCGGCGCTGTACGCCGGGTCATTCGCTGACACGGTGATCGGTTACCGGCGTTACCTCGATGTTCCATCCTTCATCAACTACTTCCTGGTGAATGAGCTTTCGCGCAACAACGATGGGTTCAAGAAGAGCGTGTTCCTGCACAAGGACAAGAACAGCAATGGCGGCAAGTTGAAGGCCGGCCCGGTATGGGACTTCGATTGGGCGTGGAAGAACATGTGGGGCTGCGGGATCTTCGGCAACCTGGATGGCAGCGGCTGGGCGCACCGGATCAATGACTGCCCGACGGACAATCCATCCTCCGGCTGGTATGTGCGGCTTTTGCAGGACAGCACCTTCACCAACGAACTGCGCTGCGTGTATGATGAACATCGGGAAGGCGCACTGGCCAACGCGGCCATCAACGCGTTCATCGATAGTGTTGGGGCGGTCGTACAGAACGCACAGGCGCGGCACTTCCAGAAATGGCCGATCCTGGGCATCAGCGGGCCGGCACCGGAAGTATTGGCGTGCGCAACCACCTACAGTGGTGAGCTTGACACCTTGAAAGCGTGGATCGCCAAGCGGCTGGACTGGCTGGATGCGAACATGCCCGGCGTTTGCCCATCCTTGGGCGGAGCCGGAAGGCTTCCGGCTCCGGACTTCCGGGTTTACCCGAATCCGGGTACGGGTTCCTTTCTGTTCGAGGGCACCTTGGCCGGTGAAGGCGGGGTTGAACTGGTGATCCGTGATGTTACCGGGCGGGTTGTGGACCGCAGCGCCTTCACGGGGCAACGGTTGAACACGGTCCGGCGGATCGAGGGAAGCGGTACCTACATTTATTCGGTGCTGTCCGGAGGAAGTACCTTGCGCACAGGAAAACTGGTGGTGTACTGAGCGGTCAATCGACAAGTTCAATGATGGTGCGCAAGCGGAGGTCCTTGCTTGAACCACCGATCATGATGCGGAAGGTCCCGGGTTCCGTGACGTCCACCATCGCTTCATTCGGGAAGGCGAACATGGCCGCGTGAAGCCGGAAGGAGACCGTCTTCGTTTCGCCCGGTAGCAGGGCAACGCGCTGAAACCCCTTCAGTTCTTTTACCGGCCGGGCGATGCTCGCCAGTTCATCGTGCGCGTAGAGTTGGACCACTTCTTCACCGGCCAACGCGCTCGTGTTCTTCAGGTGGAAGGAAAGCAGCACGGTATCGCTCATGCTGAACGTCGTCCGATTCCATTGCAGATCGGTGTATTCAAAGGATGAATAGCTCAGCCCATAGCCGAAAGGGAAGAGCGGGTGGCCGGTGCCATCCACGTAATCATCGCCGCGACCGGTGGGGTAGTGGTTGTAGATCAGCGGCAGTTGTCCTTCGTTGCGCGGGAAGGTGATGGGGAGTTTGCCGCTGGGGTTGCGAGTGCCAAGTAGCAGGTCGGCGATCGCGAGCCCGCCTGCTTCACCGGGGTACCAGGCCATGAGCACCGCGTCCACCTCATCGATCCATGCGTCCATGGTGATGGCGCTGCCGCCGACGAGTACCACGATCACGGGCTTTCCGGTAGTGGCCATGTGGCCGATGAGCCGCTCCTGGAGACCCGGTAGTTTCAGGCTGCTCCGGTCACGGAATTCGCCTTCCTCTATTCCCACGACAACAATGATGGCGTCGCTCGTCTTCGCCTGTTCTTCGATCCGGAAGACCTCGTGCTCGAACCCATCGTGGTAGAATTTCAGGTCCTGGACCAGTTTGAAGCGCGCATTCCCGGCCCGCTCACGGTATTCGATGCGCAAGGGCAGGGGTTTCGCCGCAACGAATTCGCAGCGCACAAGTGTTGCTCCAACGCCCTGTTCATTCCAGCGATCGATCAGCAGCGAGTCGTTCAGCCAGAGCCGGTAACCGTCGTTGCCTTCGACCCCGATGCGCCCGATGCCGCTGCTGTCCGGCACGATGACACCTTCCCACTTCACAGCGAAATGGTCGAAGGCGATGCGCGGATCAGGGCCGAAGAGGGTCCATTGGAAGTCGATGCGCTGATCGATCCGTTCGAAAGTGGGCGCATCTGTGATGTCGATGCCGTTGTAATAGGCGGCCTTCAACCCGGGTACCAAGCGCTTGCCCTCTTGATGGAAGAGATCCTCAGCAGGGAGTACGCTGTATCCAGGATCCACCCGATCGCAACCCTTGATGTACGTGACCTCCACGTTGGTGCCGAAGCGCTCTTTCACACCAGCGAGGATGGACACCGGGGCGTTGCCGGGACCGCTATAGCCGCCGAGCCGGGCTTCATCCGCGTCCGGCCCGATCACGGCGAGGCGTTTCAGGTTCTTTGGTAGTGGCAGTGCGCCGTTCCGGTTCTTCAGCAGCACTGCGCCTTTCATGGCCATCTCATAGGCCAGCGCGCGGTGCGCCTTCATGTTGAGACCTGAAAGGGGCTGGTCACTCGCGAAGGGGTCATCGAAAAGCCCGATGTCGAACTTCATCCGCAGCACGCGCGACACGGCGCTGTCGATCGCGGTGGCATCGGCGCTTCCATCGAGGAAGGGCCGCTTGAAGAGATCCGCATGCGCGAAGTCTGTTTGGAAGATCACGTCCTGGCCATTCTCCACGCTCTGCTGTCCGGCGTCCTCGTAGTCGCGCGCGGTGAAGTGCAGCACGTTGGCCCCGCCGGTGGCCGCCGCATCGCTGATCACGAAGCCGCGGAAGCCCCAGTCCTTGCGCAGCACGTCGTTCAGCAGCCAACTGTTCGCGCTGCATGGGCGTCCGTCGAGCGCGTTGTAGGCCGTCATGATCGAGCGCGCACCGCCGAGTTGGATCGCTGTTTTGAAGGGCTTGAAGTAGCTCTCGCGCAAGAGCCGTTCGCTGTGGAAGACGGGATAACTGTCCCGACCACCGTCGCCGTGGTTGGCCACGAAGTGTTTGGGCGAGGTGATGATGCCTCGACGTTCCATGGCCTTTACGTAGGCCACACCGAAGCATGAGGCGAGCAAGGGATCCTCACCGTAGGTTTCTTCCACGCGGCCCCAGCGGACATCGGTGGCGAGGTTCACCACGGGGCTCAGCACCATGCGAATGCCGCGCGCCTTCGTTTCCATCGCGATCGCTTCGGCCACGCGCGCCATCAAGGTGGTGTCGAACGACGCGGCCATGCCGATGCTCTGTGGGAAGGCCGTTGCGCCCTTGCGCACCAGCCCGTGCAAGGCTTCATCGAACGGGATCATCGGGATGCCGAGGCGGGAGCGCTCCATGAAGAAGCGCTGCATACCGTTGATCTTGTCCAAGGTGCGCTTGGCATCCGCGCCAGCAGCGTAACTGAGCAATTGACCGCCCGCATCGCCCTGCGCGGCCGCATCCACCTGGAAGCCGAAGAGCCCGGAACTGAAGCGCGTGCTGTCCGAACCGAAGTCGCCGGCCACCATGAAGAGCTGGCGGAATTTCTCTTCCGGCGTCATGCGGGGGAGGAGGTCGTCTACCCTTAGCGGTATGGGCAGCGATGGATCCTTGTACGCTTGGCTATGCGCAACGGTGCCGAGGGACAACACATACGCGAAGGGTATCAAAGGACGGAGGAGCACCGGGGCAAGCTATGCGTTGGGTGGGGATAGTTGTGGAGCGGGTGGCTTACAGAGAGCCCCTCAACTCGAACAAGCGAACAGGGAGCTACTCCACCACCACGCGCTCATGG
>JANOPI010000507.1:0-3578 GCA_031421755.1 Flavobacteriales bacterium | reverse complement strand
CCACGCAGGGCCGGGGCGCTTGAAGCCACTCTTCAGAAGTTATCCACGCGGAACGGGCCTGCCGGAGCGCCCCGGATACCTTCGCCGCCGCTTATCCCACCCCCTTGCACACCATGACGGAATCCGCTCCGGTAAAGGCTTCAACCCCTTCTACCGCCGAACTCCAGCGCATCGCTTCACAGGTCCGCCGCGATATCGTCCGAATGGTACACGCTTGCCAGAGCGGCCATCCCGGCGGCTCCCTCGGCTGCACCGACTTCCTCACCGCGCTGTACTTCCACAGCCTGCGGCACGACGCGAGAAACTTCGACATGGACGCGATCGGGCAGGACGTGTTCTTCCTCAGCAATGGACACATCAGCCCGGTGTTCTACAGCGTGCTTTCGCGCAGCGGCTATTTCCCCATCAGCGAGTTGAAGACCTTCCGCAAGTTGGATTCGCGCCTGCAAGGGCACCCTACCACGCACGAGGGATTACCCGGCGTGCGCATGGCCAGCGGGTCGCTCGGCCAAGGGTTGAGCGTGGGGATCGGTGCCGCGCAGGCCAAACGCCTGAACAAGGATGCCCATCTCGTCTTCACCCTGCACGGTGATGGCGAACTACAGGAAGGCCAGATCTGGGAAGCCGCGATGTACGCGGCCGGTAAGCAGGTGGACAACCTGATCGCCACGATCGACTGGAATGGACGCCAGATCGATGGCGACACCGAAAAGATCATGCCCCTTGGTGATCTCCGAGCGAAATGGCTCGCCTTCGGTTGGGATGTGCTGGAGATCCAAGGCAACGACATGGCTGCGGTGATCGCCGGCTTGAACGAAGCGAAAAGCCGCACCGGTCGCGGAAAACCCGTCTGCATCCTGATGCGCACGGAAATGGGCATGGGAGTTGACTTCATGGTGGGCAGCCACGAATGGCATGGTATCCCGCCCAATGATGAACAGCTCGCCAAGGCACTTTCCCAGCTTCCAGAGACGTTGGGAGATTACTGAGATGAACAGTTGTCGGTTTTCGGTTGTCAGTTCCGAGGACGGTTGTCGGTTGTCAATTGGCAGTTGTCGGGCTGCCAACGCTGGCTATCGCAGATTTTTCCCACAACACCGGACAACCGACGATCGACAACCGACAGCCAACCCAATGCGTGTCCTGAACTTATTGATGCTCGCATTCGGCGCATTGCTCCTTAGCCCTACCTACGCGCAGAAACCGAAAGAGAAGTCCCCTCAGCTCACGCGCATCCTCTTCGTGATGGACGCGAGCAACAGCATGAACGCGTTCTGGGAGAACGAGCCGAAGATCAATGCCTCGCGCAAGATCCTGCTGGAAGCCCTGAAGCCGATCGAGAACGCGCCGAATACCGAATTGGCCTTGCGCCTTTATGGGCACCAAACGCGCATTGAACCGGGCAAGCAGGACTGCGACGACACCAAACTAGAAGTACCGTTCGGGCCGCAGCAGGGCGATGCGATCCGCAAGACGATGAATGAAGTACGCTGCCTCGGCACCACGCCGATCGCGCGTTCCTTGGAGAAAGCCGGTGGCGATTTCCCGGACAACACCTCACGCAACATCATCATCCTGATCACCGACGGGATCGAAGCGTGCGATGAAGACCCCTGCGCCGTAAGCCGCGCCCTGCAAGCGAAAGGCGTGGTGCTGAAACCCTTCGTGATCGGTATCGGACTGGAGGACGGTGGCAAGTACAACCTGAAGTGCATCGGCAACTACTATGACGCGGCAACGCCCGAGATGTTCGAACGTGTGCTGCGCGTGGTGATCGATCAGGCGCTGAACAACACGACCACGCAACTGCTGCTCGTGGCTGACGATTCGAAACCGACCGAGACAAACGTTCCCGTGACTTTTTACGACCAGAAGACCGGACTGCAGCGATTCAACTTCGTGCATACGATGAACCTGCGGAACGAGCCGGACACGATCAACATCGATCCGGTGTTCACCTACCGCGTGGTGGCGCATACCATTCCACCTAGCGTGAAAGAGAATGTGACCATTGAACCAGGCCGCCACAATGTGATCGCGATCGCAGCGGGACAAGGTGATCTGGAACTGCGCATCGATGGCTCGGCGACCGCGGATGACGTGCAATGCATTGTTCGCAAGCACGATGAAACGACCACGCTGAACGCGCAGCGCATGAATTCCTCCAAGCGCTACCGCACCGGGTTGTACGATCTGGAGATCCTCACTCTCCCGCGCACAATGATCAATGACGTTCCGATCAAACAGAGTGTGGTCACACCGATCCGCATTCCACGCAGTGGCACACTGAATGTGAGTGCATCGGCTTCCGGATACGGGGCGATCTTCGTCAAAGACGGCAGTGAACTACGGTGGGTGGTGGATCTGCTTTCCACCGACGCGCGCAACCAGTTCCGCCTGCAGCCCGGTGACTACAAAGTGATCTACCGGAGCGCCACCGCGCACCAGACCGCCTTCTCCATCGAGAAGGATGTGACCATCACCAGCGGACAAGCCATCAATTTAGACCTCTGACCTCACCCCCAACCCCTCTCCCAAGGAGAGGGGCTTCCTGAGCAGCATGCCCAAACCACACATCGATGAACTACCCTGTACTCGACCAAAAAGATACCCGCAGCGGCTTCGGCGCGGGATTGCTCGAACTCGGCTCCCGCGATGAACGCGTGGTGGCCCTCTGTGCCGACCTCACAGGCTCTTTGAAGATGGACGCCTTCGCGAAGAAATTCCCGGAGCGGTTCTTCCAAGTGGGCGTGGCCGAAGCGAACATGATGGGCATGGCCGCGGGCCTCACCATCGGCGGCAAGATCCCCTTCACCGGCACCTTCGCCAATTTCAGTACGGGCCGCGTGTACGACCAGATCCGACAGAGCATCGCCTACGCCGGCAAAAACGTGAAGATCTGCGCGAGCCACGCCGGCCTTACGCTCGGTGAAGACGGTGCCACCCACCAGATCCTGGAGGATATCGGCCTCATGCGCATGCTGCCCGGAATGACCGTGATCGTACCCTGCGACTTCAACCAGACCAAGCAGGCTACCATCGCGATCGGTGCGCATGAAGGCCCGGTGTATCTGCGCTTCGGCCGCCCGAAGTGGCCGGTCTTCATTCCTGCTGATATGCCCTTCGAGATCGGCAAAGCGCAACGCCTGATCGAAGGTTCGGATGTGAGCGTTTTCGCATGCGGTCACCTCGTGTGGAAAGCCTTGCAGGCTGCGGAGGAATTGGCCAAGCGGGGTATCAAGGCGGAAGTGATCAACGTGCATACGATCAAACCTCTGGATGAGGCAGCGGTCCTAGCCAGCGTAGCGAAGACGGGATGCGCGGTCACTTGCGAGGAACACAACCGGTATGGCGGGCTGGGCGAAGCGATCGCCCAAGTCCTCGTGCGCAATTCCCCCAAGCCCCAGGAATTCGTGGCCGTGAACGACAGCTTTGGCGAGAGCGGCACACCGGATCAACTGCTGACGAAGTACGGACTGGATACGCCGGATATCGTGAAGGCTGTGGAGAAGGTGATCGGGAGAAAGTGACAGGGCCCAAGTGGCGAGTGGTGAGTGGCGAGTGGCGAGTGGCGAGTG
>JANOPI010000506.1:0-2863 GCA_031421755.1 Flavobacteriales bacterium | reverse complement strand
GTATTATAACCAATCAATTCCCTGTCTTTTCCAACGACAATCGTATTAACCGCGCCAATCTTCTCTGCCAATGGATTTAAAACATCCAAATATTTCAGGACGCTTTCTTTATAAGGCACCGTGACATTCAATCCGAAAATGGGAGAATCCGGATCTTTCAAATTCTCAAAAAATATGTCTAGTTCAGATTCCAACAAAGGCATCGCCTCGTAAACAGCGTCAACATCCAGCGCTTTGAACGCGGCATTATGCATGACAGGCGATAAGGTGTGGCTTAAAGGATAGCCAATGATTCCGTGCCCGTGTTCTGATACAGCCAAACGCTGCTTTCGATGTCCTGGTAGCAGTGGGTCTGCTCGATCGCAGGGGCACCACATGTGATGTTGATGGGGCAGAACGTGTTCAGGAAGGTGCCGAGGCCCACATTGCAGAGCGAATTGGCATCATTCACCAAGGTAAGCGTTACCGGGTTGCCCAACGTGAATGGACCGGCCGTGTAAGTACCTGGGGCGGTCACCACTGTTGGGGGGGCGCCCACGTTGTTGGCGATCTCTATTTGCGGGTCGGTGCCGAGATCGGTAACGGTGACCGGAACCGTGAAGTTCTGCCCAGCGCAATCAGTGATCGCCGGGCCTGCGGTTCCAGCTGGCGGATTACAATCCAGACAGGCTACGGTATAATTCCAAGGTAACGCATTGCCATCGGAGCATGCCGTGAACTGCGTGGACACCATTTTCAGGGTGATCGCGAAGTCCGGATTGGTGGAGGTCCAGAAGAGTCCGGTCAGATCACCATTCACCCCGGTACCCGAATACAGGACCGGAGATTGATCGCTCAGTCCGTCATAGATCGTCAGCAGGTCGCCATCAAACTGGTAGATGCCCCCGGAATTGAACTGGATGCGCATCGGGAACGTGCTCGTTCCCTGATAGACCCGTGTGTAGGTGTCCAGGTTCTCATAGCAGTAGTCATAGGTGTTCGGCCCGCAGGAGATCACCGGACAAGGAGGATCGTTGGTAACCAGCCCTGACCTGACGTTGCACAGCGGATTCAGTTCGTTCTCCAGAGTGACCTCCACTTCGGAATTCGCAACGAAAGGCCCGATGGAATAGGTACCCGGGGCCGATGCCACCACCACAGGCGCACCGCCGGTATTCGTGATGTCCACCGATGGGTCGGTGCCCAACGTGGTCACGTTCACCACCACATAGAAAATGTTGTTCGGGCAGTCCGCGACGACGCTGAAATCGGCTTGCGGTGCCGTGCAATCCAAGCAGCTCACCGTCCAATCCAGTTGCTGGTAGGAGCCACTCTGGCAGCTGATCGAACCGTCCGTATGCCACACGGCGAACAGCGCATTGTCCGGATTGGTGCTTACGAAGAACAGGCCGGTAAGCGGGCCTGTGTATTGGCCGATGAGCGGCGCGAAATTGTCCAAGCCGTCATAGATCTGCACGTAATCGCAGCAGGTCTCGAAGCTGCCCGCATTGAACACCATGGCGATCGGAAAAGTGCTGGTGCTCTGGTAGGTGATCGAGCTGTCCCACGATTCACCATGGCAGTAGATGTAATTGTCAGGGCCGCAGCTCTGGATCACCCCGCCGTAGCCATTGGGAGGTGGAGGCGGCGGCGCGTAGCCTGAATCGCCGGTGGTCTTCAGGGCGACGGCCCCGATGGCTAAAAGACAGGTGCCAAATGCGGAGAGTCGAAGCGTACGGACGTTCATGCGGGATCTCGGTATTTCGTTTTGATAGGCCTCGCGCTGACCAAGGCCGGGCGAATGTAATGAGGAGGCCGCAGGCGGAGGCGCTTCCACCCACCCGCTTTCTGCTCACCTTATCACCGCGCTTGTATCCCTGTCACCTTCTGATCAACGGGCAACTTGCACACTGGCCGACCAGGTTCCCCGATCCGTGGTGACCCGAGCGGTGTAACGCCCCAGGGACAGGCCTTCCAGCGCGACCTTCAGGGGGGTATCCCCCGTTTCTGGCACGTTGCGTATGAGGACCACACGGCCAGCGACGTCCAGCAGTTCAACCCGAACCGGGCCGTTTCCTCCCTCGGGGAACTGGATGAAAAGTTCCTCAGATGCGGGGTTCGGGAACACGGAGAATTTGGTTGCACCCTGCTCCGGCGCACCGACCAACCCGCAACCCACGGTCCAATACATGGGGGTAGTGGCCTCGCCAGAGGCGCAGGATCCTGCACTGTCGCTCACGATCTGGAACATCAGCGCGTTGTCCGGGTTGCTGCTTGAAAGCGCCAGACCCGTGACATCACCGCCCAGGTTGCCGGCGAAGACCAGCTGCGCCGTTTCATCCAGGCCATTGTATACGCGGATCTCGTCACCGTCCAACAGGGTGCCGAACGCAAAACTCAAGCTCAACGGCACATTGTCGCCGCTCTGGTACACGAACCACGCCGTGTCATCATTCCCATAGCAGTGTTCGACCCCGATGATGTCGCAAGCGGTCACTACACACGCGTCAGGCGCTAGGAAGAACTCCTCGCTGTAGATCCGGCACAGGGGATTCGCCCCGTTCAGTACAGTTACCTGTGCCGTTTGCCCTGCGGGAATGGGGCCAACCAGCGTGGCACCGAGGCCGATCCCGGTCAACGTATCACCGGACCACGAATCGGTGATGCGCAGATCTGATGCGGTGCCCAGATCGCTCACTTCCACCGAAACATTGAAGCCGTTGTGCAGGCAATCCTCCACAAGGTCGAAGGTGGCCGCCGGGTTCGTGCAGTCCAGGCAGCTCACGGTCCAATCCCAGATCGTTTCGCCAGCACCCACGGCGCAACTGGTGAAGCCATTGGAGACGAAGCGCACACACAATGCGTTCTGCGGGTTGGTGCTGGT
>JANOPI010000505.1:0-18817 GCA_031421755.1 Flavobacteriales bacterium | reverse complement strand
TCGGCCCCGAGTTGGAGCTTGTGGGCGCTGAGCGTGAAGCTCATGCTCATGGGGTTGCCCCCCGTGCTGTCGAAGTTCTCGCTGAGGGCCACCACGTAGGCGGTCTCGAATTTCAGCTCCTTCATCTTGGCGTCCTCGTCGCGCTTCTTGAAGGTGATCGTGCCATCGGTGCTCTTGAACTGGGCGATCATCAGATCCCAGATGCTCGTGTCCTCGGTGCTCTCGATCTCGAATTGGATCGTGCCTCCTTTCACTTCACTCGATGGGCGGCCGGTGTGGTCCACATCGCGGTTCAGTGCGTAGCTGCAATGCAGCAGGCGGTATGTTTTGCCGTTCATCTCAAGGTCTGCGCGGAATGCCATGGTTGATAGGTGTTGGTTTGTTTTTGTCGTTGTTGACGATGCGAAAGTGAGGCCTCCCCCGGAAAGGGGTATACGCGATCGAGCAAGTGGCGGGCGGTGGAGTGCAAGTGGTTGTTCCGGTGCCCCGCCTAGCTTTCGGCCCACACGAAAACCCGATGCGCAACCGCCTGCTCGCCTTCACCGCCGTCGTTCCGCTGCTGCTCAACGCGCAACGCACGCCCTTCACCTACCAGGACATGCTGCTGCTGGACCGCATCAGCGGCCTCAGCGTGGACCCGGCAGGCACCATGGCCCTCTTCACGGTGCGTGCCACGGACATGGGGAAGAACAAAGGAGTGCGCTCCCTGTGGTTGAAGCACCTGAATGAGCCGGCCGCACCGGAGATCCGTCTGGCGGTGAGCGACAGCGGGGCGAACGGGGCGCAATGGGGGCCTGACGGCAAGGTGATCTACTTCCTCTCTGGGCGCGGTGGCACGGGCAGCACCCAGCTGTGGAAGACCGATACGGATGGCCGCATGGGGCAACAGGTAACGCGTCTGGCTCTGGGCATCGATGCGTACCGGATCACACCGGACGGCCGCGGTGCTGTGGTGGGGATCGCCGTGTTCCCTTCGGCTACAGAGGACGAGATCGCGCTCACCGTGCGGAAACAAGCGGAGAAACAGGTGGGCAGTGGAACCGTGTATGATAAGCTCTTCGTGCGGCACTGGGACACCTGGGCGGACGGCACGCGCAACCACCTCTTCCATGTGGACTTCGCCAGCGGGAAGGTCACCGCGCTCACGGGCGGGTATGATGGGGACGTACCCTCCAAACCATTCGGGGATGAAGGCGACTTCGCCATCGCGCCCGATTCCAAGACGGTCTTTTTCAGTGCGCGGGAAGCGGGCATGCGCGAGCCGTGGAGCACCAACTTCGATATCTACAGCGTGCCCATAGCGGGCGGCGCGCTCACCAACCTCACGGTGAGTAACCCGGCGTGGGATGCGAGCCCGCGACTTTCACCGGACGGCACCACGCTCGCTTACAAAGCGATGAAGCGCCCGGGCTTCGAGGCGGACCGCTTCGAAATGCAACTGCGCGACCTGGCCACCGGCAAGGTGACGCCGCTGGCCGCGGAATGGGACCGGAGCGTGGACCAGATGGAATGGAGCGCCGATGGCAAGGGTTTGTTGGTGACCGCCGACGACCTCGGTAAACACAAGCTCTTTCGCATCGACAGGGTAAGCGGGGGCGTAAGGGCGCTCTCCCAAGATGGACATATTGATGCGTTCTGTGAGACGGCGAAGAGCTTCGTCTTCCTCAAGAGTTCATTGACCAGCCCATCCGCTTTGTACACCGGAAAGAAACCCTTGGTCAAGTATGATGTGTACCAGTCGAAGACCGTTCTGATCGATGAGGCGGCGACCAACCTCACGAGCGTCAACGCTGTACTGGCGGGCAAGGAGTTCGGCGCGTACGAGCAGTTCAGCTTCGCGGGCTGGAACAACGAAACGGTTTACGGGTACGTGATCAAACCGGCGGGTTATGTGGAGGGCCGCAAGTACCCGGTGGCCTTCATCATCCATGGCGGCCCCCAAGGCACCTTTAGCGATCTGTGGAGCTTCCGCTGGAACGCGCAGACCTATGCCGGCGCGGGCTACGCGGTGGTGATGATCGACTTCCACGGCAGCACCGGCTACGGTCAGGCGTTCTGTGATGCCATCAGCACGCATTGGGGCGATCGTCCGCTGGAGGACCTGCAGAAGGGCTGGGCGTATGCGCTGAAAACATACCCCTTTCTGGATGCGGACCGCTCGGCGGCGCTCGGCGCGTCCTATGGTGGCTTCATGGTGAATTGGATCGCCGGCAAGTGGAAGGAGCCATGGAAGTGTCTGGTGTCGCATGACGGGGTGTTTGATGCGCGCTCCATGGGCTACACCACAGAAGAGATGTGGTTCGATGAATGGGACCAGGGCGGGTCGCCCTTCACAGAACCCGTGCTGTACGACAAATTCAACCCCGCGCTCCACGCCAAGGACTGGACCGTGCCGATGCTCATCATCCACTCGGACCTGGACTACCGCATACCGGTGGAGCAGGGCATCGGCGCATTCACCGCGCTGCAGGCCAAGGGCGTGGAGTCGCGCTTCTTGCGGTTCCCCGACGAGAACCATTGGGTGCTCAAGCCGCAGAACTCCATGCAGTGGCACGATACCGTCTTCGGATGGTTGGATGCGCACATCGGCCACGAAGGGCGCTGAGGATACCGGTCGGCAGCGCGACTGTCACCAATTCCCGAGGTGTGCGTACCAAGGCGCCGAAATCGCCCGATGCGCGCCCTTGCCACACCCTTTCTGTTCGCCTGTGCCGCGATGTCCGCATCAGCGCAAGCCGTGTTCCCCCCGGTCGTTCTGTCGGGTATGGACGGAGCACACCTTGTCGGCGTGTTTCCCTCGTTGGCCCTCCCCGTTGATCCAGGAGCGGGAACGGGCGGCACCTGGAATTTTACGGCGATCCCCGAACCGATCGGGCGCTTTGTGCGACCAAGCGCTTGGATGGAGGAGGGCATGTGGGCCTCGGTTCCCGTTCCACAAGTCATCGGAGAAGCTGGCATGGACCACCGCACGACCAACGACACGGCAGCGCCCTATGAGCGCATCAGCAGTACGACGCGCTTGTGGAGCCATGACGGCACCGGCCACATCGACTTCAGCTGGGCCACCTACGCGGACCTGGTACGCGTGAAGCTGGTCTCCATCGATTCACTTTTCAAGGGCGACGAGCAGATCACCACCACCCGGTATCTATGGTACGTTGCTGACAACGGCACGCCGGTGTTGGAGCTCTCGCGACAAGATGGTGGAGCGGCACCTGATGCGATCGGTGTGTATACCGTGATCGCTCGGTATGAGGAGCTGGGGTTCATGGCGCGCAGCGGAGGGCCTACGGAAGTGGTAGCCGGGAAGACCACAGGAACCGCCAGCACCGGCCTCATGGCTACCATGGAAGGTGGACCCGTCGCAGTTCCGTTCGCAGCGGAACAGTGATCCGGTCGATCGCTATCGAGCGCGTGTTCTTGGCCGATGCGCGCCGCGTTCATTTCCCCAAGTTCCGTTAACGGGCTGTGCGCCGATCGAACCCAAAGTCCCGCGCGTGGTCTATCCCGCACCAAGACCCACAGACATGAAAAAGTTGATGATGGCCCTGGCGGTGATAACGAGCGGTCTCAGCGCCGTTGCACAGGACAAACAAGCGAGGAAAGGCGACCTCCCCAAAATGACCACGGAGGAGCGGGTGAAAGCGCGCACCGAACGGATGACGAAGGACCTTGGCCTAAGCGCCGAACAGGCCGTGCGCGTGGAAGTACTGAACCACGAATGGGCCACCGAAGCGGAGGCGGTTCGCGCGACCAACGAAAAGGAACGCGCTGCCCGCCGAGCGGAAATGAAGGACCAACAGGCGGCGTATGAGACGGAGTTGAAGACCGTGCTCACCTCTGAGCAGGTCACGAAGTGGCAAACGAAGAAGGACGAGAGGAAGGCGAAGCACCGTGAAAAACGAACGCAACGGCGGGAGAATTCCAACGAGTCGCTGGAGCGCAAGTAAGGATGGACCGGGGCGGGCTGCCTGGTTGGCTCCATAACGTACACCCGGCGATGGGGGACCGCTGGCCTTCACGCCCTCGCCGTGCCCAATTCCTTGAATTGGGTATCCATCCAGGCCCGCGCCTCCGCTTCTTTGTCCGTTACCAGCAACCGGGTGAGGAGCGGGTAGTAGGAGAAGTAGAGCTTCAGCACCATCTGGATCATGTTCGTGCTCGTCACCACGGCAATGGCCAGGAAATTCCCGTCACGGCGGTCATCGGCCAAGTGGTCCACGTTCATGGCACTGAGTTCGAAGTCGATGTCTTCGGGCAGGACGCTGAACATGGCATAAGCCGCGTCGCCCATGAGTTCACGCCGCGCGTCGCGCACTTCTTTCAGCGATGCGGTGGTGAGTTTGCTGCCTGGTAGATAGACCACTTCGAGGTAGTCCGGCCGCACCCGGGTGAGTTGTGCGATGGATGTGCGGGTTTCACGGTGTTCGATCGTCATGGCGTGCAGGGATCACCGGCCGTAGTAGAATACCAGACCGGCCTTGGCCAGCAGCTGCTGGTTGAGATTGAAGCCGACCATCGCCGCACCGGCCTTGGCATCGGGCCCGAGTTTTTCTGTTTTCAGCGCGTACACGGTAACGATGTACTGGTGTGGTCCGTGGCCAGGTGGCGGGCATGGTCCGCCGTAGCCCGGTTGCCCGAAGTCGGTCATGCTCTGTACCGCGCCTGCTGGCATCCCGGGCATGTCCGGTGTTCCGGCCCCGGCGGGAATACCCATGGTGGAGGCCGGGATGTCGAAGGCCACCCAATGCCACCAGCCGCTGCCCGTGGGCGCATCGGGATCGTACATCGTGATGGCGAAACTCTTGGTGCCCTCCGGCGCATTGCGCCAGCTGAGCTGCGGGCTGATGTTCTGGCCCGAACAGCCGAAGCCGTTGAAGACCTGTTCATCCGTGGCCTGCCCACCCACGGTGGTGCTGGAAACACTGAAGGTGGACTGGGCGTTCATCGCACAAGCGAGGAGTGTACCCGTAAGGAGGGAGAGGATGCGCATGGGGATGAAGGTAAGCGTCCCTGCATTCCGCCCGAACGGTCCTGTCATGCGTCAGTTGGGGAAACAAGGAAGGGTGTTAAACTCACGGCCCCTCCCACCAAGATGCGCCACCCGATCCTCCTTTTGATGCTGGGCCTTGCGGCCTGTTCGCAACAGCCAGCTCCTGGTGTACAAGAAACACCTGCCATACCTGAGTCCACGGGCACTAACAACATGGCGTACAAATGGGGCGGGGTGATCCTGGAGGGCACCGCGAACGATACCGAGCGCAACCGACCGCGCCCGCCGGTGAGCAGCCGTTTGGTGGCCTTATGTGCCCGTGCGATGTACGACGCGTGGAGCCGCTATGACAGTGTGGCCGTGCCGGTCCACGTGAAGGTGGAGCGTCGGCCTTCAGCGGAGCGCGACCTCGCTTCCAAACAGATGGCGATCAGTTATGCGGCATGCCGTGCATTGCAAACGGTATACCCGGCGGATTCGGCCTTGTTCGCGCAACGGCTCACGGAGTTCGGCTATGACCCCAACAACTGGAGCGAGGATCCGGCCACACCGGCGGGGATCGGCAACCTGGCCGCGAAACAAGCGACCGCCTCCTGCCGGAACGACGGTAGCAATATGCACGGTGATGATGTGCGCGCAGCGGAGCCTTGCGGCGATTACACCCATTACGAGCCGAAGAATCCGGTGGACAAACTGAACGACATCGACCGCTGGCAACCCAAGACCTTCACCCGCGAGGACGGCAGCCAGTGGACGCCGGGCGCGCTCGCACCGCATTGGGGCCATGTGAAGTGTTTCGCCCTGGACAGCGCCAGTCAGTTCCGCAGCCCGCCCCCGCCGAAAATGGGCGATGCACGATTGGAAAAGGAAGTACGCCAAGTGGTAGCCGTGCAGGCCAGCCTCACCAACGAAGAGAAAGCATTGGTGGAGTTCATGCGCGATGGACCACGCAGCGTTCAACAGGCTGGCCACTGGCTCATGTTCAGCCGCGATGTGAGCGTGCGCGACGAACACACGCTGGACGAGGATGTGAAGATGTATTTCATCGTCACTTCCACGGCGATGGACTGCTTCATCGCGTGCTGGGAAACGAAGTATTTCTACGACACGAGCCGTCCTTACCAGCAGGTACATTACCTGATGGGCAAGGAGGACATCATGGGCTGGGGCGGCCCGCACAAAGGCATGGTGAAGATGAAGGGCAAAGACTGGCGGCCCTACTCGCCGGACAGTTTCCTGTGCCCACCCTTCCCCGCGTACCCGAGCGGACACAGCACCGTTAGCGGCGGCTGCGCTGAAGCACTGAAGCTCTACACCGGCAGCGATGACTACGGTGTGGAAGTGCGCCTGCTTCCCGGTTGGCTCACCGAGCCCGGCATCACCACCGACAGCATCACGCTGAAGTTCCCGACCTTCAGCAGTACGGCGGAACAAGCCGGCTGGAGCCGCGTGCTCGGTGGTTATCACATTCAGGCGGACAATGTGGAAGGCCTGGCCATGGGGCGGAAGGTGGCCAAGGTGGTGTACGACAAGTGCATGGGGTACATCCGGGGGGCGGGGAAGGAATGATCCCCAACGGATCGTTGATGTCCTGATCCCCATCAGCGGGACCCCCTTGGTCACGCGCGTATCTTTCCCCTCGGAACGCGCGTTCCAGCGTGCTCAATAACCGCCATGGAAGTCCGGAAAGTCGACGCGTCAGAGATCACGCACGAAGAGTTCATCGAGCAGCACTGGAAGCCGGGTATCCCGCTGGTGTTCAAGAACGCAACGAAGGTGTGGGGAGCCTACAACACGTTCACGCCGGACTGGTTCCGCAAGAATTACGGCACGCGCAAGACGCTGATCAACGAGAAGGAATACACCATGAACGAGATCATGGATCTCGTGGAGGGCAAGGACACGACCCGGCCCGTGCCGTACCCGTGCAAGTACGAACTTACCTCGCAGCTACCCGAGCTGCTACCGATGGTGTACCCCATGAACATCGGATTCGCCAAGCCGAACTGGCTGGAAAGCTCGTGGTTCAAACGCGGCTATTGGGGCAGCGCGGTGGAGATGTTCATTGGCGGTGTTGGGGGCAAGTTCCCATACGTACACCTGGACTACTACCACCTGAGCGCGTGGATCAACCAGTTGTACGGGCACAAGCAGTTCACCGTATGGCCGCGCGGGCAGGATGAGCTGCTCTACCCGGACCCGAACGACAAGTGGAAGAGCATGATCCCGGATATTGAGAACGTGGACCTGGCGAAGTATCCGAAGTACACCGACGCCACGCCGATCACCTTCGTGGTGGGGCCGGGCGAAACGCTGTTCATCCCCTTCGGCATCTGGCACACGGCCAAGAGCCTGGAGCCGACGATCTCGGTGGCTTTCGACCTGCTGAACGACCACAACTTCCCGCTCTTCCTGCGCGATGTGTGGGACTTCAAGAAGCGCGAAAGCACAATGAAAGCGGTGGCCGCGACGGGCTATGCTGCCTTGAGCGGAACGATGTGCAAGCTGGGCGACGCGCTCGGGGTGGAGCGCAAGAGCACGCTGGACTGAACGGAAGAAGTAGCGAGTAACGAGTGGTGAGTGCTGCTTCCGACAGGCAGCACTCGCCACTCACCACTCATCACTCAGTAGACGCATCTTTGCCGCCCCGTCAAGTCGGGATGAAGCACATGTCGAAGCTCCTGCTCCTTTTTGCTTGTTCATGTTTGTTCTCGTTCGCGGGCAAGGCGCAAGCCATCATCGGCGATAGCACCTACCTGCGCATGGCCGACCAGGCGAAAGCCATGGAGGCGATGCGCTTCGATATGAACGCATATCGTGACACCCTTCGGACCTACCGTGACGGCTTGGAAACCACGGCCACGGGGATCGATGCTATGGCCAAAGCCGGCCAGGACCGGAAAGCCGCATTGGGCCGCTTGCGCGACGATGTGAAGACCTTGGACAAGGAGATGAAGAAGCAGGGCAAACGCTTGAAGAAGTCAGCCCCCGCATTCGAGCAGAGCGCATTGGAAACGTCCAAATTGGTTCAACGCTCCAAGGTGTTACGCACCCATCTGCTGCAAGAAGGCGTACGGCTGCGGTAGCTCGGGCCTCACTGAGGTACCTTATTGGGTAGCCACAGAGCACACACAGAAATTCGGATAGGGTAGAATGGCCTCCGTTCCATCCGCGGGCCGTATTTCTCAGGGTACACAAGCCTCTGGCATTCCCTCTGCGCCTCTCTGCGCACTCTGCGGTTAAACCAGGTGGAGCCGCGCCAGCGGCGTACGCACACGCGCCACCCTCTGTGTTCTCCATGCCCTCTGTGGTTAACCCATGAGCGAGCCGCGGCAGCGGCGCTCTGCCCCCTCAGTAACGCGCGAGGTACGTGTCCTCCAACGCGCTCATCGCCTTCCGCTTGGCCGCGCTCTTGTCGCTGTGCCCGAGCAAATGCAACAACCCATGCACCATCACGCGCCGCAGTTCGTGTTGCACGCTCACGCCAAAGGTCTTCGCGTTTTCCTTGATGCGGTCCAAACTCATGAGCACATCGCCGCTCACGCCGGTGCCCGTCTGCCCATCGAAGGTGATCACATCCGTGAACTCATCGTGCTTCAGGAATTCGCGGTTGTATTTGAGCAACTCCTTGTCGCTCATCAGCACATAGTTCAACTCACCGATGCTGTGCCCATGGTCCTTGGCAACGGCGGTGAGCCATTTGCGCAACCGGGCGCGGTCACGGAATGCGGAAGGAACGGACTGGGCGATGAACTCGATGTGGCCAAAGGTGGCCATCACTCCTTCACCGGCTGCAGACTGAACGCCATGCCGACCGTTGCCCCGTTGTCGCTGAACTCGACGCTGTCAGCCAAGGCGCGCATCAGGAAGACACCACGTCCGTGGGGCTTCTCGATGTTCTGCGGGTCGGTGGGGTCGGGCAGGTGCTCGAAGTCGAAGCCGGGACCTTCGTCGCTCACCACGAAGACGATCTTGTCGCCTTTGATCTGGTAACCGAGGCCCACGCTCTTGGCGGGGTCCAGGCGGTTGCCGTGGTGGATGGCGTTGTTCACCGCCTCGGTAAGGGCGATGAGGATGTTGCCGTAATGGCTCTCGTGGACGCCGTGCGCTTGGCAGGCGTCATCAATGAGCTTCTCAGCGAGCGCGATGTTCTCCGCCTTGGCGGGAAAGTCGATGCGCTGGGTGTATTGCACGTCCTCGATCAAGGCTCCCATGGGCGGAATTCAGGGTCGGTCAAAAGTATCGAAATACTCTGCCACCTTCGCCTTGTAGTACGGCTTCAATCCCGGGGGTACTGTTCGTAACAGTTCGGCCTCGCGCTGCTTGGTGCGCTGGTACTCGAAGAAGCGGGCGGGGTCGGTGTGGGGTGTTTCGCGGCCCTCGTTGCTTTCGCGCTTCTGGTCGAGTTCGCGTTCACGCTCACTTTTCTCGGCCTCCAGCAGGCGCACCATGATGTCCTGTTGGCGCTTGAGCGTCTCCTGGGTGATGTTCTTGTTCACGATGTCCTTCTCGGTTTTCTCCATTTCCTCAGCGAGCTTCTGCAGGGGCTGCCCGGCACCGCTGCCGTCCTTGTTGAGCTCTTGCGCGGCGCGTTGCATTTCCTTGCGGATAGCGGCCTGCTGTGCGGCGAGCTGGGCGAGCTGCTGGCTCATGCCGGGCAGGCCCATGCCGCCGGGTTTGCCATCGGCACCGGGCTTCCCGTTCTCGCCGGGCTTGTCACCGGGTTTGTCCCCGGGCTTTTTGCCGCCTTTCTCCAGGGCTTTCTTCATTTCCTCAAGCTGCTTGCTCAAGGCCTCTTGGTTGGCTTTGGTCTTTGCGATCTTTTTACTGTCTCCGGCACCGCTGCCCTTTCCACCGGGTTTCTTGCACTTGCCGCTGCCGGGCGGGCCTGGCGGGCCGGGTGGCGGTTCGGCTTGCATTTGTTGAAGTGCTTCGTCCAGCAGCAGCGCCAGGTTGTTCAGGCCGGTCATGGCGCGCTGTTGTTTGTCCTGGGCTTGGCTCTTGCCGCGCATGTCGGCTCGGCTGATGGCGAGGCTCTCCATGGCCTGGTCCATATTCTCATTCACGGCGTTCATTTCGCGGTTCACGGCGGCTTGCAGCTGGGGCACGCGTTTGCTCAGGGCGAAGAGCGAGTCTTCGATCACCTTGGCGTCGTCACGCATCTTCTTCTGTTGTCGGCCGATGTCCACCAAATGCGGATCCTTGGGCGCGGTGCGGTTCAGGTCACTGAGCGCGGCCTCCTGGTCGAAGCTGAGTTCCACGATGTTCTCCAGCAGCTGTCGCAGAGCGTCCATGTCCTCCTCGTGCTGCTCCTGCTCACTGGCGCCCATGGCGCTCTTCATCTGGAAGGCCATCTGCTCCATCTGCTCGCCGGCCTTCTGCTGTTTGTCGCCGGCCTTTTTGTTCTCCTTCTGCTGCATGTCCTCCTGGCTGCCTTCCTGCTCCTTCTTGATCTCCTCTTCCTGCTCTTCGGTCTTCGGTAGCTCCACTGGGGTCTCCAGCTCGCTGTTCTTCTGCTCCAGTTCGTCCAGTTGCTTCTGGATGTCCTCGAATTCCTTGTTCAGCTCCTCCTGCTTCTTCTGCTGTTCGCTGTTGTCCCCTTTTTCGTTCTTCGTTTCCTCGGCCAGATCCTTCTGCTTCTGGGCGAGTTCTTCCAGCTGCTCGGCGATGTCCTCGGCCTTCTGCTCTACCTCCATCTTCTTGAACTGCTCCATGGCGCGGTCGAGCTCCTTCTCGATGTCCTCCTGGCTCATTTTCAAGTCCTCCATCTTCTCTTGGAGTTCCTCCTTGTTCATCTGCTCCATCAGCTTCTGCACTTCCTCGTAGAGCTTCTTCATCTCTTCGCTCAACACGTTCTCGAAGAGCTCTTGCACCTGTTGTTGTTTCTGCAAGAGGCGCTCGTCCATTTCCTTGAAGCTCTGCTGCTCCTGGTTGTTCTGCCTGAACTGCTCGGTGGTCTTCTCGATGCGCTGCTGCAGTTCCTTCTGTTTCTGCATCACGTTCTCCAGCTTCTGCTTGTCCTGCCAGTTCAGCTCTTTCTTGTCGAGCATCTCGCGGCGCAACTTGTCCAGTTCCTTCTGCAGTTCCTGGGCATCCTTGATGCTTTCTTTCAGTTGGTCCTTCACCACTTCGGCGTTGGCGTCCTGTTTCTCGGCGAGATCTTTCAAGCTCGGCGCCTCGAAGAGCTTGGTTCCACTGCGCGCGCTCTTGCTGCCTTGCACGCCGTCGTTATCCCACACCTCGAACCAGTACTCCAGCTTGTCTCCGGGCAACAGGCGCAGGTCGCTCAGGTCCCAATAGTGGAAGAACTCCTGCCGCGTGTTTTTGGCATCGATGCCGAGTTCCTTGGTGCCTTCGCGCTGTTCGGTGGCCACGCTGTCCCCGCCTACACTGAAGCCGTAGTGGAAGATCAAGCGCTTGAAACCGTGGTCATCGCCGATGTCGCCTTTGAAGTAGAGGCGCTTGGGCGAAGTGCTGTCGGTCTTCTCTTCCACGAGGATGGTGGGGTAGAGGTCAGGGACCACATCCACGCGGTACTGCAACGGGTTCTGCGCTGTGCGATCGCCTTTGCGCGGTACCATTGTATAGGTACGGCTCTGCAGGAAGCGGCGTGATGCCAGGAACGCGTTGTCGCTCTGCGGTTCCAGCGTAAAGGTCGTATCGTCGAACGCGAGCAGGAGCTGGTCCGTGCTGCGTGTGTTGGCGGTCCACGTGATGCGTGTGCCTGCGGGGATGGTCACATCACCGTTGCCGTTGGTGGTGGTGTTCGGCATGCCGAGGTAGGGCGGATACTCAAGTCGCAGGGCGAGGTCGGTGAGCATGGGGTTGCTCACGGTTTCAAGCGTGAAGGGCTTGCTGTAGAAGCCTTCTGCGGTGAGTTTGAACTCGATCGCCTCCTGCACGTTGCGGAAGCGATGGGAGAAGTGGGAGGCATCCTGCTTCACCAGCGGGATGCGTTGGCCGTTGATGTCGAGTTCCACTTGCTGGGGTACAGCGCCGTCGGTGATGGCCACGCGCAATTCGAAATCCTCCTGTTCGGGCACGCTGAGATCATGGCTGTCCAGCACCACGAAACGGAAGGGCGCTTCCGGCGCGAATTCGCTGCTGTGCTTGATGATGCGACCGGCGGGGTCGGTGATCAGGCTGGGCGCGGCGAAGAGCAGCACGATGAGCACGGCCAGGGGCGGCAATGCATAGCGGAGGTACTTGCGATTCTTGCTCAGATCGATCGCTGCCGCAAAGGGCACAGGCGAGAGCTCCCGACTGCGCTGAGCGATGCTGGCCTCGATGAGTTCGCGCTGGACGAAGTTGCTGTTGGCTTGTTCGCGGAGCTGCAGGGTGTTGAGCAGCTTGTCCTTCACCTCCCCGAAATGCTGGCCGACAATGGCGGCGGCCTCGTCATGGGAGATCACCTTGCCCAAGTGGAACAGCTTCACCAGCGGAAGCACGATGAAACGTGCCAGCACCCCGGCGGCCACGAACAGGAATCCCCAGAACAGCACCGTGCGTGCCGTGGTACCGAAGCGCCCGAAGTACTCGCTGAGCGAAGCGCCCAGGAAGAAGAGCACGAGCAACCCTACGCTGTACAAGGCCCCGCGGATCAGCCGGTCCTTGTAGTACTTGCGGATGAAGGCATCCAGTTTTTCGATCAACAGGTTGTAGTCGGAGGCCATATCAGTTCAAGTTGTCACGTCGAGCGCAGTCGAGACGCGAGAACGTTGGCCGAATGTAGAGGGATGGCGCGGGCGCGGGCTGTGAACAGATGTTAGATCCGGACAAGCAGGTGTGGAGGAGCCTTCGCGGCAAAACCGGCGCCCCGCCTATTTTGCGGCTGATGTGGCGTGCCGGGCTGTTGTGGATGGCGATCGTGTGCGGGGTGAACGCCCGGACGCAG
Source organism: Flavobacteriales bacterium (assembly GCA_031421755.1). Taxonomy (GTDB): domain Bacteria; phylum Bacteroidota; class Bacteroidia; order Flavobacteriales_F; family PHOS-HE28; genus PHOS-HE28. Next base: position 5,930 of record JANOPI010000505.1, on the reverse strand, counting down.
CAGGTGCTTTTCGACCGCATCACAACGGCCGAGGGCCTACCGAGCGAGCAGGTACATGCGCTGTTCGAGGACCGTCATGGCTACATGTGGATCGGCACACTGACGGGTCTGGCGCGGATGGAAGGCACGCGCATGCGCACCTTCCACCACGACCGCAATGACAGCACCTCCATCGGGCACGACCAAGTGAACCACTTGGCCGAAGACGCATCGGGGCGGCTGTGGCTGGCCACCATGGCCGGGCTGTCGCTGTACGATGAAGCACGGGGGAAATTCCGGACATTCCAAGTGGAGGCGATCGGCAATGCCGCGCACCAGGCCAACCGGATGCAACAGGTGCAGTGCATCGGCGACTCCATCATCTGGGTGGTGAGCGAGCAGGGTCTCTATCGGTTCGATACGCGGACACGGACCTTTCGTGATGCGGATGAACTGCCGGCCGGTGCTGGTCCGCCGGGCCACGTGAACGACTGCGGTGCGCTCCGATGGGATGCGGCACGCGGGGGCATGTGGGCGGCTTCTTCCAAGGGCCTGGCCTACTGGGATGCCCGCTCAAACAGCTGGACGGATCATCGCAATGCAACGGCCTCTCAGCCTTGGTTCACGGGATCGCCCGTGAGCGCGGTCGTTCTCCAGGGACCGGACACACTTTGGTACTTCGATGAGAAAGACTTTGTGGTCCACGGTCAGCGATTGAGCACCGGAGCGAGGTTCCACTGCGATTCAGTGGACGGCCAGCGGAATCGCTTCACCCTGCGCTGGCAGGATACCGATCCGGACGGACGCTTGTGGATCTCGACGTGGACCCATCGGCTGTTCCACCGCGCACCGGACGGTCGATGGGAGGAAGTGCTTCCTTCTGCGGAAGAACCAGCTGCGCTTCGCTCATCGCGTGTGCTGGCAACGGAGCGAACACGATCGGGCGACCGCTGGTTCGGCACCTCACAGGGCATCGCCATCCTGCGGCGGTCAAGTTCGGCCATGCGCGTATTGTCGATCCCCGGAAACTATGGAGCGGTAAGCGAGATCCATCCTGTGAATACGGACACCCTTGTGATAGGTACCGTTGGGCAGGGTGTTTTTATCATCGATCTCCGCACCGGCCATGCGACGAATGTCCTCAACGAGGTGAGCGACGAGGAGGACAATGCGTTCGCCCGTGCCAACCGCATCGAGGACATCTCCCCGCGCGGGGATGGGACATTCCGGGTAGCGACCACCTATCAACTGGCCACGCTCGACCCACGGCTACCTCGGCTTGCTCCCGACCCGTTCATAGCCACCGCCATCCCCAGGAGCCAAGGCACCCACTTCACCTTCGTTGAGCCCGGTCCGGCCAACGACCTTTGGGCAGGCACGTGGAACCGGGCCTTGTACCATGTTGACCTGACGACCGGTGCCTGTGCGCGTGTGGATACCTTGGAAGGTCTTTACGGACGGCTACCCAGCCGCATGATGCTGTGCTGGATGTGGGACAGCCGAGGCCGCGGCTGGTTGGGCATGAACGACGGGGGCGGTGTGGCCTGTTTGGAGAACGGCCGGTTCAAGGTCTATCGCGATACGAAAGGCGGGAACGCCGGAGGTGTCGTGCGCTGCATCGCTGAAGCACCGGACGGCCACATCTGGCTGGGAACGCATGAAGAAGGGATCGTGATCCTCGATCCGGATAGCGGAACAACACGCCACCTGGATCGCCGGAACGGATTGCCCGGGGTGATGGTATGGAACCTGCTGTTCGCCCGCAATGGCACTGTATGGGCCTGTACGTCACAAGGGCTCGCGCGCCGGGTACATGGGGCCGCCGGATTCCAACGCATCACGCTGCCGGACGGACTGGACCCCAACTCAGTGACCGGTGCCCTCGCGGAGCTGCCGGACGGCCGCATCGCGTTCGGTGTGGGCGGGCGGATCGTGCTGTACGACCCTGCCAAGGACGATGGGCCGCTCAGAGCGCCGCAGGCCACCATCACCACCTTCCGCATCAATGATGACCGGTACTACAGCGAGCCCCCTCCTGAGATCCTGCGGCTGCATGCCGACCGCAAGACGTTGACACTGGAGCTGGGGGCCGTCGGTCTGGCGCCCCGGACCACACCGCTTTTTAGGTATCGCATGGCGGACAGGGACCCCGCCTGGTCCGATATCGGAGCGGCGCAGCGGATCGATCTTTTCGACCTATCGCCGGGTGATCATCACATCGAGGTACAGGCCAGCAACAACGGGGTTGATTGGAGCGTGGAACCCGCTTCAGTGAAGGTGGTGGTATTGCCCCCGTTCTGGGCTACCTGGTGGTTCCGTGGGGCACTGCTCCTCGGCATCAGTGCGGGGCTTTACTTCTTCGTGCGCGGGTACGTGCACGAACGGCTGCGCGAACAGCGCGAGCGCTTGGAAAGCGAACAGGCCGTGCTCGCCGAACGCATGCGGATCGCCAGTGACATGCATGACGATCTGGGTGCGGGCCTCAGCGCGTTGAAGCTGCGTAGTGAAATGGCGTTGCGCGTGGAGAAAGATCCTGCGAAACGGGAACAACTCAGCTCGTTGGCCAATACCGCCGGCGACCTCATCGGCAGCATGCGCCAGATCATCTGGACGATGAACGCGGACCAGACGAGCGTGGAGGACCTGGTGGTCTACACCACGAACTATGCGCGCACCTACTGCGAGCAGAACGGGCTCACGATCACGGTGGAAGCGAGCGGTCCTTGGCCGGGTGCGCGATTGAGCAGTGAGCAGCGGCGCAACATGTTCCTGGTGGTGAAAGAGGCGTTGCACAACATCATGAAGCACGCGCATGCCACCACGGTCGATCTGCGGATCCGTTGGGACCAGGGGGTCCGGATCGAACTCACCGATAACGGTGTTGGCCTGCCCAAGGGCACCGAAGATGCCGTGGGCAATGGTCTCCGGAACATGCGCAAGCGCATCCACTCGCTCAATGGTACGCTCACCATGAGCGGGGAGAAGGGCACCTGTCTCCGCTTCCATGTACCGATCCCGCCGGGACCCTAACCAACGTTCTATTGCGGGGGAGGTGGATCACCATCACATTCGCACCTTCTTGGCCGAAGCACACCAGTGCGAAGGCGTGGACCATGAGCACAGCGCAGCCGATCAAAGTGAGCATCGTCGAGGATGACACCACCATCCGCGAAACGCTGCGCTCGCTCTTCATCTTCGAGGAGGGCATGGAGGCGTTCACAGTTCACAGCACGGCGGAGGATGCCCTGATGCGGCTGGGGGAGACCTGTCCCGACGTGGTGATCATGGACATCAACCTGCCGGGCGCGAGCGGCATCGATTGTGTGCGCCAGATGAGCCAACGCTGCACCGCGACCCAGTACCTCATGTACACCGTACACGACGATGACCATCGCGTGTTCGAAGCGCTGAAGGCCGGCGCGAACGGGTACATCCTCAAGAGCAGTACGCCGGACCAGATCCTGGATGCGGTGCGGGAGCTCAGCACGGGAGGCAGCCCGATGAGTGCGCACGTTGCGCGCCGTGTGGTAGCGCATCTGCGGCCTGCGGCGAAAGCGGACCCGCTGACAAATGCCGCACTGAGCGACCGCGAACAGCAGGTGCTGGTCCTGCTCGCTGAGGGTCTGCTCTACAAGGAGATCGGCGACCGCCTCGGCATTACCGTCGGCACCATCAAGCAGCACATACACCGCATGTACGAAAAGCTGCATGTGCAGAACCGCACCGAGGCGGTGAACCGGTACTTCGGCCGATGACACGCCGCGCGCACACTCTCGGGATCGACCTCTACCTATTGGGTCTTTGCCTGGGTGCGGCAGCGCTATGCGTGCTGGTGTTCGCTTTGGGGTGAGGCGCAGGGAAATTCCGCGAGCACCCCGGGATCGGGGAACGTAGCCCCGACCTTACCGCCCTGATCCTTCAGAACCATGCGAACGTGCAGCCTGATCCCGCTCTTCCTGGCCATCGCGCACATGGGCCTTGCCCAGAACCTCGATAGTCTGCGTGGATTATGGAAGAACGATGTGTTGCACGATACCGTTCGTCTGGAGGCGTTCAACACCCTGATCGCGCGCGGCTACATGAACACCCGACCGGACAGCGCGTACATCCTGGCCGAACAACTCGCCGCCGAGGCGTCCAGGATGGACCAGCCCAGGTTCGTGGCGAAGTCCGTAGGCCTGAAAGCCCATTCGTGGTTCCTGCGCGGCGATCTGCGGACGGGCGCGGACCTCTTCCTGGAAGCTGCGAGCCTGTTCGCCAAAGTCGATGACAAGCGGTCACAGTGCAAGGCCATTGGCAATGCGGCGAGCATGTTCATCGAGTTGGGGGAGTACGATCGCGCGCTGGCAACGTTCCAGGAAGTAGAACGAACGACCGTGGTGATCAAGGACACGGTGAACCTGGTGAAGGCATACAATGGCATAGGGCGCGTGTACACGTTGAAGGGCGATCTCGGCCGCGCATCGGAATACCTCGATCGCGCATTGCGGCTATCGGAATTGGCGCACGATGAGTGGGGCGTGGACGTTGCGTTGGCGCACATGGCCACCCTTGCTGGCGAACAAGAGGACTATGCCCGATCCATCGCCCTGAACGAACGACGCTTGGTGTTGATGGAAAAAGCAGGCAACACCAGGAACACAAGCGCGTTGCTCACGAATCTGGGGGCGGCGGCCTTTGGGCAGAAGGACTACACCACGGCGATCGGGTATTATAACCGGGCGCTGGAGGTGTGCAAGAGCACAGGCTATCGCGCTGGCGAAGCCGGTACGCTGATCGGTCTGGCGCAAGCATTGAGCGCGACCGGCGCGTACGAAAAGGGACTTGAACGCATCGACTCCAGTCTGATACGATCGCGGGAAGGGGGCAACAAACCACACCAGAGCCGCGCGCTTACCACCAAAGGCGGGCTGCAATTGAAGCTCGGCGATGAACGCGGTGCCGTAAAGAGCGGGGAAGCCGCAATGGCCTTGGCTGTGGAGGTGGGCGGCCTGGTGGAGAAGAAAGAAGCGGCCGGTCTCCTTTACGAAGCCTACAAAGCCATCGGCGACAATGCGAAGGCGCTGGCTATGCACGTCGAGTTCGTGGAACTGCGGGACAGCCTGCATTCAAAAGAGAGCCAGCGTGCCGTGCTGCGCCAGGAATACCGCTACGACTACGAGAGGAAGGCGTTGGCGGACAGCATCGCCGAAGCGGACCAGGCACGGCTCGCCGATCTGCGGTTCCAAGAAGAGCTTGGTAGGGAGCGCAGCAACCGCAACATCATCATCGTGGCCAGCTCGGTAGTGTTCGTTCTACTGTTGATGCTAGGCTATACCCTGTTCAAGCGGCGCGAACAGGAACGCAGGATCGCGACGATCGAAATGGAACGCTTGCAACAGGAGAACATCATCGGCGAATTGCGGGTGCGCGAGCAAGTGGGCAGGGACATCCACGACGACATGGGTGCCGGACTGAGCGCCTTGAAACTGCGGAGCGAAATGGCGTTGGAAGCAGAGCCCGATCCCGCCAAGCGCCTTCACTTCGCTGACCAGGCCACCATTGCCGATGAGCTCATGGGCAGCATGCGCCAGATCATCTGGGCCATGAACGGGGAGCAATCAAACGTGGAGGATCTTGTGCTCTATACCACCGCGTATGCGCGGAACTACTGCGCCCAGAACAACGTGGCTCTGGAAGTGGTGCATTCCGGTCCCTGGCCCCATGTGGAGCTGAGCGCGGAGCAACGCCGCAATCTCTTCCTTGTCGTAAAGGAAGCACTGCACAACATCGTGAAGCACGCGCAAGCCGACCGGGCCACGTTGCGTATGGAGTGGAGGGACGGTCTTTCCGTGGAAGTCGCCGACTATGGAAGGGGTATTCCCGCAGCCCCCGAGCGGCCCAAGGGCAATGGGCTGCGGAACATGGAAAATCGTGTGGCCGCCCTGGGGGGCGAGCTCACCATCGACGGA
>JANOPI010000504.1:0-2037 GCA_031421755.1 Flavobacteriales bacterium | reverse complement strand
GCAAGCGAATTCACCGGTTCCGGTGCCGTTGGATTGGAACACCAAGGTGAGGCAGCCGGAAGTATTGAAGACGGTTCCGCTCACCACCAGGTTCTGCAGGGCCGAGCCGGTGTAGGAGCCGAGTGAAACGGCGCTGGTATTGTCACCGTCGTAGATCGTCAAGTTATCGTCGTTGTTCCCTGCGGTGCTCAGGTTGAACACGAACCAGGTCAAGTACACCACGTTGCCGGGCACATCCGGACAAATGGTGAAGGTGATGTTCTCGTTGTCCGAGTAAGAAGCGTTCGGCCCGCCCGAATCTTCGATCACACCCGTACAGCTGGTAGCCGAACCGGATGTGATACTGATCTGCTGGGCGTGTGTGGCGCAGGCCATGGAAAGGGCTACGACAGAGAACAGGATACGCGTGAGCTTCATATTCAGAACGGATAGAGGAATGTGGTCGGTTGATGGACAACTCCCAAGAGCAGCGGCGAAGGTGTTCTTAGGTTCCCGAACGAGCCTGATCTACGCCGATGGAATGGGCGATCGGCCTGCTGGGGCAGGAACGCCGTACCAAGGACAAGGTCGTATGGAGGAATGGGAAAGTGCATTGAACTCGGTGTGTTGACCGTGGTAGGTGGCCTTAAGTTGCCTAAGGGATGCCTTCGAACCGCAGAACGTTCCCGAAGTTACGCACAGGATCGGGGAATGGGCCACAGTGTCAGAGACTTACAAACCCTTCTGGGCGTTGAAAACCTGCGAGCCTCCTTTCGGGATGGAGAGGCTCTGGAAGCCGTCGCCCAGGAACAGCTTGCCCAGCAACACGACCTGCCCAACGTGATAGGGCAGGTGCGCCAGTTGGCGAACGATGGCCTGTTGCACGGTATGCGGCTCGGTTCGGATCAGGACGGTCCGCTCCAGGTCAGCAGGTGTCAAGGGGTCGATGGCGTTGAACAGGCAGGTCCATCCTTCGTTCCATCGCGCCAAGAGTTCGTCCCGCGTTTTCAGGTGGTTCTCGAATTCGGCATCGCGCTGTCGCCAGGGCTTCTCGCCGTCGGTGGTCAGGAAGTCGGTCCAGCGCGAAAGCATGTTGCCATGCATGTGCTTCACGATCACCGCGACGGAGTTGGTGCCGGGCGTGGGTTCGCGGAAAAGGTCGTCATCGGGCAACTGCGCGAAGGTCTTCTCGCCAAGGCTGCGGTAGTAGGCGAATTCCTTGCGGGCGCTTTGGAGGAAGTCCAGTGTGGTAACCATGGTGCGAAGATCGCACCACGAACAGGGTCCATCGCTCACACCAACCCTTCCCGCAACGCCAAGCTCACCGCGCCGGCCATGGAGTTCACCTGCAGCTTCTCGTAGATGTGGCTGATGTGCGAGTTCACCGTGCCCGTGCTGATGTTGCACTTCGCTGCGATGGACTTGTAGTTGAAACCGTCCACCAGCAACTTGAGGATCTCCATCTCGCGTTCGGTGAGGTGGAAGTCGTTGGGCTTGGCAGGGCCGCTTCGATGGCTGAAGAGTTGCAGCACTTTTTTGGCGATAGCGGGCGTCATGGGCGCGCCACCGTGGGTGACCTCCTCGATGGCCTCCAGCAACTTGCCCGGAGCGGTCTGCTTCAACAGGTATCCATCGGCACCGGCGATGATGGAGGCGAAGATCTTCTCGTTGTCCTCGAACACCGTTTGCATCAGGATCTTCAGGTCCTTGAACTGCTTGCGCAACAAGATCACGCCCTGCACCCCGTCCACGTACGGCATGTCGATGTCCATGAGCACCACGTCCGGTTTGCACTCCAGCACGTGCCGCACCACATCGCGGCAATCGGGGAACACCCCCACGCATTCCAGGTTGTCCGTGGAGTCGATGAGCATGCGCAGGCCATCACGCCGCTTGGCATGGTCATCGAATACGGCAACGCGCAGTTTCACCGATACAAACCTAGCCCCGTGCATCCGTGGACGATATCATATGATCCACTGATATTTCGCCGGGCGCGGTGGAGAAGCGCAGCTCCACGGTGGTGCCTTTGCCCGGTGCCGAGCGCACCTGCAGCTT
>JANOPI010000503.1:0-2237 GCA_031421755.1 Flavobacteriales bacterium | reverse complement strand
CGGTGAGCCATGGATCATCCAATTGCAGGAAGGAGAAAGCTACCAGCTGCAGGCCTTGGTCGATTCTGCCGATCTCACCGGGAGCCTGGTCCGCGCTACGGCCGAAAGCGGGGCTTGCCGTCCCTTCGCCTTATACGGTGGAAGTGTTTGTCCTCAGGTGCCCGCTGGATGTGCGGCGTGCGACCACGTGTATGAACAGAACCTGCCCACCTCATTCTGGGGCTTGGCTTACTACAGCGTGCCGTTCGAAGATACCTACGCGTATACCTACCGGTTGCTTGCCCATGAGGACAACACAGTGATCACCGTGGACAACGACGCGCCGATCACGCTCAATGCGGGCGAGCGCTTGGAGGTGAATAACACGAACGTGGCGCATTGCTTCAGTGGCGATCGTCGCTTCAGCGTTGCCCAGTTCATGCAAGGCAGCGACTGTTCGGGCCAGAGCGATCCGGCCATGTTGTTGCTGAACGCCCAGGAACAGAAGATCAACGACATCACGTTTGCCACGGTGGTGAGCAATGCGATCACCGCGCAATACATCAACGTGGTGGTGGATGCGGGTGACGTGGGCACGGTCGTGCTCGACGGCAGCACGGTGCCATCGATCCAGTTCACCGCCTTCGCGGCTTGCGCTGACAAATACTTCGCGGCACTGCCGCTGGATCAGGGCAGCCACCGCATAAGTTGCCCGAACGGCCTCACGGGTTATGTCTACGGCACCGGCCCGAACTACGAGACCTACGCCTACTCGGTAGGTGCCTTCACACCGTTGCCGACGCTGGCCTTCGATACGGCCTTCTGCCTCTTGGACACCGGAGAATTCGTTACGCTCTCACCTCCCGAACCCGTCTTCAATCCGGTGTGGACCACCCAGAGTACACCGGACGATACGCTGTCCACGGACCTTTCCTACACCTTCTCTCCAACGGCGAGCGATGTGTACGTGATCACCGGCACGGAGAATGTGAGCGGATGCATCCAGCAGTACTTCTTCAGCGTGGAATTGTCCCAGCCGCCCGCCACCAGCATCATCGCACCGCCCAGCGTTTGCGCTTACACACCGGTCCAACTCGACCTGCAATTGGTGCCTGACGGCACCTACCTCTACCAATGGACACCAGCAGCGGGCCTGGACAACGCCAACGCGCAGGATCCTGTGGCCACGGCCGCACATGATACCTGGTACCATGTAAGCATCTCCACCGTCACCGGTTGCGCGGGCACGTCAGACAGCGTGCTGGTAACGGTTACCGATGGTGATGTGTTGAACGTGAACGCTTCGAGCGATCCCGCGTTGATCTGCGAAGGTGATCCCGCGCAGTTGGATGTCGCCGTGCGGCAGATCATCGCGGAGGATGATTTCGACGCCGGGATAGGCACCATCTGGGAGGAGGTATCCGGTGCCCAGACGAACAGCATCTGCGGGGCCGTTTTCGGCGATGCTCTGCGCTTCAACGATGCGGGTACCCGAGTTGCCCGCACGGTATCGCTGGACGTGAGCACAGGCGGGTCACTGCGTTTCGCGCTGAAGATCTGCAATGGCACGGCCCCTTGCGATAACGTTGATCCCGGTGAGAACATCTACGTGGAGTACACCATCAACGGTAGCAGCTGGGTGATCATGGCCACCTACACCGAGGCCATGTTCCCTGATTTCAGTTCGGTCCAGTTGGACATCCCGCTGGTGGCGCAGACCGATGCCACGCAGTTCCGGTGGAGGCAATTGCTCAACAGCGGGGCGGATCAGGACAACTGGGTGCTGGATGATGTGGCCATCGCCGCCGACGACGCGAGCGACATCACCTTCAATTGGTCGCCGTCCGCCTCCTTGACGAACGCGACCATTGTGAACCCCGTGGCCACACCAACTTCCACGCAGACCTACGTGGTGGACCTGGTGGACCAGACAACGGGTTGTATCTATCAGGATGAGGTAACAGTGAATGTCGGGCCGAACTTCACGCTCAACCTCACCAACGATACCGCGGTCTGTGGCTTGGGCCTTGACCTCTTGCTGGATGCCGATCCGCTGGAGCCGGGCAGCTACACATGGGAGTGGTCACCCGATGACGGATCCCTGCTTTCCATCTTCACGCAGACCACGACCGCTTTTCCAACGGAGACCACGGATTATGTGGTGGAAGTCACCAGCCAATTCGGTTGTGTGGTCACCGATACCGTTACCGTGCGAGTGGTGGAATCCATGAGCACGGATGTTTTCGTTACGCCGAACC
>JANOPI010000502.1:0-1739 GCA_031421755.1 Flavobacteriales bacterium | reverse complement strand
ATCAAATTGCCATTGCTGGTGTTACCCGCGTTGGCCTGTTGTATTGCGGTGTCATCGCGCACCGGTCGGGGTTATCTGGCGTTCCTGTTCAGCTTGTCCGCCGCCGCGATGGTGGTGGCGAGCACGGCAGCAGCCGTCTGGCGCATCGCGAACGGATCCGGACTTTCCCCCGCACAGGAGCTGTTCAGTTCGTACTGGTCGTTGACCTTGCACCCGAGCTATTTCGCGCTGTACTTGTCGCTGGCCATCGCCGCTTGGTGCCTTTTGCCGATCCGTAACCGGGTTCCGCGCGGCGCGTTCATCGGCATCCTTGCTGTGCTCAACCTGGGAGTTGTCCTCTCCGCGAGCAAGATCGGATGGATTCTGCTGGGGCCGTTGCTGATCACTTTGCTGATCGTGGTACGGCGCGATGCCTTCGTACGTCGCACACTCGTGGGAATGATGGCCTTCGCGCTTCTTGGCGTGGTTGTTCTGCTAACAGCATCACCCTTTGCGCGTGATCGTGTGCAGGAAATGCTGCGTGTTTCAACCGAAGAGCAGCACGATCCGGACGCCATTACCAGCAGCGCCGTGCGCTGGCTCACATGGGGCGCGGCCTGGGAGCTTTTCGCGCAAGCACCGCTCCACGGAACCGGTACCGGCGACATCAAGGATGAACTGGTCGCGGCGTATGAACGGCACGGCTATTCAGGCGCTGCGGAAAAGCGCTTGAATGCGCACGACCAATACCTGCAGACAGCCGCTTGTCTTGGCATTTTCGGGTTGTTGCTCACCCTCGCCCTGATACTGGTACCGTTGTTCTTCTGCAGGCCGATCGATCCATGGTCAGCCGTTTTCCTGTTGCTCAATGGCTTGAATTGGTTGGTGGAGAGCATGCTCGAAGTGCAGGCCGGATCGGTCCTCTTCGCTGTGCTCGCGATCGTTCTCCTTTGGATGGATGATGGCCCCCATCTTCGCGGTCGGCTCCCTTTGCAGAACGCCTCGCACGCACCATGATCCCGTTCAGTCCTCCTCGTGTCGACGAGCGTACCATCGAAGAGGTGACTGCGGCATTGCGATCGGGATGGATCACCACGGGCCCGCGCACGAAAGAGTTCGAGCGCAGGTTGGCATCTTATTGCGGTGTACCGAACGTGATCGCATTGAACAGTTGGACCACCGCGGCCGAACTGGTACTTCGCTGGTTCGGCGTAGGGCCGGGCGATGAGGTGATCGTGCCTGCGTACACCTATTGCGCCACGGCGAACATCGTGGTGCATGTGGGTGCCACACCGGTGATGGTGGACGTGCTCGACGACTTCACGATCGACCCGGAGGCGGTGCGAAAGGCGATCACATCGAGAACCAAATGCATCCTGCCGGTGGATATCGGCGGACTACCTGCGAACATGCCCGAGATCATGCGCATCGCCGAAGAAGCGCGGGCGGTGTTCCGTGCTACGGACAACGGACAACTGACAACCGACAACCCGCAGGAACGTCTCGGCCGCCCCTTGGTCCTCAGCGACGCCGCCCACTCCTTCGGGGCCACCATCGGCGGGAAGAAACTCGGGACCCAGGCCGACATCACCGGCTTCAGTTTCCACGCGGTGAAGAACCTGACCACGGCGGAAGGTGGGGCGCTCGCATTCAACATGCCCGCACCGTTCGACAATGCGGCGCTGTACAAGCTCTTCAACACCATGAGCCTGCACGGGCAGGACAAGGACTCGCTGGCGAAATCGCAGGCTGGCTCTTGG
>JANOPI010000501.1:0-7267 GCA_031421755.1 Flavobacteriales bacterium | reverse complement strand
GGTGAAGGCCGCTTTCGAGATCCGCGATTTCATTGCCGAGGGCAAGGCGCGGAAGATCGCGGCGGGCCTCCCCTATTTCGAGATCCGCATCGGCATCCACACCGGACCTGTCGTGGCAGGCATCGTTGGCGTGAAGAAGTTCCAGTACGATATCTGGGGCGATACGGTGAACACCGCCAGCCGGATGGAAAGCAGCGGAGAAGTGGGGCAAGTGAACATCAGCGAGAGCACGTATGCCCTCGTGCGCGATCAGGCGGGTCGCCTGTTCGACTTTACGCCACGTGGAAAAGTGGTGGCTAAAGGCAAGGGCGAACTGGAGATGTACTTTGTGGCAGGCATCGCTCCGCGTTCCTGAACAGCAGTTGTATGCATTCTTTGTAGCAGACCCGCCAGCGAACATCCATGAGAACCACCGAACTCGCCCTTGTTGCCGCGGTCATGCTCGGGTGCGTCCTCAAGCTGATGCATTGGCCGGGAGCAAGTTTCCTTATCGTTTGCGGTGGTTGTTTGCTGGCGCTGTTCTACTTCCCTTTCGGATTCCGCACCTTGCCCGCCCCAAAACCTACCGATCAGCTCCTGTGGCTTACCGTAGTGGGTGGGGCTTCATTGGGAATGGGCTTGTCAGGACTGGTGGCATTCCTTCAGAGTTGGCCCCACAGCTCGATGATCCTCCTGATCGGTGCGATCGGCTGTGCGTGTTCCTTGCTTTCAGGAGCAATGCTGCGATTCACGCGCCCCCGGCTGGACATTTACTTGGATAGCTTGCTCATCCGCTGCTTCGTGCTGGGCGGATTGGCCATCACCCTATGGACCCTTTTCAACGGAAAGCCGCGTTGACCACTAAAAGGGAACCAACAGGTCGATCACGGTTCCCTGGTGTGCTGCTCGGCTTATGCGCAGCTCAGCCTTCATTTCCAACGCCCGCGCCCGCATGTTGCGGATGCCGTTCCCCCCGGTAGTGCTCGTTGCGCCCTCTGCGCCGCCATTGCCGTTGCCGTTGTCGGCGATCGTCATCCGCAACCGGTTGTTCTCGTGTGTGAACGTAACGACGACCTCCGTGGCTTGCGCATGCTTCGCAGCGTTGTTCACCGCTTCTTTGAAGATGAGATAGAGGTTGCTCTTCACCATGGGCGACATCGTCGCGGTGAGTTCGCCACTGCTATCGAAACGATAGTTCATGCCTTTGGGCTCCAGCACAGCGGCACCGAATTCACGCATCCGCACAAGCATCTCTTCCAAGGTATCCCTGTCTGGATCCACGCTCCAAACGATGTCGCTCATATTGCGCATCAACCGTTCGGACCGCTCGCTGATACCGGACAGCGAAGCCGCCGCGCCCGCATCATCTCCTGCTTCGGCCTTTCGCCGCGCCACCGTGCTCAGGATATTTATACTGCTTAACGTGCTGCCGATATCATCGTGCAGGTCGCGGCTCAATCGGGTGCGCAGCTGTTCCACTTGCATGCGGCGGGCAGTGCGCGCACGAACGAAGAGGATCCCCGCAAAGAGGATCACAAAGCCGATCAGCACAACCAGTACGATGCGCTGCATCCGGTGCTCCTTGTCATTCTCACGTGTGGTGGCGCGCACCTGATCGAGCAGTCGAGCGGCTGATTCTTGTTGCTGCGCGAACACGGCTCGTTGCCGGGCCTGTTCAACTGCTAGCCTGGCTTTGCCGGTTTCATTGCGTGTGAGCGCGTCGGCGCGCAGGGTCTGATACCGGAGCGCTTCGCTCTGGTCACCTCCAGCCATGTGCATATCTGCCGCAGCAGCGTACAGCGCGACTTCTTGTAGGATGCAATCCGTGCAGGAGCGTGAGCGGTGTTCGGCTTCTTCGAACACACGTTGCGCCAGATCGGGGCGGTGCAGTTCGGACAAGGCACGCACCACTTCCTCCGCAGCTTCCATATGCGCTGCTGCGTCATCTGCCTCTATGAAGCCGAGCCTCGGATCACGCTTTGCCAGTAAACTGTCCATGCGCGACAGGTCACGGACCAGTGCTACGGCATCGCCCTTCCCTGAGCGGCGTGCATCCATGGCCGCAGCGTCCAGCCCAAGACGGCACGCATAGATGTGCACGCGGTCATCGCCACGGCGCATCATCACAGGGTCATTGGAATAAGCTTCTATTCGGTCGCGATACCAGCGTACTGAATCGGCACGCCCCCCATGCGCATGGCATTCCCCGATCGCATACAGAATATTGCACCTGAACTCCGAGCGAGGTTCAAAGGGCAGCGCACGGTGGAGAAAAGGTAGTGCGATACCGAATTCACCCAGCGAGCGGTATATCTGCCCCAACCTGCGGCATGTGAAGGAGATGCCCCCATCATCCTGGAGATGCTCGAACCGTGTGAGCAGATCCTGGTACAAGCGCACCGCACCAACACGATCACCGTTCATCATTTGCCAACGGGCGACCAGGAAGTCGTGGTAGGCGACCATTCGGGCGCTGCCTGCGTACAGGGCCAATTGCATGAACCGATCCTGAGTAGCTGCGGGATAAGCGTTGTGCGAAATGATGATCTGCATGAACGCATCGTTCACCCGGTCAGGGTGGAGGCGCGCGAGCGCGGTATCATCATATACAGCCAACAAGCGATCACAGAACAGGGTGTCGCTGCGCATGAACGCGTCGTGCAACGAGGCCATCATCCCCGTATGGTACGCACTGTCGAACGCGGGTGATCTTTTTGACAGGGTCTGCCCTTCAGCAGTGGGACCGACGCATGCGCACCACGCCAAAATAAGGAGCAATAGCGTGAACGCGGTGCGCATGTGTGCAAGGTAGAAGGCGCTCGTGAAACGCTTCACACGATCCTGTTCTGCAACGCCTTCGCAACCGCCTCGCTCTTGCTGTTCACGTGCAATTTGGTATAGATGTTCTTGATGTGGAAGCGCAAGGTCTCCACGCCGATCTCCAAGTGTGCCGCCGCCATCTTGTAGCTGTGTCCTCGCACCAGAAGGGAAAGCACATCATGCTCACGCGCGGTAAGACTTTGCAGGTCCTCGCTTTTCTTGAAGGGCTGCGCGAAGAGGGTGAGCACCTTGCGGGCGATGCTCGGTGTCATGGGCGCACCACCGGTCATGGCTTCGCGGATGCTTTCGAGGATCTTTTCCGGCGAAGTCTGTTTCAACAGGTAGCCGCTGGCTCCATGGCAAATGGCCTGGAACACGTTCTCGTTGTCCTCCATTACAGTGAACATGAGCACCATCACGCCGCTACCCGCCGCACGGATCGCCCGCAACCCTTGCAGCCCGTTCTCCACTGGCATGTCGATGTCCATCAGGACCACATCGGGATGGTGGTACGCCACATGGCGCTCGGCTTTCTGGGCGTTGGTGTAATGCGCGATCAGGCGGATGTCTTCCGTGTCCTTCATCAGCTCACCGAGACTTTCGGCGAGGTCGGTATTGTCTTCGAAGAGGAGAACGCGGATCATCGGGGAGGAGGTGCGGCACCACAAAGTACGGTCGCACACGGGTGATGCCATGCCCCCCTGTTCATGGGGGCGAGTACATTCACGCCGCGCGGAACCTTGCACACTGGAATCAGGGCTGGCACTGAGTGGCAACACCAATAGCATGAGCATCGATAGCGAGGAAAGTGCCGTGCGCGCGGCGCATGATCAGTTCTGGGAGAGTTATGCGCGGCGTGATCTGGACGCGCGCTTCGCTGTTTGCGCCGAGGACGTCACCTTCTTCGGCACGGGTTTGCACGAACGGGCGGTTGGCAAGGAGCAGTATCGTGCCATGAACCAGAAGGGTGTGGATCAATATCCGCACGCCTTCACCATCGAGTACATCTGGAAGGAAGTGCGCATCTGGGGTGAAGCCGCGTGGGTGGAAGGCGATACCTATTGGATCATCGGTTCCGGTGATACGGGTTCCAAGGACCTGATCCGGCATACCACGATCCTGAAGCAAGTGGAAGGCAGATGGTTGGTGGCACATGTCCACGGAAGTGACCCGGACTACCGGCTGCGCGAAGGCGAGCACATGACGCACGGGCGTGTTTATGTGCGCAATGCGGAACTGGAGCGCGAGGTAGTGGAGCGCACCCGCGAACTGCGCGAGGAGAAGAAGCGCAGCGATGACCTGCTGCTGAACATCCTGCCGAGTGAGGTGGCGGAGGAGCTGAAAAGCAAGGGGTCGGCAGTAGCGAAGCATATTGATATGGTCACCATTCTGTTCACGGACTTCCGTGGTTTCACGGCCATGAGCGAGCGAGTGAGCGCAAGGCAACTGGTGCACGACCTGAATGAGTGCTTCAGTGCTTTCGACCGCATTTGCGAGAAGCACGGGATCGAGAAGATAAAGACGATCGGGGACGCGTACATGGCCGCTGGCGGATTGCCAACGCCGAACACCACGCATGCCATGGACGTGGTGCGCGCCGCTTTGGAGATGCGGGATGTGATCGCCGATGGCAGAACGGCAAAGGAGGCCCGGGGCGAACCGTATTTCGAGATCCGCATCGGTGTGCATACTGGGCCCGTGGTAGCAGGTATCGTTGGTGTCAAGAAATTCCAATACGATATCTGGGGCGATACCGTGAACACGGCCAGCCGCATGGAGAGCAGTGGCGAAGTCGGACAGGTCAACATCAGTGAAGCGACCTATGCGCTGGTTCGTGAACAGGCTGGAAGCCTGTTCCACTTCACCCCACGCGGCAAAGTGCAAGCGAAGGGCAAGGGGGAAATGGAAATGTACTTTGTCAACGTGCGCTCTTGATCGCCGTGTTCGGAGTAACGTCTTGCACCCGCAGAACGATCGAAGTACCCACATGATCCGCATTCTCCGATCGATCCTCCTCGCCACTTCCCTCTTGTCGGCAACCTTGCCGCTTCACGCCCAACGGGCCTTGGTAGAGCGATCACTGCGTGAACTCGAACAGCATTCAGCGGGCGATGGCACACGCCTTCAACTGCTCACGGACCTCGCGGAGGCTTACATGTCAGTGGAACCGGTGAAGGCGGATTCGCTCTTGACCGATGCGATCACCCTCGGGCGGCGGCTCGACGATCCGAAGGGACTAGCGCGGGCGCTCTCTTTGCACGGGGAGCTTGTTATCATCCGATACCAGGACCCAGGACCTGGAGCAACTTCTGTGCAAGAAGCAGAACGGCTGCACCAGACACTTGGTGACCGTGGTGCTCGCGCAGTTGATCTGACCCTTCTCGCCAACCTGGTGTTCGATGAACAAGGTGCCGATAGCGCGACCGATCTACTGCGCAAGGCCGAACCGCTGTTGATCGACATCCATGATGCGAGTGTTCAGGGCATGGTGCTGGCCGCGCACGCAACGCATGCGCTGAACATGGAACTGCCGGACAGTGCGCTCCGGTGCAGCGAGCGTGCCCGGGCCATTTTCCATGCCGCGGAAGACATTGCGAGAGAGAACCGGATGATCGCTCAGGCCGGTGCGGCGCACATTGGCGCAGGTCGGAACAACCTCGCGCTTCCCCTCCTCATGGAAGCCATGCTCGCCGATTCGATCTCCGGATGCGGGTATCGGCAGGGAATAGAACTGAGCATGTCCGGCAACATCCATGCGGACATGGGCAACAGCGCCAAAGCGGTGGAGCTGTACATGCGGGCCGCCAGAACGTTCGAACACATCAACGACCTCAGCGGAATGGCGGCGGTATTGAACAATGCGGCCATCGTCTATTTCAACATGGGTATGCACGCCGAGGCTTCCTCCACCTATACGGAGGCGCTTGAAATGGCCGTTCGATCAGGGAACGATCGCTGGGCGAGCAATATCCTGATGAACCTCGGAGAAGTGCATGTGGCGAACGGCGATCATGACCTGGCTCTGGAATATATCCGGAAGTCCATGGCATTGAACGCGGGGCGTTTTCCGGAGGCGTTCGCAAGCATGCATGAGATCATGAGCAAGGCGTTCCTGGGCAAGGGCTATCAGGACAGTGCCATCATCCATCTCCGCACGGCTATCGCCTCCCATGGCGGCTCGGACGAGGTGAGCTTGCAAGCCCGGTGCATGATCGCACTTGCGCGTACACTGCGGGAGGCCAGCCCAGCCGTGCTGATCAGCGCCGGCGTTGATCCCACACAGCTCGACAACCTGGTATCGAACGCATTGGACAGCGCCTTGGCCGTGGGCCGCTCTGCACCCCTGTTGGAAGTACAGCGGGATGCGCTGTACGAGTTGGCGCTCGGGGCTGAACAACGTGGGGACGATAGCGGAGCGCTCCGCTATTTCAAGATGTCGTCCGCATTGAAGGACAGCCTGCTCACAGGGGATAAGGTCAAGGCGGTCGCCGACGTGCGGTTCTTGTACGATACGGAGAAGAAGGAAGAGCAGATCGCTTTGGAAAGAGAGGTACAGGCGAAGGAGATCCAGAAACAGAAAGTGATCCGGAACAGCTTCGTGCTGGGGTTCGCACTGATGGTGGCTTTTGCCGGTGTCTTCTTCTTCCAGCGCAACCGGATCAGCAAGGAGAGGAAGCGGAGCGAGGAGTTGCTGTTGAACATCCTGCCGGAAGAAGTCGCGGAAGAGTTGAAGGCGAAAGGCGAGGCCGATGCGAAACTGATCGACAGCGTTACGGTGCTCTTCACCGACTTCAAGGGCTTCACCGCCATGAGCGAGCAACTGACCCCGAAGGAACTCGTGCGTGATATCCATGAGTGCTTCAGCGCCTTCGACCGCATCATGGAGAAGCACGGCATCGAGAAGATCAAGACCATCGGTGATGCCTACATGGCGGCAGGTGGGTTGCCGACCCCCAATACCACGCACTCACTGGACGTAGTGAAGGCCGCCCTGGAGATCCGCGACTTCATCGCTCATGGCAAGGTGCGGCGGGTCGCGGCAGGACAGCCGCACTTCGAGATCCGCATCGGTGTGCATACAGGTCCTGTTGTCGCCGGTATCGTAGGCGTGAAGAAGTTCGCCTACGACATCTGGGGTGACACGGTGAACACGGCCAGCCGCATGGAGAGCAGTGGCGAAGTGGGGCAGGTGAACATCAGCGGTATCACCTATGCACTGGTGAAGGACGAGCAGGCCTTGTTGTTCGTCCCGCGCGGGAAAGTGCAGGCGAAGGGGAAGGGGGAAATGGAGATGTACTTCGTGGAGAGGGGATGACCTCCCTGTATGTGAAGTGAGCAGACGGAGTGAGTGATGCGCCTTCGTAAGCGGGGATCCTTTCCCAGCGGCTATTGGGAGATGAACACCTTGGTCGGCGTGCATGCATTCACGACCCAAGTGGCGGCTGGAGAAGTCACCCCGAGACGGACG
>JANOPI010000500.1:0-3403 GCA_031421755.1 Flavobacteriales bacterium | reverse complement strand
CCCCCCCCCCCCCCCACCACTCGCTACTCACCACTCCATGAGTGACCTCTCTGATGACGAGTTGCTGGCGATGTTCGCCAACGAGGAGAGCCGGCACTACGCTTTCAACTTGATCGTGCGCAAGCACCAGCGACGCCTGTACAGCTCCGTGAGGCGCATGATCACCGATCATGATGAGACGCAGGATGTGCTGCAGAACATCTTCATCAAGGCGTGGCAAGGCCTGCCCAATTTCCGGGGCGATGCGCAGCTTTTCAGTTGGCTCTACCGCATCGCGCACAACGAGAGTATCACCCACCTGAACAAAATGAAACGCGGACTCTTCACCAGCGATGAGGCCGTGACCGGTCGCCTGGTTTCCACCCTGGACAGCAGCGAGCATTTCAACGGGGACGCCATTCAACTGAAGTTGCAACGCGCCGTGATGCGCCTGCCGACCAAGCAGCGCGCGGTGTTCAACATGAAGTACTTCGATCAGATGAAGTACGAGGAAATGAGCCGTGTTACCGGCACCAGCGTGGGCGCGCTGAAGGCCAGCTTCCACATCGCTACTAAGAAGATCGAGGAATGGGTGGTGGCCGATCAAACCAAGAACACCTGAACGCGTCCCAACACTGACGAACATGGAACGGCTGAACGAAAACGAGGAGCTGAAGGGCATTGCGCCCTTCCTGGCTGGGCTACCGGAAGCGGACCCCTTCGTGGCACCGGATGGTTTCTTCGAGCGGTTCCCCCATCAGGTGCAAGCCGCCATCGCTGCGCAACAACCCGCTGCCGCGCCCGCTTGGAGCTGGTGGAAACGGATATCCATCGCTTTGCCCATCATTGCGCTCGTCGGTCTTGGCACTTGGTTTCTAGTAAGCAACAACGCTCCTGTGGAACCTGTAGAAGTCGCCGTTACCCCGCTCTCGGACAGCGAACTCCAAGCCATGGATGATACCGATATCCTGGCAGCCTTCGATCTGGAAGACACGGAAGAGATCACCGCTGACGACCTCGGCGGCGTTGACATCGACCTGAACGACGACGAACTCCTCGCCTACCTCGAGATCGAAGACACCGACATTTCCGAACTGATCACTGACATCGAATGAACACGCTTGTGAAAACCGCCCTGTTCCTGCTCTTCGCCACTACGGCGCTGAACACGACCGCGCAGGATGAGGACATGCCCGCGATCCCCGAGGAACGCATGCAGGAGATCAAGGCGCAGAAAACCGCCTTCCTTACCCAACGCTTGGACCTCACACCTGCGGAAGCCGAGAAGTTCTGGCCTGTGTACAATCAGTACGACAAAGAGATCGAAGCCAACCGCAAGGACATGCGCGCCGATCACAAGGCCGCGAAAAAAGACACCGAGCTCACAGAGGCCGAAGCCAGTGCCGCCATCGACAAGGAATTGGCTGGCCGCCAAAAGGAACTGGATATCCGGAAGAAATACGCCGGTGACTTCAAGAAGAGCATAGGTGCGGTGAAGACCGTGCAACTGGCCAAGGCCGAACGCGACTTCCGCAAAGAGCTGATCAAGCGTTTGCGCGACCGGATGGGCGACCGACGCGAGGGTGGCGGGCGCCGGCCGGGAGGTCGACCCTAAGAACTGTCCACCGAAGAGTGCAAGTCCTGAGCGCATGTCGCTCGGGACTTGCGACTTTTGGGGCATGTCCTTGAATGATTCGTTTCTCGCCCACTTGGCGCAAACCAGCCAGCACCCCCTCTCGCTGGATATTGTGAAAGCGGATGGTTGCTACCTCTTTGATCGTGACGGCAAGCGCTACCTCGATCTCGTCGCCGGCCTCGCGGTGAACAATACAGGTCATCGGCATCCGAAGGTGATCGCCGCCATCAAGGAGCAGTGCGACCGCTACCTACATGTGATCCCCTACGGCGAATTCGTCCAAGAACCCCAAGTGCGATTCGCGGAGAAACTCACCTCGCTCCTTCCGCCTTCACTCAACAGCGTGTACTTCGTGAACAGTGGTACCGAAGCGATCGAGGCCGCGCTGAAGCTGGCCAAACGGGTCACGGGTCGAACGCAACTCATCGGATGCCGCAAGAGCTACCACGGCAGCACGCATGGCTCGCTCAGCCTGACCGATAACACGAACAAGCGCTTCAGGAATCTACCTTTGATCCCGGACACAGTGCACATCGCGTTCGTCCGCGCAGGGTCACACGAAGTGGACCCTGCGGTACAGGACGAACTGGCGCTGATCACCGAACGAACAGCCGCTGTAGTGGTTGAGCCGATACAAGGAGATGCGGGTGTTCGCATTCCCGACAAGTCTTGGATGCTTGCCCTGCGCAAGCGTTGCGATGAGACCGGCGCGATGCTCGTCTTTGATGAAGTACAGACCGGTTTCGGGCGCACAGGCAAGCTCTTCGCCTTCGAGCATTCCGGCGAAGACCGGGACGGCGTGGTCCCGGATATCCTGGTTCTCGGCAAGGCGCTCGGAGGAGGTCTGCCAATGGGGGCGTTCATCAGCTCGCGCGAACAAATGGAATTGCTCACGCATGATCCGGTGCTCGGACACATCACCACGTTCGGTGGGCACCCGCTGCCGTGCGTGGCCGGTCTGGCTGCGCTCGAAGTGCTTCTGGAAGAGCGACTGGTCGAGAACGCCGTTCGGATGGGAGCGCTCTTCAAGGAACTGCTCGTGCATCCCAAGATCCACGAAGTGCGCGGCGAAGGGCTGATGTTGGCCGTGGACCTGGGTGACGCCGAACTCGTGCATCGTGTTGTGCTTGGATGTTTGGAGAAAGGTGTTCTGGGATTCTGGTTCCTGAGCTGCCCGACCGCGTTCCGGATCGCGCCGCCGTTGGTGATCGATGATGAGCAGGTGCGAGCGGCGTGCGAGGTGATCTTGGAGGTGATCGGGAGGGGGTGAAATAGCACAGGGTCCCCCGGGATGGGAGACCCTGTGGAAGGATAAAAGTGATCTTGACTCAGCGCGTGATCACCATCGTCTTTGAATCACTGCGTTCTCCGTTCACGATGAGCGTGTACGTGTACGAGCCTGCGGAAAGCGAACCGGCACCGATCAATAGCTGACCGTTGCCCGCACTCAGGTTACTGAAGCTCTTCACCACCTTGCCATTCGTATCCATCACATCGATCGTGCATTTGCCGCAGTTCTCCGGTAAGCTGTAGCGGATCACCGTGTTCTCATCGAAAGGGTTAGGATTGTTCTGGAACAGCTGTGCTTTGCCCAGATCCGGAGTGGTGCTTCCGCGTTTGCCTTCGCCATTCATGGCAGCTTCGAGCTTGTCTAAGCGTGCGTTCAGCGCAGCGATCTGGAACTGCTTATCGTCGATGATGGTTTGTTGCTCTTGCATTCCACCAATGAGGACGGGAATCAAACTCATGTAGTTGATCCCCTTGTAGTCGACCGCCTCATGAATGATC
>JANOPI010000499.1:0-17763 GCA_031421755.1 Flavobacteriales bacterium | reverse complement strand
CGAGCTTGCCTTGCTGGATCAGCGTGGTGACGAAGGCAATCGCCCGCATCTCCCGCATGAGTGAGGAATTGAAGCTCACCTCGTTGATGCGGTTATTGTTCACCGTGCCATCGTAGGGGTTTCGTATGGTCATGACATCGTACACCACCTGCACGTTGGCGTTGCCGGTGGTATTGAGCGCCAGACCAAGGGAGAGGTCGAGCGACCCATTGTTCAGGAAGCCGACCTTGCCATTGTAATTGTGAACGTTGCCGCTATTGGTACTGGCCCCGCTTGAAGCGATGAGCACCCGGTCCGTGGTGGGGCCACCGGTGCCATAGGCCGCAGATGGTGCCGTGCCGATGAACCAACCCTGCCAACCGGCCGGATAGGTGGTGGAGCTATGTGCAAGGGTGCTGAAGTCCTGGGTGTAGGGCAGGCCCTGCGGTGCGGGGTTGGTCTGGGCCGTGGTCATCGCGGCAATGGCCATGGCGGCCAGGCCTGAAGCGATGCGGGCACGCCGTGGGAAGCGTCCGTTCTGTTCCATCTGAAAGGTCGGTTGGGTTTCGGTACGAAATAGGGGAAGGCAAATTAACACGGATCAAAGCGGGGGTGCCCCCAGTATTATGAACAGCCGGAGCCCGACCGGCAGGGGTGTACCCGCTATATTAACCGCGCACCACAGCTTCCAACCGTATGCGCATACCTGTCGCCCTCTTCTTGCTGAGCATTACGCTCACCTCCGCCGCCCAAACCCTGTTCGAGGAAGACTTTGAGGGCAGTCCGGCATTCACACTGAACACCACGGACGCGGGTTCCGGGGTGAGTGTCTGGAACACCTGGGTAGTGAACAACAGTTATTCCGGTGGTGCCGGGGAGGTGGTCTGCATCGGCTTTCCTTTCGGCTACACCATCGTGAACACGCCCGCCCAACCTGCGGGCATCAGCAATGCGAACGGCAACTACCTGCATACAGCGAGTGTGGAGGGCATCGCGGACGGCATCACCTGCTGCTCCTTCGGCGCGGCGGATGGGCTGTGCATACCGGCGGACAACACCTTCAGCCGGATGACCAGTGACGTGAGCACGGTCGGTGCCGCGCAGGTGGAATTCAAGTTCTGGTGGGTGTGCGAGGGCGGGGCCAGTTATTACGGGCAGGTCTACTACAGTACGAACGGAGGAAGCAGTTGGGCCGCTACGGGTACGCCAGCCCAGTATAATTTCCAAGGATCCTGGACCGAACAGACCATCAGCCTGCTCGACTTCGGGAACCAGGCCACCTTGCGCTTCGGTTTCCGCTTCGTGAATTCCATCGGCCTCGGGGCGGTGGATCCCGGGTTCGCTGTCGATGATGTGCGCATCATCGCCATCGATGCGCAACCGGTGAGCATCAGCGCTGGCATTTCGCCATTGACGTATTGCCAAGGCACCACCGCCAACGTCGAGTGCGCCATCACGGGCACCTTCACCGCGGGCAACGTCTTCAGTGTGGAACTCAGCGACAACACCGGCAGCTTCGCTTCCCCGACAGTGATCGGCGCGCTCAACAACACCATCGGAGGATCGATCGCGTGTACGATCCCGCCGGGCACCTTACCGGGCAATGGGTACCGGGTGCGTATCGCGAGCAGTTCGCCCGCCACCACCAGCGCGGACAATGGCGCGGACATCACGGTGTTCGCGGCACCGTATGCGGGAGAGAACACATCGCTCACCATCTGTACCGGCGATGATCCAGCAACGCTCGATACCGGAGGTGATCCTGGTGGCACGTGGACAGGCCCAAGCCCAGTGGTGAACGACCTGTACGATCCGGCCACCATGAACCCCGGTGAGTATACCTGGACGGTGAACGGCACCGGCCCGTGCGCTTCCGCCAGCGCCACCATCACGGTGATCGAATTGCCCGGCGCCAATGCCGGTGAGAGCACCACGGCCACCGTTTGCAAGAACACGGGGATCTATCAGCTCTTCGAATTCCTGGGCGGTACACCTGACGTTGGCGGAACGTGGACCGGCCCCGGAGGCAGCCCTTCCGATGGCAGCTTCAACTCCAACACCACCAACGGCGGCATCTACACCTATGCGGTGGATGGGGGCGGATCCTGTGGTACGGACGAGGCGGTGGTTTCCGTGATCGTTGGCCTGCCCGGCGAGGCTGGCCAGGATACATCGTGGACCGTGTGCTCCAGTTCCATGCCCGTTGACCTCTACGATCTGTTGGACATGTCAGCGGACCAGGACGGCATCTGGTTCGATGGCGGACTGCCCTTCAATGGGGTGGCTGAAATGGACGGCATCTACATGTATATCGACTATGCCGACCAGCCTTGTGTGAACGACACCGCCACGATCGACCTGGTGGTAGCGCAGGAGGCCTATGCCGGCGAAAACGGCACGGTAGAAGTCTGCGCACAGGATCCGCCCTTGGCCCTGATCGATGCGCTGGGCGGGGCACCGCAGGCCGGAGGGATATGGACCGGCCCAGGAGGATCCCCGAATTCCGGTATATTCATTCCAGGAACGAGCCCATTCGGCCTGTACACCTACACCATCCCGGCCACGGAACCCTGTGAGGATGATGAAGCCGTGGTGGCCGTGGTTCCGTGTGTAGGCATGCATGAGCAGATGGCTGCGGTGCCAATGGTGTGGCTCGGTCGCGAAGTATCCGGTGAGCAATTGTTCAGCATGGCACCCATGCCGCAGGCCACGATCGAAGTGATGGACGCCTCCGGTCGTACCGTGCTCGCACAGGCGAACGTGACCATCACCGGCCAGCTGCGTGTGGATACCGGTATGCTGGGAGCGGGGATGTACACCTTGCAGGTGCTGACCGCGGAAGGCCTGGTGCGTGGTGTGGGCGGCGCGCGGGTGGTGCGCTTCGTGCAGTGATGAGCCTTCCGTTGCCGTCCTGCCTTCGCTGTGTGCGTGGTGGCTCACGAAGTACCCTGGAAGTTATCAACCGGTGCTAGGAATTTCCATGCCCAATAACCAGCTTCGTACTGGCTAACGGCGCATTCCGCGCTGCTGCTCTCCACAACCCACCCCGGCCGGCCATCGGGACCAACTACTTGGGACAATGGAAAAGTTGAACTCTCTCTCTCTCTCTCTCTCTCTCTCTACATGAGCGCGGCTATCGCGCTATGGGCATCCACGGGGGCCAATGCGCAACTCGTGGTTGATTGCCACGGGGATTCCCCGCATCCGGAAGCGGTGTATCTGGAACAGCTGGGGCAGAAGCTGACCACCGAGGGTGATCCTGCACCGCAGATCACCGCCTACACCCAAGGGGTGTTGCCTGAAGTGTACGCCTTGAAGGACAGCCGCATCGCGTGGGTCTTTCCCCTCAGCGATGTGGATCCCGTCACCGGAACCATGGATCTGGGAAAAGTATGGTGCGAACCCACTGGCGAAAATGCGCGACTGCGCACAGCTACCGGGAAAGGCGCTGTGGATACCCGATACAACTTCATGGACGGTCGGCTGCCTGATCCCATCTACAACGTGGCTGGCTTTACGCAGATGCACTATGAAGAAGTGTGGGACAATATCGACATCGTTCTCAGCAGCAATGGCAGTGGGCCGGTGATGTACTTTGTGATCAGACCGGGCGGCAACCCCGACGATATCCACCTGCAATTCCACGGACAGGATAGCCTGAAGTTCGTGGAGGGGGAAATGACCATCTACAAGCAGAACAAATGGATCCGACTGCGCGAAGCCACCGCCTACCAGGTGGACGATCAGGATCAAGTAACGGATATCTTGAACTGGACGGCGGATTGGTACGAGAACCAGAATGGCGGCATCGCTACACTCACCTTCGATACGTATGACACCACGCAGACCCTGATCTTCAAGATCGGGTATCCGCAATTGCCGCCGCCACCTCCACCAACGGATGAGCCGGAGTGGAGCACCTACCTGTCCTCACCCAGCCTCTTTTCGTGGGTGACCGGCACCCACGCCACCGAAGACGGCGGTTTGTATGTCTGTGGGCACGCTGGTATAAACGACTTTCCCGCTTCGCCATTTCAAGGTTCAGTTCTGCCTAGTCAGAATGGTTTCTGGGCCTACTTCGACGATGAGCACTCCAAAGACCTAGCCTTCTTCTTTGGTCCTTCCGCCCGTTGCATCACAGTGGACGAGAGCGGGGAGGATCCCTTGATATATGTGGCCGGTGGCAGAGCGACCAACGACAACCTGTACACCTTGGAACGGGATGTGAACGATCCGTCCGACTATTTCCATCCAGCAACTGCCGGGGCATTTGACCGGAGCTGGGTGGCTTGCTTCAGTTACGGCGGGAGCGGTGCGAACGATGTAGCCCTGCTTTGGTCCACGCACTTCCGCGCGGATGAAGTGGCGTCCATGGTGGTGCGCGGCAATGGGGATTTATATCTGACGGGCATCGCCTACGCCGCACTGGAAACGGTGTCCGGGGGGTGGGTCCAGTCACTTAATTATGACGAGTCGGCATTCGTCGCGCGTTTCAGCCCGAATTCCGAGCTGCTATGGTGTACCCCGATCGGAGGTGCAAACAAGGACTGGGGTTTGGACATTGCATTGCATGAGGGTGTGGACCGCTTGGCCGTGGTGGGGCAGACCAAGAGCAATGCCTTTGCGGACCCCGATTGCCAACTAGTGGATCCATTCCCCTTCCCGATCTATGACGGCGGACATTGGTTCTACTGCGCTTGCGGGGGCAACAGCAGCTGCCAGATCGGGCAAGACGGCTTCATTGCGCTCTTTGACCTTGACGGCACCCGCCAAACGATCAGTTATTTCGGTGGCCGGGGCAGCACGGCCAGTTCAGTGGATTTCGATCCCGCTGGAGCACTGTACGTGGCGGGCCATGTGAACATGAACAACTACACCAATGGATCCTGTACGCCGCCCAGTTCGACCAACATGGGATTTCCGCATTGCACCGCACCCGGTTGGTTCGATGTGCCATCCTCATCGGCTGCAGGAGCGCATTACTTGGCTCGCTTCTCCCCGGACCTGGACCTGCAATGGAGCACGGTGCTCAACGAGACCGGTGACTTTTTGGGTATTTCTGAACCCAGCTATCCGCAGATCGGCAAGGGCCTCAACCTGCCACAAGTGGATGTGGACGAAGCGGGTGCCGTCTATTTCGCGGGTTCCACGCTTTCGGGCAGTGGCACCAACACCCAAGCGCCCTTCCCCTTGCAAGAAGAACCGGGACTCTATTTCACTGAGGTGAACAACGATGCGGGCTGGCAGAACCCAGCACCGGACTACAACTCGGGACAGGACATTTATGTTATCAAGCTTTCTCCACAAGGCACGCCTGTATGGGGTACGCTCTACGGCGGAACGGGTACACATGTGCAACCGGAATGGTACCAGGGCGGAGGGGATCTCTTGTGCGCCTTACAGGTGCGTTATGATCGGGTGTACATCGGCGGGTGTACCAACAGTTGGTTCAACATGCCGAACAACCATACGCCTCCGGCTTACTTCAACAATTCGCCGCCGGATCCCTTGGTGGAAGATGGACCCAATGTGTGGCATGGTTTCTTGGCCAACTTGAGTGACCTGCTGAATTATGATGTTGGTATCGAAGCGTTGACAGAACACATTTCTGAGATACGGCCATATCCATCACCAACGGAAAGATGGTTGACCATTCCGGTTGATCATGGCGAACCAGGGGACTTCCGCTTGTCTCTTTTTGATGCGACAGGAAGAGTGGTTCTGGTGAAGAGCTTTCCGGGCTCATTGGCACATTCTGCGGTCGTGGATGTTTCCAACCTCGCCCCCGGAGCATATTCTGGCCTGTTATCTGGTGCTCGATCAGGGCGTTTCAGCATTGTAAAGCAATAGCGCCATGAACATGCCGATCGCCCCAACAGGGTTGGTCGTGTTCATGTGTGGCTGCCTTCCTGTATGGTCGCAAGCACAGTTGAGCACGTTCAACCAAGACTCAATGCCCATTAACGGAGCAGGTTTCCTGACGTATGATACAGCCAGACATGTCTTGTATGGCAATAGCAGCTGGGCGGATTGGAATGGCGAGACCAATTTCATCTGGCAGTGGCAGGCGGTCGGCGGCTTCTCTTCAGTTGGATCAGGTCTCTTGCAAGCCACCGCCATGGGCTTGGAGATGTACCAAGGTGACCTGTACTTCAGTGGCAACTTCAATGGTTGGTCCGGCGGTTATGATATCGACTATCTTGCTCGTTGGGACGGTACTTTCTGGCATCCGAGTGGGGAACCGAACGGGGGAGTCGGCTTGTTCAAGGGCGCTGGCACCCTCTGGTGCAACGGCGGCTTCGATTCAATTGGGGGAATACCCATTGCAGGCCATCTGGCGCGGCTGGTGGATGGTACGTGGGAAGCCTTCGGTAGTCCGCCGCCCAATGAGAACAACACGTTCCTCGCAGCCGCTCTGTATCAGGGGGAGTACCATCTAGGGGGGAACTTACTACCTCCATGGATCGCGGAGGACGTGTTAAAATGGGACGGGGCCGAGTGGCAGAGTGTGGGCGGCGGCCTGCAGAGTTCACCACTGGGAGAAGTCACAGCGATGCAGGAGTATGGTGGTCGATTGATCGTTGCGGGCTACATCACGTCGCCCCCGGATCCGGGCAAAAGTGTGATCTGTTGGAATGGTAGTTCGTGGAACGGCTTCTTCCCGGAATTGGTCACGAACATGAGCCCATGGTGCCGTGATCTGGAGATCATCGATGGCAAACTCTACATGACCGGTTCGTGGGTATTCGCCGGGGACGACCGTGTGTATGCGGTGCTCGTTTACGACGGAACTACCCTCTGCGGCGTGGGCAGCACATCGATCGCTGAATACGGGCACGGGTATAATATCACTGGCAACGCCGACAGCATTTTCTTCGGCACCAGCGCGTACATCCTGAGCGGCGACACGGTGAACCATTACGCTGTATGGCCCACCGCCAATGGCCCGGATACCTGTGTGACGATACCGACGAGCATGCGGGAAGAACCTGGCACAACAAACGTGTTAGCCGTTTGGCCGAACCCGGCGGTGGATGAACTCACGGTTGAACTCCCGGGTGACAGCCATGTCCAGATTGACATCACGGTCATTGACGCAATTGGCCGGAACGTTCTGCGGCAAAGCCGGGTGGTCCAGGGCCAGCAGAAGTTGAGTTTGGATATCCACGAACTCATGGCTGGAACTTATTTCGGCCATATAGAAGGGATGGAGACTTGGCGTTTCCGATTCGTGAAACGATAGGTGCCGGATCGTTCGCAAGTTGTTCAGAACGCGAGGCCGTATTTTTTGGAGTGGGGCGTTGGGCCGGGATACGTTCGCATCACCAAGCGAACGGAACGCTCGGTCGAATTGAGACGCTGCCGGAACGGTCGACGGACCGGGCAGGCACCTGGTAAGAGGAAAAGCGGCTCATCTGCGGCGTGCGCCAGCAACGTCGATCGATCGGGAAGGAAGGACCTTTGGGCATCGGATCGGGGCTACGGCCCCCATCGAATGGGAGCGGGGAGCGCCAACCGGTGTTCCCCGCTTCATTTTGTGCCGGTCGCGCTGCAAGGGGCTTTCAACAGGGTTGTGGGGTACATCGGTCCAACGGGCAGGATCAGCGCTTAGGGAAAGCAGTAATTCTGTGACCTGAACAGACGCTACTTCCGAATCATGATTCCCGAACCCAGCCCGCGCCGCACGATCCGCAGCTTGTCCTTCGCCCTTCTTGCAATGCTATCCGCACCCGGCGTAATGGCACAAGTACCCACCAGTGTGGACATCGACCTGGTGGACAATGCGAGTGCTGACAGCCTGGAGGTGCGATTGCGACCGAACGGTTCGGGTTTTTCCGAACTGGTCACCGGGATCACCTTCACCATCCAGTGGCCATCCACCTCCTCCGCCACCTTGGGAGCGCGCACGGTGCCGTGCATCGAGGGGATCCCCTTTGGCCCGACGCCCCAAGCCACCGATGGCGACTTCCACTATGTTACCTACAACGCATTCTCCGTTTCGCTCTTGAGCGATGCATGTCCTGGAGAGGTCTGGGCCGCAGATGAATGGATCACCCTGATGCACGTGAAGGTGAACGGTGTGGACGATTGCCTCGCGTTCAACGTGGTGAATGACGCCTGGACCTTGGCCAACAACCGTGACTTCTACATCTCCCTCAACGGGCTGGAACGCACAGGTACGATCGAGCCCACACCGGACAGCCTTGGTTTCTGCGGCGAAGACTGTGAAGGCGTTCAAGGTGGTTCCGCCTTTCCGGGAATGGCTTGTGATGATGGAGATGTATGCACTTCGGACGACCTCTGGAGTTTGGCGTGTGTGTGCTCCGGAACGTATGTGGACAGCGATAGCGACGGCACTTGCGATACGCAGGACGGCTGCCCCCTGGATCCTGACAAGATCGCACCCGGCCTGTGCGGATGTGGGGTGGTGGACACGGACACCGATGATGACCTGACCCCGGATTGTTCGGACGGCTGCCCCAATGATCCGCTGAAGACCGACCCAGGCAGTTGCGGTTGCGGAATTCCCGATACCGATACCGATGGTGATGGCACCGCCGATTGCGCTGACTTCTGCCCCGAAGACCCGCTGAAGACCGCACCCGGTCTGTGCGGCTGTGGAACATCTGAAACAGACTCGGACGGGGATGCCACTCCGGATTGCATCGATGGGTGCCCGGCCGATCCCTTGAAGACCTTGCCGGGTGTGTGTGGTTGCGGAGCGAGCGATGTGGACACCGATGGTGATGCCGCTGCGGATTGTATCGATGGCTGCCCGAACGACCCCACCAAAACACTACCTGGATTCTGTGGGTGTGGTGTGGCGGATACGGATGGGGACGCGGATGGAACCCCGGATTGCAACGATGGCTGTCCGGCCGATCCGGAGAAGACGGCCCCCGGCATCTGCGGCTGCGCTGTTGCGGATACCGACACCGATAGTGATGCCACACCGGATTGCAACGATGGTTGCCCGGCCGACCCCTTGAAGGTGGAACCCGGGAATTGCGGGTGCGGCAGTGCGGAGCCCGCCACGGCCTGCGATGATGGTGACGGTACAACGTTCAACGACCAGGTCCAGCTCGATTGCCTCTGCGCCGGAACCTTCGTGGATTGTGATGACGAGGACCCGTGTACAACCGACAGCTATGACGGCGTTGACTGTGTGAACAGCCCGGTACCGGACAGCGATGGCGACGGCGCATGCGACGTGGTGGACGGGTGCCCGACCGACCCCTTGAAGACCGCGCCCGGCGTATGCGGATGTGGCACCTTCGACACGGACACCGATGGGGACCTTACCGCCGACTGCTTGGACAGCTGCCCGAATGATCCCGCGAAAACGGAACCCGGTGCCTGTGGCTGTGGAACGCCCGACACGGATACCGATGCGGATCTGGCACCCGATTGCGCGGACGGCTGCCCGGAGGATCCCTTGAAGATCGCGCCGGGCCTATGCGGTTGTGGCCTGGCCGATACGGATACGGACGGGGACGCCGTTCCGGATTGCTTGGATGACTGTCCGCTGGTGATCGGCCAGATCGGTTCGGACTGTGACGATGCCAACCAGAACACCACGGACGATGCGCTCAACGATCAGTGCATCTGCACCGGTCTTCCGGCGAATGATGCGTGCTTCAGCGCCACCGTGATCCAGGTGCAGGCCTCAGGCGATTGCCCGGCGAACGGCACTACGGGCGACAACAGCACGGCCACCACCGATGCGGGCAACACGCTGTGCGACCTGGACGGCTTCCTGAACGATGTGTGGTACGTCTTCAATTCTGGCGACAACAATGATGTGACCATCGATCTGGAACCCAGCACGATGCAGGCCTGGGGCCTCGGCATATACCCGGAGTGCAACGCCACGGAAACCTACTGCGAGAGCGGGACCTCCGATCCCTTCGCCATCCCGGTAACGCCGAACACGCCCTACCTGATCCGTGTGTATTACGCCGCCTGGTTCGGCCAGGGCGGAACGCACGCGGTGTGCGTGTCCGCGGGTATCAATACGTCTGTACAGTTGCCGGTATCGGCGGATTGGAGTGTGTACCCGAACCCGAACAACGGCACCTTCGTTGTGCGCAACCTCGGGGCCGGAACCACCGCCGCGCTTGGTCTGGTAGACGTCTCGGGCCGCAACGTTTGGTCGCGCACCGCGCATGTGGAAGCGAATGGCACCTTGGCGGTCGATGGCGGTGGGTTGGCTCCCGGCGTGTATTCGCTCCAGGTGTATGCGGATGGCCGGAGGACCGGGAAACGGATCGTGGTGGAGTGACCTTGGACGCTGAACGCATGATCACGGAAAAGGAAGGCGTGTGCTCCATCGGCGGGGTACCTGTTGAGAAGCTCGCCGCGTTGGCCGGCACACCGGTGTACGTGTATGACGCGGCCATCATGCAGCGGCAGGTCGCACGTTTGCGCTCGGCGTTCGCGCGCGTTCCGTTGCGCTTGCAGTACGCGTGCAAGGCGAACACGAACATCAACGTGCTCCGCTGGATGCGGCAGCTTGGTTGTGGGCTGGACGCGGTGAGCATACAGGAGGTGGAACTCGGGTTGCACGCGGGATTCACCCCGACGGAGATCCTGTACACGCCGAACATGGCCGGCTATGCCGAGTATGTACGGGCCGTGGCGCTTGGCGTGCGGATCAACATCGATTCGCTCGGTGTGCTGGACCATTTCGGACATGATCATGGGGGAACGGTACCGGTGTGCATCCGCTTCAACCCTCACATCATGGCCGGCGGGAACGAGCGCATCAGCACGGGGCACATCGACAGCAAGTTCGGCATCAGCATCCACCAGCTGCGGCATGTGCAACGTGTGGTCGCCACCAACAACATGCGTGTTACCGGCCTGCACATGCACACCGGCAGCGACATTCTGGACGCCGATGTGTTCCTGCAGGGAGCAGAGATCCTGCTGGAGATCGCCGATCAGTTCCCCGATCTGGAGTTCCTCGATCTGGGCAGCGGCTTCAAGGTGGCCTATCGGCCTGATGATAGTGAAACGGACGTGGAGGAGCTGGGCGAGCGGCTTTGCGAACGGATCGAACGCTTCAATCGTGAGCGGCCACGGCCGGTGGAACTGTGGTTCGAGCCCGGGAAATTCCTGGTGAGCGCCGCCGGTGTGCTGCTGGCGCGCGTGGAGCAGGTGAAGCAGACCACGGCCACGGTGTTCGCCGGCGTGGATACCGGACTGAACCACTTGATCCGCCCGATGCTGTACGGATCATACCACGGCATCCTCAACATCAGTCGGCCGCTGGGCAAGCCGCGCATCTACACCGTGGTTGGGAATGTGTGTGAAACGGACACCTTCGCCCTGGACCGCAAGATCCCTGAATTGCAGGAGGGTGACCTGATCGCTTTCCTGAACGCGGGGGCGTATGGCTGGAGCATGTCGAGCAACTATAACGCACGATTCCGCCCGCCGGAAGTGCTCGTGCATCAGGGGAAGGCGCACGTCATCCGCCGCCGTGAGACGATCGACGACCTGCTACGGCAGCAGGTGCAGGTGGATCTCGCCTGAGATCAGCGCACGAAACGCACCGCGCTTTCAGCAATGCGAGCCACGTAAACACCGGGTGGCAGAGGGCCGATCACCAGTGCCGGACCGGTGAACAGGAACTGTGTCGCCACGCGGCCAGCCGCATCCAGGATGGTGCAGGGTTCGTTGATCAGCGTGGAAGGTCCGTACAAGGACCCATCCGCGTACCAGCAAATGATGCCGCCATTCACGGCATCCGGAACACCGGCGAACGGGCCCCATATGGATCCCACCCATTCGGGATGATCGATGTATGGATTGCGATTGTCCTGTAGCGCGAAAATGTCATTATTGCGCTCCACTTCTTTTGGGCTCACGGGATCGGCCGCGTTCCACTGCACCAGCAGGTTTTCCGCCCAGATGGTGAGGTCGCCCGCAGCGAGCATGGGGCTGGACCATTGATCCACCTGGTTCATGTAACGGGTGAGCATGTAGAAATAGGTGCGGGCCAGATCGCCCTTGTAGCCCTCGTTCGGTTCGCAGACATCACCGGAGTACCCCGGGAAGTTGCTGATCCCGGTCCGGGTACCGTTCTCACTGGTGAAATCGGCATTGCCGACCTCGCCATAGGGCAGGTTGCCACGCTTCTGGTTCACCCACGCATCGGTGGGGTAAATGTGGAACAGGTCGCTCTCCATGGGGACCGCTCCATCGAACCAGTCTTGTGGCATTGAGTGTTCGCGGTTGTAGCAAAAGCCCTCGTCCGTAGGCGAATTGCCCGAACATTGGTCCGTGCCGAAAGCAAAGAGGTAAGGTTCCGCATCAACGGGGTCATCGCTGTAGATGTCCCACACTTGGGAGGAATTGTCATCGCGCTCGTCGGTGGTTGTGAAGTCATCCCACAACTCGGAATAGTCATGCACGGTGTGCGGGCTGATGATGTTGAAGAGCGCGGTCTTCAACGCCGGTCCGGAGAGGCCTATCGCGGGGTCGTAGTAACCTGGAGGAGGTTGTGCGCAGGTGCTGGCAACAGCAGAGGCCAGAACAAGAAGGAGCGAAGCGTTGCGCATCACTTCACCGCGATCGGCAGGTTGGCGCGCTTCCATCCGTTGAAGCCTTCGCGAAGGTCCGCCACGTGCAGGAAGCCAGCTTCTTTCAACGCGTTCATGGCCTCTTCACTACGGCCTCCGGCCGCACAGTAGAGCAGCACCGGCTTGGAGGTGTTCAGCCCTTTGGCCCGGTCCAGAAAGCCGTCTTCGAGCCAATCGTTCTGTGTGGCACCTGCGATATGTCCTTTGGCGAATTCTTCCGGTGTTCGCACATCAACGAGTTGAACATCCTTCTCGCTGATCCGCCCTTGGAAAGCCGCAGCATCCAAGCGGTCGATTTGTGAGAATGACACCGCGCAGGTGAGCAGCAAGGCGGAGAATAAGGACAGGATCCGGTAATGCATGGCACGAGGGTTGAAGGTGCGAAGATCGGTCGAACCAGAGTGCGGCATCGGAAGTCGTGAAGCGAAAGCATCCAACGTCCGTGTTTTCTTCGTCATCAAAGCGCAACTTCGCAACCCCAACCAACCTCGGCCAGACAGCCGGGACAAACCATCAAGCATGAAGACCATCATTCGCATCGCTGCCGTAAGCGGCACATTGTTCCTCAGCGGCATCGCCTTCAGCCAGGAAACGGCCCCTGCACCGGTTGCTACCCCGGCCACCACAAAGGACGCCGTAGCGCCGGCGGCACAACCTGTGATGGCCGCCAAGCCACGGCCGGCCGATGGCTGGCGCGGTATTCCGCTGGGCATGATCATCAAACAAGTGGGCCTTACCCCGGAGCAGACCCAACAGGGCAAGGAGTTGAACGGCAAGTACACCAAGCAGTACCAGGGCATCGATCAGAACATGCCGTTGGATGAGCGCAAGGTGAAGGTGAAAGAGATGATGGACCAGCGCGAGACCGAGCTGAAGGCGATCCTGACTCCGGAGCAGCAGGAGAAATACGCCAACATGCGCACGCCGAGCGGTGCCATGCGCCACGAAGGGAAAGCGCCGGCTGATGGAAAGATGCAGGCCAAGCCCCGCACCATGAAGGAGGCTTCACCGGCCACGCCGGCTGAACCGTTGAAAGAGAAGAAGTGATCCGGATCGGATCCTACGTACAAAGGTCCCGGCCATCAGCCGGGACCTTTGTCATTGGGTGGGGCACGCAGACCATCCGTACGCGTGGAGCAAACGCGCGGGAAGGACCCGAAGGTCAAATGTCCTTGCGCCCCAGATCTTCGAAATCCACATCGTTGAAGCCTGAACTCCGTTGTTCAGGAGGGGGCTCGCTCTCAGGGGGTACGGGATCCTGTAGTTGCGGTGGGGCTTCGTGCAAGTATTCCCCGTTGGTCCGTAGGCGGTCGATCTCCGCAATGGCATCTTCCAGGCCGTCCAAGAATTTGTCGAAGTCCTCTTTGTACAAGAAGATCTTGTGTTTTTCATAGGTGGCTGAGCCGTCCTCCAGCGTGTGTTTCTTGCTCTCGGTGATGGTGAGAAAGAGATCCCGTCCACGCGTGCTTTTCACGTCGAAGAAGTAGGTGCGCTTGCCCGCGCGCACGGATCTGGAATACACATCCTCTCTATCGTCCGCCATCGATCCGGTCGGGTCCAATTAGACTAGGACCTATCCAAAGGTAAACGGGCGCTTGGATCGTGCAAATCGCCCGCTCCGTGAAGCGAGTGCGGAAAGTCCCGGTGTGGAGTAGTCCGAGGACCCGTGAAGATCAGGATCAGGCCTGCACCTCCAACAACTGCTCTTCGTGCAACTTGGCATACAGCCCGCCTCGCGTAAGCAATTCCAAATGCGTGCCCTGCTCCGCGATGCGCCCATCGTCAAGCACCAGGATGTGGTCCGCTCGCTGTACGGCGCTGATCCTGTGGCTGATGATCACGGTGGTGCGGCCTTCCCTCACCGTATCCAATGCATTGAGGATGGCGGCTTCGGTGGCGGTATCCACTGCGCTGAGGGGATCATCGAAGACCAGGATGCGCGGCTCGCGCACCACGGCCCGGGCGATGCTCACGCGCTGCTTTTGCCCACCGCTGAGGGTGATCCCGCGCTCGCCCAGCAGCGTTTCGTAGCCGTTCGCGAAGCCAACGATGTTGTCATGCACATGAGCCAAGAGAGCGGCCTCCTGTATGCGGCGGGGTTCTTCTGAAGGTGAGTCCAGGCTGAAGCCGATGTTGCTGGTGATGGTGTCGCTGAACAGGAAGACATCCTGGGGCACATATCCCATCTGTTTGCGCAGCGCGGTGAGGTCATAGCGCTCGATGGGAACGTTGTCGATGAGCACGCGGCCGCCCGTGGCGTCGTGTAAACGGCCGATCAGTTCCGCGATGGTGGTCTTGCCGCAGCCGGTGTGGCCCGTTATGGCCAGTGTGGTCCCGGCAGGCACATGGAAACTCACATCCTTCAACGCTCGGATGCCCGTTTCCGGATAGGTGAACGAAACGTGGTCGAATACGATGTCTCCGCGGATCTCCGTGGGTGCATCCGGCCCGGAAACGATCGCTGGGTCCGTCTCCATGAACTCGTTGATGCGCGTCATGCTCGCGGCGGCCTGCTGCACCTGCGAGGTGATCCAACCGAGGCTGGCGAATGGCCAGGTGAGTTTGTTCACATAGATCACGAATTCCGCGATGTTGCCCACGGTCACGCTCGGATCCCCGCTGATGATCATGAGGCCGCCCATGAAGATAACGAGCACGGTGCTCAATCCGATCAGGATCATGATCGCCGGCATAAAGATCGAATCGACCTGGGCCTGGGCGAGGCTGCGTTTGCGATAGATGTTCGCCGCGTTGCGGAAGCGGGAGGTCGCCAGGTGCTCTTTCGCGTACGCTTTGATCACGCGGATGCCGCTGAAGCTTTCCTGTGCGAGTGTGCTGAGTTCGCTCTGTTGGGCCTGCACCGCAAGGCTGCGGGTGTTCATCAGGTCGCTCACATAGTAGATGGCGATGCTCAGCAGCGGGAGGGGAGCGAGCGACCAGAGCGTGAGTTCGGTGTTCACATCGAGCATCACCCAGATGATCATCACGCTGAGCACGATCAGGCCCAGGATGTACATGATCGCGGGGCCGATATACATGCGCACCTTGCCCACATCCTCACTGATGCGGTTCATCAGGTCGCCGGTGCTGTTGCGTTTGTAGAAGGCGCGGTCCAGCTTCTGGTAATGGTGGAAGATGTCGTTCTTGAGGTCGAATTCGATCAGGCGGCTCACCACGATGATCATTTGTCGCATGAGGAACATGAAGAAGCCCTGTAAGAGCGTGAACGCCACGAAGAGCCCGGCGTAGAAGGCCGCGAACCACATCACGTTGGTACGCATGGCCTCGTCGTCCAAGGCACCGTTCAATCGCGCATGCAGGTCGATGCCCGTCCAACCGACCCAGCTCTGCAGTTGTTCGGGCACTTGGATATGGCGCTGTTCCACCGGCAACTCGCGCTGTGCGATACCGGTTCCGATCAGGTCAAACGCTTCCCGCACCACCTGCGGCGCGAACACGGAGAACAAACTGCTGAGGATGACGAAGAGTACGCCCAAGCTCATTCGTCCCCAATAACGGCGGAAGTAAGGATTGAGGGAGAGAAGGGAGCGCATGTGAACCGGTCCGGGTCAACCGGGCACCGTCGGCGAAAGTAGAGGGGCCACGGAAGGCGTCTATTGAAACAGTTGAAGTGGTTGTCGGTGGCGCCATTGATGAACCTATGGCTGTCGGTTGTCTGGCTGCCGATGCGAACAGGCGGTACCACTGCGCCCGACAACGGACAACGGACAACCGGCCAGCCTGACAACCGAAAACCATCAACGGACAACCGCTTTCAACCAACAGCCCGCACCTACATTTGCGCCGCACTTCCGCAAGGCGGCGCATGTTCTTCCAAATGGCCGCCCACGCCCCGACAATTCGGGATGAAATAGATGACGCACCCACAGATCGCCCTTGCTTTTTTTGGTGTCCGCGTCTTCCGCAGCTACCGTTCATCGATCCAACTTCACCGCCGAGCCAACATCGGGCCAGTCGCACTGGTCCATAACACCTTCTTTGCGCCATGTCCGTGAAAACCGCTGAAGCTACCGTCACGCAAGGCGTGCTCGGCCGCATGGAAACGCACGACCACGAGGAAGTGCTCTTCAGTTTTGACCGCACCACAGGCCTTCGGGCCATCATCGCGGTGCATGATACCACACTCGGTCCCGCATTGGGCGGCACGCGCATGTGGCCCTATGCGTCGGAAGCGGAAGCGCTGAACGATGTGCTTCGGTTGAGCCGTGGCATGACGTACAAGAGCGCGCTCGCCGGATTGGATCTCGGCGGTGGCAAGGCCGTGATCATCGGCGACGCACGCACCGACAAGACGGAGGCTATGTTCCGCCGCTTCGGCCGTTTTGTTGACAGCCTGAATGGCCGCTACATCACCGCGGAAGACGTGGGGATGAGCACGACGGAAATGGTGAATATCCGCAAGGAAACGAACTACGTGGCGGGGCTGCCCGAAGAGATGGGCGGCAGCGGGGATCCTTCCCCCGTTACGGCGTACGGCGTGTTCTGCGGCATGAAGGCCGCTGCGAAGACGGCTTATGGCACGGACAACCTGAACGGTCGTAAGGTCGCTATCCAAGGGGCGGGAAACGTAGGCCGTTACCTCACGGGACATCTGGTGGAAGAAGGGGCGATCGTGTACCTCACCGACATCCATGAGGACAAGCTCTTGGCCATCAAGGCTGAGCATGCAGCGGTACACATCGTGAAGCCCGAGGCGATCTACGACCTGGACATGGACATTTATTCACCGTGCGCGCTCGGAGCCACGGTGAACGATGAAACGCTCGGCAAACTGAAATGCAGCGTGATCGCCGGGGCGGCCAACAACCAGCTCGCCGACGAGAAAAAGCACGGTCCGGCCGTGATGGCGAAAGGCATCCTGTACGCACCTGACTTCCTGATCAACGCCGGGGGGATCATCAATTGCGCGTGGGAGCGCAAAGGCTACAACCGCAAGGCCGCGTTGAACCAGACCGAGAACATTTACAACACGGCCATGGCCATCTTCAAGCGGAGCCAGGCCGAGAAGATCCCGACCTACCTGGCGGCGAACGAGGCGGCCGAGCATCGCGTGCGCAGCATGAAGCAGGCGGGCCTCCGTTTCTGAAGGATGCTGAACAGAAGATACCTGCGTATCAAAGTGTACCAGGCGCTCTATGCGTTCTGGCAGAGCGACAGCGGCAGTGCGGCACGCGTG
>JANOPI010000498.1:0-9126 GCA_031421755.1 Flavobacteriales bacterium | reverse complement strand
GCAGGTAGATCATCAGGTCCGGTGGTGCGATCGAGTTGTCCATGTTCTGGAACAGACGGAAGTAATTCTCGAAATCACGTGTGGTCATCAGACCCATGGCGTGCAGGTTCGGGGCGAATATGTACGCGTCCTCGTAGATCGTGCGGTCCTGGATCACATTGCGGCCGCTGCGGCGGATCTCCAGCAACTGCTCGAAGCGGCTGTTCAGGAAGAAG
This sequence comes from Flavobacteriales bacterium, assembly GCA_031421755.1. Lineage (GTDB taxonomy): Bacteria > Bacteroidota > Bacteroidia > Flavobacteriales_F > PHOS-HE28 > PHOS-HE28. Next base: position 8,911 of record JANOPI010000498.1, on the reverse strand, counting down.
ATCTGGAGGTTGAAGCTCCAGCGTTGCATGTCCTTATAGAAGTCGAAGAGGTACGGGTTGTTGTCTACAGCCTCCTGCAGTTGGTCCCACTTGTAGTGCTTGGCCAGAAGCTGGGTAAGGGTGGTTTTCCCTGCGCCGATGTTGCCTGCGATCGCGATGTGCATGATGAGAAGTTCCCGGTTGGCCCAGTTTCGATGGACAGGGGCGCGAATTTATCCCGCGTGATGGTGGATGGACCGTATGTGGATAAGTCGTGGCGTCGGCTCGACCGGTCGCGTGCTTGCAGCGCGCTCGCAAGCCAAACACGGATGGACACGGATGGCCACGGATCAACACAGCTGTCAAGAGGAAACGATAGGGATGGGGTATCCTGGACGTTGGATCGCCACGCGCGTTGGCTTGATCCAGGGATCAGTTCACGTGGAATGCGCCATCCGACCGAACGGACCAGGCTGATGAATACGGTACTGACGAGCTCTCCGCAGTGGACCTCTCTGATGCGAACTACTCTGTGGCCGGCGCGATAACGATGCGGTCCGGATAGAGCGCGAACAGCAGTCCGCGTTCGATACGGGCATCGCGCAGTCCCTTCTCCTTCGACGTAGCGAGCCATGTTACGGGCATGCTGATCTCGAAACTCTTCAGGTCGTAGCTGTGCAGTACACCGTCCTTCACGTAGAGGATGTGGCCGTCCCGGACCTCCAATGACGCCGCACCTACAACGGGTATCGTTTTCGCGTAACCGCCGAAGATGTCAAAGACGAGAACGCCTTGTTCAGGATCGCTGACATAGAGCCAGCTGTCGAACTCTTGCATGAAGACGGGGCGGGGACTGAACCCGAGCAGTTGGTCCAATCGGCCCGTTCCGGACAGGGGCCGTAGTTGATTGTCCACGCGCATGAGCTGTAGCAGACGCTCATCGAAGAACCAGTAGCAGCTCTGCACACTCATGCACGCGAGCGTCACCTGTGGGAAACCGCTCCGATTGAGATCGATGGGGTCGCCCTGGATGGCGAGGGTGTTGTCCAACGCGGCGAGCATGCCCTGTGGCCGCGAAAAGATGATGGGCTTCAGTGAAGAGAATACATCGATGGCCGTGATGTTGCCGAATGTCTTGAGGCTGTTGCGCACCAGCTGCTTGCCGTTCGCATCGTAGAGTGCCAGCTCATCCCCTTGCAGGGTGTACACGTTGCCGATCTCGTCCGTGGTGAACTGGTCAAATACGCCTTTGATGATCACCGGCTCAGTAACCGGTCCGGGCTCATGTGTTTGAATGACTTGCGCGCCCGCAGCCCAGCCTGACAACCAACAACCGAAAACCAGGATCCGCTTCAGACCTCTCATGCGTGCGCGGGAAGCAACAACTGGTCCAACCACTGGCGATCATTGCACAGGCGCGGAACTTTGTTCTGCCCACCGAGCTTACCGCGTTCCTTCATCCATTGGAAAAAGGTGCCTTGGGCCACGGCGTGAACCTTGGGAAAGGCCAGGGCCAGGTCGCCCCGTCGTTTGGCGTCATAGTCCGTGTTCAACTCGCGCATGCGGCCGTCCAGCGCCTCGGCGAAGCGGTGGATATCCGCCGGTGCCTGCTCGAATTCGATCACCCATTCGTGACCGCCGCTGTTGTGCGCATCCATGTACACCGGACCGGCCGTGTATTCACTCACCAAGGCCCCCGTGGCGGCGCAGGCGGCCTCGATCCCGCGATCAGCGTTCTCCACGATGAGCTCTTCCCCGAAGGCGTTGATGAAGCTGCGCGTGCGGCCGCTCACTCGGAAGCGGTAGGGTTTCACGCTGCTGAACCGCACCGTGTCCCCCGGTATGTAGCGCCACAGGCCGGCGTTGGTGCTGATCACTATGGCATACTGCTTTCCGGGTTCCACCTCGTGCAGCCATTTGGTCATCGGTTGCTCGCGCTGCAGGTCCTCCACCGGGATGAACTCGAAAAATATACCGTAGTCCAGCATCAACAGCAGATCGGCCGACCCGCGCTCATCGGTGATCCCGAAGAAGCCCTCGCTGGCGTTGTAGCTTTCCAGGTAGTTCATGCCCGCCGCAGGAAAGAGCTGGGCGAACTGCTCCCGATACGGACCGAAGCTGACGCCGCCGTGCATGAAGAGTTCAAGGTTCGGCCACACCTCATGCAGGTGACGTTTGCCCGTGAGTGCAAGGATGCGCCGCAGGATGATGAGGGTCCATGAAGGTACGCCCGCGATGCTGCGCACGTCCTCGCGCATGGTCTCGCGCGCCATCCGTTCGATCTTCTCTTCCCAATTCTCCATCAACGCCGTTTCGATCACCGGCGTGCGGCGGATCTCCACCCACACCGGCAGGTTGCGGATGATGATCGCGCTGAGATCACCGCTGTACGCATCGGCGCGCAACTGCTCAATGGTGCTGCTGCCGCCCACCACCATGTTCATTCCCTGGTAGAGCCTGCTGTCCGGCCGGTGGGCGTAATGCAGGGCGATGAGATCCTTGCCGCCCTTATAATGGCAATCCTCCAACGCCTCCCTGCTCACGGGGATGTATTTGCTCGCCGCGTTCGTGGTACCGCTGCTCTTGGCGAACCACCTGATGTCGGTGGGCCACAACAGGTTCTGCTCCCCACCGCGCAACCTGTCCACGTAAGGCTTCAGGGCGGTGTAGTCCTGCAGGGGCACCCGCTCGCGGTACTGCTCGGGTGTGGTGATCTCCACGTAACCATACTGCCTGCCCCACTCGGTGTACCGCGCATCAGTGATCAGCTTATGAAAGACCTCCAGCTGCGCCTCATGCGGATTCGCACGGAACAGCTCGATCTGCAGCAGCCGCTTCTTGATCAAGAAGGAGAAAAGCGCGTTTACGGGCATGGCGGAGCGCTGGGAAGGTAGCAAGACACAAGACACAAGGCTCAAGCTTCAAGACACAAGCTTCTGAGCTGGCTCCGACACACAGGTCGGATCTTGGGTCTTCGGCTTCGTGTCTTGCTGCTTCCTTTGCGGAATGGATGGTGAACCGCTGAAGAAGATGCTCGTGACCGCCGATGGTGGTGAGGTGGACTACACCCTGCTCCTGGGCCTCTCCACCGTTGCACTCAATGAACGGATAGGCGGGCCGTTCACCATCCGCTTCACAGGTGCGCGCACCTGTATGAGCTGCGGCAAACGGGTGAAGAAATTCTACGGACAAGGGTTGTGCTACCCATGCTTGATGAACGCTCCGGAAGCCAGCGAGTGTATCGTCCGACCGGAACTGTGCAGGGCGCATCTAGGCGAAGGCCGTGATCCGGCATGGGAAAAGGACCATCACTTTACGGAGCACTTCGTGTACCTCTCGCAGACCGGAGGGATCAAAGTGGGCGTTACGCGTTCAACACAGATCCCCGTGCGGTGGATCGATCAAGGTGCGGTGCTCGCCGTGCTCATCGCGCGAACGCCCTACAGACAACTGGCCGGTGCCATCGAGGTAGACCTCAAGCGCACCCTCGCCGACAGGACCGATTACCGGAAGATGCTGCAGCAGGTGATACCCGATCCTTCAGCGCTGCTTGTTGCGCGTGATGCGGCCGTTGCCGGTGTCGACCCGGAACTCAAGGCCTACATGCTCGCTGCCGAGGAGCCACGCACGCTCGTCTATCCGTTGCGTGAGATGCTTCCGAAGATCACCAGCGTGACCTTCGAGAAACTGCCGGAGATCACCGGCACGCTGCTGGGCATCAAGGGCCAATACCTCGTCTGGAAGGACAGTCGTGTCTTCAATGTGCGCAACCATACGGGATACCACGCCGAGATCGAATAGAGCTACGTCCAGCGCCTCGTCATAGCCGCGATGCCAGCCCGAAGGGCGGGTCAAGCCCGTCCTGCTCACAACTCCGGTTGTCACCCCGGCCATGAGCCGGGGTCGCGGAAGGTTCGCGTTGCAGTGACGGATCTTTGTAACCCTGCGCAGAACCCCGCCGTTGCACAGGCAGGTTTTGGGTTAGTAGACAAGGGTCGAAAGGGTTAGGGAAGGGCTCCGCTTGTCGGGACCCTTCCTGCATTTCGGCCCTGGATCAATACACATCCACCTCAAACGGCATCCGCGCCTGTACCCCCATCAGGCCCCGCGCCTTGCGCACCGCCTCGAACTGGTGCATGAGTTCCACATCTTCACCGAAGGCCTCTTCGCGCACCCATGCCTTCGCGCCGCCATCGAGGTTCTCCAGGATCTGTTTGAACATCGACTCCTGCTCGGGATACTCTATGGTGCGGTATTCCCCCTCGGCGAGTTGAACCATGTTGGCGGCCGCAGTGATGGCGTCTTCCAGGCCACCGAGCTCATCCACGAGCCCGAGTTCCTTCCCGCGCTGGCCGGTCCACACGCGGCCTTGCCCGATGCTGTCCACCATGGCCTCGGTCATGTGCGCCACGCCAGCGGCCATGCGCCCTTCGCTCACGCGTGCTTTGAACGTGTCGTAGAATTTGTCCACATAGCCTTGGATGATGCTCCGCTCTTCGGCGGTCAAGGGTCGGCTCACGGTCATCATGTCCGCGTACTTATTGGTCTTTACGCCATCGAAGGTGATGCCGAGCTTGTCGTTGAAGAGACCCTGCATGTTGGGGATGATACCGAACACGCCGATGCTGCCGGTGATGGTGTTGGGCTGCGCGAAGATCCGGTTCGCCGCGCAGCTGATGTAGTAGCCACCGCTCGCGGCCATATCGCCCATGCTCACCACCACGGGTTTGACCTGTTTGGCCAAGGCCACTTCACGCCAGATCACATCACTGGCCAGGCCGCTTCCACCGGGGCTGTTCACCCGCAGCACGATGGCCTTCACCGTGCTGTCCTCCCGCGCATGGCGCAGCGCATCGGCGATGGTGGTGCTTCCCATGCTGCCTTCTGAGCTTTCCCCGCTGATGATGTCGCCCTGCGCATAGACCACCGCCACCTTGGGCTTCTTGAAGCTGCTTGTCGTTTTCTCACCGTCCTTCTTGGGTACCGTGGCGCGCGCATATTTTCCCAAGCTGGCCAGTTTGAGGTCCTTGTCCGCGTCGAGTCCCATTTTCTCCTTGAGGAGCGTGATCACCTCATCGCGGTACTTGAGCCCGTCGATCATGCCCGCATCCACCGCATCCTTCGCCTCCCGGATCACCAGCCGCTCGGCGATGTCGTTCAGGCGCGCCTTGTCCAGCTTCCGGGAATCGCCGACAGCGGTGAGGTACTGGTCCCACAGCCCGCCGATCAGCTCGGTCATCTGCCGTTCATTCTCCGGGCTCATCTCGGTGTAGATGAAGGTCTCCCCGTAACTCTTGAACCGGTTGTTGCTGCCCCGAATGAATTGCATGTCCACCCCCAGTTTGTCGAACATCCCTTTCAAGAACATCAGTTCGGCCTGCAAACCACGGAAGTCCAGGTCGCCCTCCGGTACCAGGTAGACCTGATCGGCCGCGCTCGCCAGATAATAGGTGCCCTGTGTGTAGAGTTCGGCATAGGCGATCACGGGTTTTCCGCTCTCCTGCTTGAATTCGATCAACTTGTCGCGTATCTCCTTCACCGTGGCCATGCGCGCGTTCACGCTGAAGCCCAGGTCCAGGAACACGCCTTTGATGCGGTCGTCGGTCTTGGCTTTCTCCAAGCTGGCCAAAACGTCGTTCAGTCCAAGCGGGGTCGAACCTTTGAACGGGCCGAAATCGAGCATGAACTCTTCCTTGTTCCCGCGGTCCAGGATCTCCTGCGTCATTTCCATGTGCAGGATCGAGTTCGACTCCACCCGCGTGGGTTTTCCTTCGAAGGAATAGGAGCTCGCCGCCGCGCCGATGGCTCCGGCGATCATGACGAGCAGTAGCAGGAAGATGATCACCGAGCCCAGGATGAACCCGAACATCGATGCGAACATGAACTTGAAGAATTGGCCCATCGGGAAGCTGTTTTGAGAGGTGGGCCGAAAGTAGACCCCGGTTGTTCGGAGCACAGATGGGCATACATGGGCGGTGGATGCGGGGGCCGAATGGGATCGGCGGTTGATATCAACGATCCAACTGGCGACCAGTTGGCCGGATACATTCGCCGCGATGGAGCTGCTGCTGCTGCTGGGCGGGAACATCGGTGATCCGCGGGCCATGCTTGGCCTGGCCGAGGCATTGATCGACGAGCGCGTAGGGCACATCCGCGCGCGTAGCCGCGATCATTGGACCGAGCCGTGGGGGTTCAACGATGCACGCCTGTTTTTGAACCGCGCCCTGCTGGTGGACACGGAGCATGCCCCGGAAGCGGCGCTCACCCATTGTTCGCGGATCGAAGATGAACTGGGCCGCGAACGCACCTCCGGTGGTTATGCGGCACGCACCATCGACATCGATCTGCTGCTATGGCAGGACAGGACGATCGACCTTCCTGACCTGCGCATACCGCACCCCCGCATGCACCAGCGCGCTTTTGCTCTTGCCCCGGCCGCGGATATCGCTCCCCATTGGCCGCACCCCACCTTGAACCGCACCGTGCTCATGCTGCTGAACGATGTCCTCCACAACCCCTGAAGTGGAAACACCCAGCCCAGTGAAACGGTCAGCTGAGCCTGCGCGCTATGGTTATGTGGCCATTGAAGGACTCATCGGGGCCGGGAAGACCACCTTGGCGAAACGCTTCGCCGAGCATTGGCAGGGCCGCACCGTGCTGGAAGAATTCGAAGAGAACCCGTTCCTGCCCCGTTTCTACGAGGATCAGCAGCGTTACGCCTTTTCCGTGGAACTGTCCTTCCTCGCCCAACGGTATCACCAACTGAAGCGGGTCGGCGAGCGCAGCCTCTTCGAGCCTGTCACCGTGGCCGACTACTCCATCGGTAAATCGCTGGTCTTCGCCAGTGTGACCCTGCCCCCGGATGAGCGTACCCTCTTCTCCGACCTGTACACGATCATGTATGGCGGATTGCCCAGACCGGACCTGCTCGTCTACCTGCATCTGCCCATGGACCGCGTGCGCGAGCGCATCCGATCACGAGGGCGCAGTTATGAACAGGCGATCCCGGTAGAATATCTCGAACGCCTTCAGCAGGGCTACCTCGACCATCTGCACAAGAGCACCGGCCAACGGGCGATCGCTGTGGATATCGGCCATAATGACCTGATCCACGACCAGGCCGCCTACCAGCGCCTGCTGGCCCTGGTTTCCGAAGAACACGCAATGGGCCTCAGTATTGTATGCCTGTGATCGGTTCATCGACTGTGAACAAGTGTTCGTCGGAATGAAAAACCACTGAGAAAACGGCGGTTACATTCGCGGCCACATCTACAGAAAAAAGCTTGGAACTCATGGAAAAGAAGCACCTTAAAGGCCTGGCCCTGGTGCTCGTGGCCGCAACCCTCTCCGCTGGTTGTGATGGCCTCGGCAAGATGAACAAGAAGGCGTCCACGATCACGTATACCGTGGACCCGAACCCCTTGATCGTAAAGGGTGACACGGTGCATGTGAACATCAATGGCAATTTCCCCGCGAAGTACTTCGCGAAGAAGGCCATGGTGGAACTCACCCCGACCATTGAAGGTATCGGCGACCAGATGATGCTGGCCACCCCGGAAAACAAGGTTCCGGACACCTTCACCCCTGCTGGTTCCACGGCCCTCAAAATGGCCGGTTACCAAGGCGAGAAAGCCGCTGGCAACTACACGGTGGTCCCTTACGAGACCGGAAAAAGCTTCAGCTACAGCGACCGCACGGCCTATAAGCCGGAAATGGAGCACAGCGCACTCATGCTGCGCATCCTCGGCAAACAGGGCAAAAAGGAAAAGGCGTTCAACCCGGTGAAGCTGACCGACGGCGTGATCACTACCCCCTACCTGATGATCAGCGACGATAAAGTGATCATGGCGAAGGACAATTTCCAGCGCGTGACCAGCGAAAGCTCCACTGCCAAGATCAACTACCTGGTCGCTTCTGAAACGGTGCGCCCCACGGAATTGAAGGATCAGGACATCAAGGACCTGAGCATGTGGTTCAAGTCCAACGCCGGAAACGAGAAGGTCGCCGTTACCAGTGTGAAGATCGATGCCTACGCCTCGCCTGAAGGGGAGATCCACATGAACGAAGGCCTGGCCGACAAACGTGCCGCTACGGCCCAGAAGTGGGTGATGGGCGAAATGTCCAAGAACAAGTACGCCAAGGCCAAGAACGATTCCATCTACACACTGAACCCGCGCGGTGAGGACTGGGAAGGTTTCCGTGCCGCCACCCAGGCCAGTGACTTCAAAGACAAGGACTTGGTGCTTCGCGTGCTGGAAATGTACCCTGACGTGGAAAAGCGCGAAAGCGAGATCAAGAACATGGCCGCTACCTACAATGAGCTGCGCGAGGATATCCTTCCCCAATTGCGCCGTTCGGAAATGGTGGTGAACTATGACAAGATCGGCTATAGCGATGAGGAACTCGCCCAGTTGAGCAAGACGATGCCGGACAGCCTCAACGTGGAGGAACTTCTGAAGGCCGCCGCCAACGCCAGCGCTGACGTGAACGAGCAACTGCGCATCTACAAGGAGTGCGAGCGCGTCCATCCGACCGATTTCCGTGCGGCCAACAACGTGGGCTGTATCTATTATGCACAGAACAAGATGACGGAGGCCGAGGCGCAATTCCAAAAGGCCAACAGCATCATGGACAACCCGATCAGCACCAGCAACCTCGCTGCTATCACCCGCCAGAAGGGCGATCGCACCAAGGCCATGGACATGTTGAAGAAGAGTGTGAGCGCTGGCCCTGAGGTGAAGTACAACATGGGCCTGATCGACATTCAAAATGGTGACTACGGCAGCGCGAACGGCAACATGAGCGGTGTGAACTCATACAATGCGGCACTTTCGAAAGTGCTCGGTGGTGACGCGGCCGGCGCGCAAGGCATCCTCCAGCAATCACCTGAGAAGGACAGCGCGAAAGGGCACTACCTGATGGCCATTATCGG
>JANOPI010000497.1:0-4852 GCA_031421755.1 Flavobacteriales bacterium | reverse complement strand
ACCATCTCCAGGTCGCTCAGGGCACCGGTGCTCACCTTGCCGTAGATCACATCCTCGGCCGCGCGACCCCCCAAGGCGGCGCACATCTCGTCGAGCATCTGCTCGGCCGTGGTCAACTGGCGTTCCTCCGGGAGGTACCAGGCGGCACCGAGCGAACGGCCGCGCGGCACGATGGTCACCTTCACCAGCGGGCTGGCGTGTTCCACCAACCAGCTCCCGGTGGCGTGGCCGGCCTCGTGGTAGGCGATGGCCTTCTTCTCCTCCGTGGTGATGATCTTGTTCTTCTTCTCCAAGCCACCGATCACGCGATCCACGGCATCGAGGAAATCCTGCTTGTCCACCTGCTTCTTCTTCTTGCGGGCAGCGATCAATGCGGCTTCGTTGCAGATGTTGGCGAGGTCGGCTCCGCTGAAGCCCGGTGTTTGCCGCGCGAGGAATTCAACATCCACGTTGATATCCATCTTCAACGGTTTCAGGTGCACCTTGAGGATCTCTTCGCGCTCGTTCAGGTCGGGCATATCCACGAAGATCTGGCGGTCGAAACGGCCCGGGCGCATCAACGCCCGGTCCAGCACGTCTGCGCGGTTGGTGGCTCCGATCAGGATCACACCGCTGTTGGTGCCGAAGCCGTCCATCTCGGTGAGCAACTGGTTGAGCGTGTTCTCGCGTTCATCATTCGCGCCCATGCTCACGCTGCGCCCGCGGGCACGGCCGATAGCGTCGATCTCGTCAATGAAAATGATGCTCGGTGCTTTCTCCTTGGCCTGTTTGAAAAGGTCACGCACGCGGCTCGCGCCCACGCCCACGAACATCTCTACGAAATCGGAGCCGCTGAGGGAGAAGAACGGTACGCTCGCTTCACCGGCCACCGCGCGGGCCAGCAATGTTTTCCCGGTTCCAGGAGGCCCAACGAGCAGTGCGCCCTTCGGGATCTTCGCACCCAGATCGGTGTAGCGCTTCGGGCTTTTCAGGAAGTCCACGATCTCCTGCAGTTCCTCTTTGGCCTCATCCAGTCCGGCCACGTCATTGAAGGTGGTGTTCGTGGTCTTTCCGCCCTCGAAGACCTGCGCCCGGCTCTTGCCGATGTTGAAGATCTGCCCCCCCGGACCGCTCGGTCCGCCGATGCGCCGCATCATGAAGACCCAGACCAGGACCACCAGTCCGAGGAAGATCACCCACTGCCAGATCTCCGCGGCGTAGTTGTTCGCCGGCTGGATGTCGACGGTGACACCGTTCTTCCGTGCCCCGTCGATCAGCTGATCCTGGAGGTTGTCTGAATTTCCGGTATAGAAATCATAGTGCGGACCGTTCTTGTCCTTGTCCACCCCGAGCCGTGCAAGCCGCGCCTGGTGGGTCTTCTTTTTAAGGCTGTCCACCTTGATGCTCACCTGAACCCCCTCGTTCTGGATGATCACGATGCGCTCGACATCACCTGCATCCAGGTAGTTCTCGTACTCGCTCACATCGATCCGCTGGGTTTTCGGGCCGTAGTTGAACAGCCACATGGCCAGGATCAGCACGCCGATCAAGCCGTAGATCCAATAAAAATTCACGGCCTTGTCCGGCCCCTTCTTGTTCTTGCCGTTGTTCTCCACGTTCTTCTGCCCTCTTCAGGCCACGTTCTCGTATGTGTTGCGGATGGCGTCGCTCCAAAGCTGTTCCAATCCGTAGAATTCCCTCTTGCTCTTGTGGAAGATGTGTACCACCACATCCACGTAGTCGACCACCACCCATCCTTTACTTTCCAGTCCTTCGATATGCCAGGGTCTTTCCCCGGCCTCTTGCAGGGCGAACTTCTCCACGCTGCCCGCGATCGCTACCACTTGCGTGTCCGAATCACCGTGGCAGATGATGAAGTGGTCGCACACGGTGTTGGGGACCCCGCGCAGATCCAGGTGGACGATCTCCTTGCCTTTCACTTCTTGAATGCCGTGTACGATGGCTTCTACCGATCGGATGGCAGGGGGCGCGCCCGAGCGTTTCTTCATGTGGTTCCCCGTTGCATTTGGGCTTTGAGCTTTCCGCCTTGCGGAGCGGTCTATCTTGCGACGTTCAAAAGTAAGCACGATGCACGCCCGCCCCGTCGGTGGATGGTGCGAACAGCGGAGGAAGGAGCGCCATGCGTACGACGATCATCGGTCAACAGGTGATCACGCTGGAGAGCGTGGACAGCACCAACAAGCACGCCGCAGACCTTCTTGCAGAGCGGAAAGTGGCGCACGGCGCAGTGATCCTGGCGCATGAGCAAACGGATGGGCGCGGGCAGCGCGGGCGGATCTGGCGTTCCGGTGCCGGGCTGGATCTGACAGCGAGTTTTGTGTTGCAGTTCGAGCAGATGAAAGCCGGCGAACAGTTCATCCTGGCCAAGATCGCCTCCTTGGCCGTGTATGACGTGGTGGCCGGGGCCATGAAAATGTCGGTGGACCGAAGCCAGGACGATGTGCGCATCAAGTGGCCCAACGATGTGCTCATCGGGCGGCGCAAGGTGTCGGGCATCCTCATCAAGAACGACATCGTGGGCGGTTTGTTGATGAACAGCGTCGTCGGTATCGGCATCAATGTGAACAGCGGTGAACTGGATGCGGAGTTCAATGCCACCAGTTTGCGCATGGAAACGGGCTTGGAACTGGACCGGATGGACCTGCTGGAACAGCTTTGCCAGCGGCTGGAGTTCCAGCTGGAACGTTCAGTGATAGACCCCGAAGGGTTGGCCAGGAACTACACGACCCTGCTATGGGCGAGGGGCCGGTATGCCGATCTTGAGCTCGATGGACAGCCGTTCAGCGCGCGGCCCATGGATGTGGACGACGATGGCCGCCTATTGGTGGAAGTAGAGGACGGTAGCGTGCAGGTGTTCGGGTATGACAGGCTCCGATTCGCCCCGAGGTGAAAAGCACCCCACCCCCAGCCATTCGCTAGTGGGAACGGGAACCAGCGTCAGTTGAACGCCCCAATGCCATGTGGGACTTGTATGGTCCAACCAAAGGGCTACATTTGCGACCCTTTTGAAATAGACCCACGGCGATGAAACGCACCTACCAGCCCAGCAAGCGCAAGCGCGCGAACAAACACGGCTTCCGCAAACGCATGTCCTCCGTGGCTGGTCGTGCCGTACTCGCCAGCCGTCGCCGCCAAGGGCGCAAGAAGCTGTCCACCAGCGATGAGATGGTTGGGAAGAAGTAGAGTCCCGTCCTTGATACGATTCCCAAAGGGGGCCTGTTCGGCCCCTTTTCTTTTTGCCTTGTGCCGCCGATGAGAGGGATGGATAGGATCAACGCGGATCCGGGATCCGTTCCACCCAAAAGCAGCTCAGGTGGAGCATGATACGTGACCTGATCTGCTTGCCAGAATGAAGAAAGCCCGCTAGGAGCGGGCTTTCCGTAGGTTCAAAGGTCGTACTCAGTTCTCCCCCTTCACGCGCTCTACCACGTACTCATCCACCAGGATGCGGCCGCAATGTTCGCACACGATGATCTTCTTGTGGCTGCGGATGTCCAACTGGCGCTGGGGCGGGATGGCGTTGAAGCAACCACCGCAGCTGCCGCGCTCGAAGGGCACCACGGCCAAGCCGTTGCGGGCATTGCTCCGTATGCGCGTGTAGGCGCTCAGCAGGCGTTCCTCGATGTGCTTTGACGCCGAATCGCTCTGCTTCTGCAGCTCCTTCTCTTCCTTCTCGGTCTCGCTGATGATGTCATCCAGCTCCTTCTTTTTCAGGTCCAGGTCCTTCCTGCGCTCCTTGTAAAGCTTGGTGCTATCGTCAACGATCTGTTTCTTGTTGTCCAAGGTGAACTTGCCTTCCTTGATGCGCTTCTCGGCGAGCTGGATCTCCAGATTCTGGAATTCGATCTCCTTGCTCAGGCTATCGTACTCGCGGTTGTTGCGCACCTTGGCTTGCTGTCCCTCGTACTTCTTGATGGCCGCCTTGGCGTCCTTGATGAAGTTCGTCTTGTCGCTTACCTGCGTTTCCACTTCCGCCAGGTCGTCCTGCAATTTCTTCAGGCGAGTTTCCAGGCCAGCCACCTCATCCTCGAGATCCTGCACCTCCAAGGGCAGTTCCCCGCGTTGGGTCTTGATGCGGTCCACCTGCGAGTCAACGCTCTGCAAACGGTAGAGTTCCACCAATTTCTCGGCGATCGTGATCTCCGCTTTGGTCGCGGCGTTCGCGGCCTTCGGGGCCTTGTCCTCCTTCACCGGGCTCTTGGTCTCGGTCTTGGCCATGGTCAACAAATGTGAACGGGGTTGGTGACGGTTTCCGTCAAATGGGCTGCGAATGTAGGCAGTTTATCGCCTAGATGGCGTTGGAGCAAGTGCATGGTGAATTGCTCGCTCTCATAGTGCCCGATATCCGCTAGAAGCAGCTGGCCCTCAGCCTCGAAGAACTCATGATATTTGATGTCCGCCGTAACGTAGGCGTCCGCCCCGGCAGTACGCGCCCGGCCGATGAGGAAAGCACCGGACCCGCCGCAGAGGGCTACCCGCTCCACCAGCTTACCTCGCAGGGCCGTGTGCTTGATGATCGGAACATGGAACTCAGCCTTCACCTTAGCCAGGAAAGCCGCCTCGGCCAAGGGTTCCGGCAACCGACCGATAGCCCCTGAACCGATGCCCGGATGGTTGTTCGCCAAGGGGTACAGGTCGTAGGCGACCTCCTCATAGGGATGGGCCTTCAGCATGGCCTTTACCACAGCGCGTTCCAATGGCGCGTGAAGGACTGTTTCGATACGCGTTTCGGACTCCGTATGGCGCTCCCCTTTTTTTCCGACGAAGGCGTTCGAGCCTTCGCCGCCGCGGAATGTTCCATGGCCTTCAACACCAAAACTGCACGCATCGTAGTGGCCGAAGCGGCCAGCGC
>JANOPI010000496.1:0-4886 GCA_031421755.1 Flavobacteriales bacterium | reverse complement strand
GGTTCTGGGTTCAGGGGTGGGCTACTTCTTCAGTTCTTCGCTGGCGGGTTCAAGCCTGTGCGTGTTCGACAGCTTTCACGATCACGGTATTGCTTTCCACGCGGACTACTTTGACGATATCGCCAACCTTGAGCGGGTGGTCGTTCACGCATTCGGCGCGCCAGTCATCGCCACCCACGGCCACCCGACCGAGGCGTAGTCCGGAATCGAAGTCCTGGCTCACCTTGCCTCGTTGACCGACCAGGGCGTCCACGTTGGTGCGCACGTCTGTATCGTTCATGAACCGCTTCATCATCACTGGACGGATGGTAAAGAAGGCGATGAGCGAAATGCTGCTGAATGCGATAAGCTGGCCTGCGGCTTCCGCCCCCACGAGGTCGGCGATCGCGGCCCCCACGCATCCGATGCCCAAGCACAGCAGGAAGAAGCCGGGTACAAAGATCTCGGCGATCATCAGGATCAGCGCCAGGCCTGCCCACCAATGCCATTGGAAAAAGTCCATTGTTCAGAATTGATGCCGTGAATGTAGCTGCCGAGCGCGCACCATGCTGGCGGGATCGTGTCTAGCGGCAATAGGGAAGGACAGGTGCGGGAGGTAGGCACCGGTTGATTTGCACCGATGGCCTGAAGAGATGCCGGAGCGGGGTATTTTCGCCGTGCATGATCGGAAAGCTGGCGCAAATGCTGCGTGGTCCCGCAGGGCGCGATACGCTGGCTACTTTCGCCACGGAGGGCTTGAGCATGCTCGGTATGGTGCTGGTTTTCCGGCTGGCCAAAACGAGCGGAGACCATGATTTCGACCGGTACGTGATCGTGCGGCGCACCGTGGCCTTTGCCTTCCCGGTAGTACTGATGGGTACCATGGTGGGGCTCACGCGCTTCATCGCCATGGGACGGGAGGATGGCGTGCGGCGGCGCTACTTGTTGGGGGCTCTATCGTGGGTGCTGCCGCTGGGCGTCATCGCCTGTGTCTGCTGCTTTCTCGCACCGGGCTGGATCTCTTGGACCTGTTTCGGTACGCGGGACGAGATCCCGCTCTCTTTGCCCATGGGCGTAATGACCTTTGGGATCGCGCTTCATGGAGTGGCGTACGGGTACCTGCGCGGCAGTGGTCGTGTAACACTGGCGAACACGATCCAGCTGTTGAACTTGGCCGTGTGGCCATGCTTGAGCTTTCTTGTTCTTGATGACCTGTGCAACGTACTATGGGGAACAGGGCTCGCCTGGTGCTGTACCGCGCTCGCCTCGGTGCTGCCGGACGTCATGACCGGTGGCATTGGTTCAAGCAAGCGGGAACGGGCGGAGATCCTGCGGTACGGGCTACCACGAGTGCCTGGGGACATTGCGCTAGGTGCCTTGCTCACGGTGCCTGTATTCATCGTGGTGCGCACCTTCCCCGACCTGGCCGCTGATCACGCCTTCGGTTGCACCTTATTGAACCTGGCGGCGGCCGTGTTCAGCCCAGTGGCGCTGTTGCTGTTGCCGGCGGCGAGTGCTCAACTCTCCAGCGGCGATCATGCGGGGCTGGAGGCGCGCGTAGGGGAGATGACGCGCATCGTGGCGGCCGCTTCCATCGCGCTGGTGGCCGGATTCGAGCTGTTGGCCGCGCCCTTTCTGCGCATCTACCTGGGTGAAGCCTCGGACGATCTGATATTGACCTGTCGGGTCGTCTTCCTCGCCGGCCTGCCATTCGCCTTCTTCAATGGCATGCGCAGTGTGCTCGATGCTTACTACCAGACACCCCGGAACGGCGTGAACCTGGTGGTGGCCCTGGCGCTGCTGTTGTTCGGCGGGACCATCCACCTGTTAGTCCCCACACCCTGGTATACGATGGGCGTAGTGATGATCCTTGCGCTGGGCTACCTGGGATGGGCCACCTGGCGCGATGTGCGGTACGTGCGCAGCGAGCTCATACGCAAGGCGAAGCGTGGAATGGACAGCATCAATGTGCTTGTAGTGATCCCGGATGCGGAGAGCGGCTCCCAATTCCGCGACTCGAAGGAGCAGGCGCGTGCGTTCATCGATCACGGAGCCGAGGTATCGATGTTCCATTTGGAAAGCCGGACCTCCCCGATCGCGTTGCTTCGGTCACGCCGCCGTTTGCACCGGTCTTTGCGCATCCATCGACCTGACGTGGTGCATGTGCATTTCGGTTCCGTGGCCGCGCTGTGGACGGTGATCAGCAGCCCGCTTCCGGTGGTGGTCACCTTCATGGGCGATGACCTGGATCGCAGCTCCGTGCGGGGTTTGGCGCGGCCATTCGTTGGTGGACTTTTCTCACAGATCGCCGCTTTCTTCGCCGCGGGCATCATCTGCACGGATGAGCAGGTGCGCGAGCACCTGTGGTGGCGGACGGCCGAAGCGCGCGTGGTGCCCTTGCACGGGGACATGCATGCGAATGCCGGGGAGGTGCTGGATCACCTGCGCAGTGTGGTGCATCACCGGGTTGAAAAGGTACCAGCGGTCTGACCCATGCGAATCCTGCTGCTCTCGGCCGCCAGTTCGATCCACACGTTGCGGTGGGCGAATGCATTCGTTGCGAGGGGCCATGAGGTCCACCTGCTTTCGCAACATGAACCGATCCGCGGGTATGCGGAAGGGATCCGCCTGCACCAGATGCCTCACCGATCGGGTGTCGGGTACCTCTTGAACGGTGCGATCCTGCGCCATGCGGTGGATGAGATCCGGCCGCATGTGGTCAACGCACACTATGCCACCGGCTACGGCACGCTGGCCCGCTGGGTGAAGAAAGTGCCGGTGGTGCTGAATGTCTGGGGAAGTGACGTATTCGACTTTCCGGAGAAAAGCGCCTTGCACCGCTGGTGGCTGCGGAGGAACCTTCGCGCCGCCGCTCTGCTTGTTTCCACCAGCGAGGTGATGGCCGATCGCACGAAGAGGTGGGTTCCGGATCTCCCCCGGCCCACAGTCGTGCCTTTTGGTGTGGACACAGGCCAGTTCTGCCCACACCATGACGGTAAACACGATGGCGTAGTGATCGGAACGGTGAAAACGCTTGCTCACAAATACGGAATCGACACGTTGATCGATGCGTTCGCGTTGTTGCGGAAGCGACCCGGAATGGATCATACTCGCTTGCGGATCATCGGCACTGGACCTGTCCTGGATGCGCTGCTCGCGCGCACGAACGCTGCTGGTCTGGGTGGTGTGGTGGATTTCGTCGGTGCCGTTCCGCACGCACTCGTCCCACAGCAACTGGATCAGCTGGACATCTTCGTCGCCTTGAGCCGGGATGACAGTGAGAGCTTCGGAGTGGCCGTGATCGAAGCCTCGGCATGTGGTCTCCCGGTGGTGGTAAGCGACGCTGGCGGTTTGCCTGAGGTGGTTCGCGCGGGTGAGACGGGGTTCGTGGTACCGCGGGAGGATCCCGCGGCCGCGGCCGATCAACTGGCCTTGCTCATACATGATCCGGAACTCCGGAAGCGAATGGGAGTGGCCGGACGCCAGTATGTGATCGATCACTATGAGTGGAACACCTGTGTGGAACGTCAACTGGCGGTGCTCAACGAAGCCGTGCGGACGAAATGAAGGTGATCCTTCTCACGCAGTACTTTCCGCCGGAAACCGGCGCCCCGCAGAACCGCCTGTTCGCCACAGCGCAGGCACTGCGGGAAAAGGGTGCAGAGGTGACGGTGCTCACCGCCATGCCGAACTATCCGGACATGCACGTGCAGGAGGGGTATCGTGGGCGGTGGAAGGTGGAGGAGGAGCAGGGCGGTATGCGTGTGGTACGCGCATGGATCCATGTGCCCACAGGGCGCGGCATTTTCGCGCGTTTGTTGAACTACTTCTCGTTCGTCGTCTCCTCGCTGATCATCGGGTTGTTCGAGATGAAGCGCAGTGATGTTCTGTTGGTGGAATCACCACCCTTGTTCCTGGGCATCACCGCCATGATCCTTGCTCGTGCGAAAGGAGCGAAGCTTGTCTTCAATGTGAGCGACCTATGGCCCGAAAGCGCTGTGCAACTCGGGCTGGTCACCAACCGCACGATGATCCGGCTCAGTACGTGGCTGGAGATGAAATGCTACCGCTCCAGCGCATTGGTCACAGGCCAGACGCAAGGCATCGTGGACGACATCCAACGGCGCTGCCCACAGAAGCGTGTGGTATGGATCCCTAACGGTGTGGACTTCGCAGCGATGGAGGCCTTTTCGCAAGCCGCGGCTGGCATTTCACTACGCGCGGAGCGTGGCATCCGCGCGGATGAACTGGTATTCGCCTACGCGGGCATCATCGGTCATGCGCAAGGCTTGGAGGTGATCCTGCGGGCTGCGAAATTGGTGCGTGAAGAGCGGGTGCATTTCCTCCTGATCGGCGCAGGGCCGGAGTTGGAGAAGCTGAAAGCGACGGCGATCGTGGAGCAACTCCGGAACGTACACTTCATCAATAAGATGTCACGCGCGGAACTGATCGGCGTGTTGCTGGACGTGAGCGGTGTAGTGGTGCCGCTGCGGAAGAATGACCTCTTCAAAGGGGCCATACCCAGCAAGATCTTCGAGGCGCTGGCCTTGGGCAAACCGGTTCTTCTGGGGGTGGAAGGAGAAGCGAAGCACTTGTTCATTGAGGATGGAGGTGCGGGACTGGCGTTCATGCCCGAGGATGCGGAGGACCTTGCTCGCCAAGTACGTACCTACTGTGCCGAGCCTGGCCTCTTGGCGATTCATGGTGCCCAGGGCCTGCGCTATGCACGCACGAATTTCGATCGTGCCGAGATCAGCGGACGCTTGTTGACCGAACTGCAAGCCATCACCGGTCGTTCATGAAGAGTTCATTCACAACAGAGTGGCTCCACTTGCGCGATGCATGGGGTCTGCCAGCCTTTTTGCTGCTCACCTCGACCATGCTGTTGTTGCCGGTGGTGCCTTCCG
>JANOPI010000495.1:0-3718 GCA_031421755.1 Flavobacteriales bacterium | reverse complement strand
GCTCTTGAACTGCTCCAAGACCTGCGACCGCGCTACGGCATGCACATCATCACCAACGGATTCGAACTCACGCAAGCGACCAAAATGGAATGCAGCGGTCTCCGTCCACTATTCGACCATGTGATCACCAGCGAGGGAGCGGGCGCTGGAAAGCCGGACAAACGCATCTTCGAGAAGGCCCTGCGACTGGCCAAAGCTGAACCACGCGATTGCCTGATGATCGGGGACAGCATCAGCGCGGACATGGTGGGGGCGCGCGCCGTGGGCATGGATCACGCGCATTTCCATCCGGACCAGACCGGGGATCCACTGGCCACCTACCGGATTAGGGGCATCGAAGAACTGAGGAGCTTTCTGTGATGCTGAAGTCTGTGAGTCTGGTAGTGTTGCCTACTGCGCAGCACTCGCAGATCCATCACTCCTGAACTTCCAGTCTATCAGGGCTTCGGAACCAATGCGCTGTCCGGAACGAACACGTACGGCATAAGCTGGTTGCTCCCGTTGATCTCGCTGTGCCGTAGGAAGATCATGGAATCTCCGTTCGCGCGCACCTCGCCGGCATAGGTGATCACGCCTTTCAACCCGACGGAACGGATGAAGAGACTGTCATTCCGCTGTTGCACCGGGCAGTTGTGTACCTGGTTCCAACCACTCTGCACGTCGATGGTCAGCATCGCCGCCAATTGGCCTTCATACTTCTCTGTGCCCCCTACGAAGGCGGCATTCCCCCGCTCGAAAAAGCGCATGTAGTAGCGCAGGTCGCCGCGGCTTACGCGATACGCTCCATCGAAGCGCAGGCCAGTGCCGGAGAGCGGTACGAGCAGAACACCAGGATCCTCCGAAGAAGGGAGCATCGAAGCCGTATCAACGGGCGTTTCAACCACCGGTGGAGGCGTCACCTCGGCCGGCCTGTCAATACAAGCGGCCAGCAGGATCATTGGAAGCAGGTAGTGCGATCTGCGCATGGGTTCAGCTTTGGAAACGGGCGATCACCGTGGTGGACCCTTGAACCACATCGCCGATGCGCACGGCCATCACCGCGGTGCGTGGGAGGTACAGGTCCACCCGGGAACCGAATTTGATGAAACCGAATTCTTTGCCTTGCACGGCGGGCCCTCCGGCTTTGCTGTACGTGCAGATCCGACGTGCTAGCGCTCCAGCGATCTGCCGGAAAAGGACCTCGCCGTGGCGCGGGTGCTTCACCACCACCGTGCTGCGCTCGTTCTCCGTGCTGCTCTTCGGGTGCCAGGCCACCAGGTATTTGCCGGGGTGGTATTTATAATAGCTGGTGGTACCGCTGATCGGGTCGAAGTTGATATGCACGTTCAGCGGGCTCATGAAGATGGACACCTGCACGCGCTTGTCCTTGAAGTACTCGGGCTCTTCCACCTCTTCGATGACGACCACCTTTCCGTCGCACGGAGAAATGATGGCGTTGTCATCCTGGGTGATGTTGCGCGAAGGGACGCGAAAAAACCAGAGCACGATAAAGAGTACCGCGCCCATGAGCACGGTGACCGGCCAAGCGAGCCAGGCGGGTGCCCACATCCATGAAGCGAACAGGCCGAAGCAGACAACGGCAATGGTGAGCAGGATGGTCGGGGTGCCTTCGCGGTGGAGCGTCATGAGAGTGCGGCGAAGATATCGGTGGGGTGGAAGCAGGTCGTTTGCGGTGCCTCATCGGATCGAACCAGGGATCGCTGACCGGTATACACGGGGCATTTGCGGCGGTGGACCCAATCCGGACCAGTCTCATAGGCTGACCACCAGGACCATCGCCGGTGCCGCAAGCAAGAAGCCATCGAACCGGTCCAGAATTCCGCCATGTCCGGGCAGAATGGTCCCGCTGTCCTTCACGCCCTTGGCCCGCTTGAATGCGCTCTCCAGCAGATCACCGAGTGTTGCCGTTACAGACACGGCGGCGGCGGCCGCCAACCATTGCGCGGATGACAATTCCGACCAATACCGGGACAAGAACCAGCCCACGAACATGGTAAGCGCCACGCCGCCAGCAAGTCCTTCCCAGGTCTTGCCCGGACTTACTGAGGGCATCAGCTTGGTGCGGCCAAAGCTCCTGCCCACCAGGTAGGCTCCGGTATCGCTGGTCCAGAGCAGGAACATGAAACCCACGAAAACGTGCCAATGGATATCCACCATGCCGGTGACGCAGGCGAAAGGCAACGCGATGTAGGCGACCGTGGTGATGTGTCCTGCGAAGACACGCGCGGGATCTTTCACACCACCTCTCATCAACTGAAAAGCAAGTATCACCAACACGACCAAGGTTACGGCTATCGCATGTGGGGCGCGCCATTCCGCGAGCATCGGCTCGATGGCCACCGCCACGAACACGGCACCTGCAAGCAGCATGGTAACTGCTTCTCCAGGCGCACGATCATCCATCGCTCCGGATAAACGGTGCCATTCCCGGGCGCCGATCACACATACGGGCAAGAAGAGCATGAAGGTCGTCCACGGTCCCGCGATCGCCGCGCCCAACGTGAGTGCAACGTAAACGGCACCGGTGAGCGCGCGTTTGGTGAATTCGGTCATGCGCCGAAGGTCGGGGACTTCTTTCGATGTATGCGCTTGGCGGCACCCACGATCGGGGACCACGGATGCTCATGCAACGTGTTTCCGGTCAGTTCTGCCAAGTCAGGGAGTCCTTGCGTTGACCGCGCCTGACGGCGCTCGCGAACTTGGACCCCTATCCTCCCGGATGGCCACGTACGGACCGTTCAGGCGGGCGTCGGTGCGGCAGCGTCGGACTTTCCCGATGGTGCCGAATCGGAAGAGACATCCTTGTGGCCTTCACCATTGCCATTGACCACCGGGGGTACCACCCTGATCGCTTGCTCCTCCCGCTCCCATGCGCGCTTGCCGAAGACCTTCTCCAGGTCTTCCTTGAAAATGACCTCTTTCTCCAGCAACTTCATGGCCAAGGCGGTGAGTTTGTCCTTGTTCTCGGCGAGGATGCGTTTGGCGCGGGCGTATTGGGCTTCTACGATGCGGCTCACCTCCTCATCGATGGTCTTGGCGGTGCTTTCGCTGTACGGCTTGCCGAAGGTGTACTCGCTCTGGCCCGTGCTGTCGTAGTAGCTGATGTTGCCGATGCGGTCGTTCAGGCCGTACATCGTTACCATCGCATACGCTTGTTTGGTGACCTTTTCCAGGTCGCTTAGCGCACCCGTGCTCACCTTGCCGAACATCGTCTCCTCGGCTGCGCGCCCGCCCAAGGCTGCGGCGATCTCGTCCTCCATCTGCTCGGCGGTGGTCAGGTGGCGTTCATCGGGCAGGTACCAAGCGGCACCCAATGAGCGGCCACGCGGAACGATGGTCACTTTCACCAGTGGTGAGGCGTGCTCCACCAACCAGCTCACCGTGGCATGGCCTGCCTCGTGGTAGGCGATGGCCTTCTTTTCTTCGGTGGTGATGATCTTGTTCTTCTTCTCCAGGCCGCCCACCACGCGATCCACCGCGTCCAAAAAGTCCTGCTTCTCCACCTGCTTCTTCTTCTTGCGCGCAGCGATGAGCGCGGCCTCGTTGCAGATGTTGGCCAGATCCGCACCGCTGAAGCCGGGTGTTTGGCGCGCGAGGAACTCTACGTCCACCGCCGTATCCAGCTTCAATGGCTTGAGGTGTACTCTCAGAATGGCCACCCGCTCGTTCAGGTCGGGCATATCCACGAAGATCTGGCGGTCGAAACGGCCCGGGCGCA
>JANOPI010000494.1:0-30572 GCA_031421755.1 Flavobacteriales bacterium | reverse complement strand
AAGCCGGGCGGCGTGTACATGGCTGCCAGCTCCGCGCCATCCAAGCTGTTGGTCAGGTTGAAGCCGCCCTGCCCGGCCACCAGGAACTTGCGGCCCACACTCTTGCCTTGTTCGTAGAGGTGTACCTCATGCGTTGGCGCGAGCACATCCGCCGCGACGAGCCCGGCGGGGCCGCCACCGATGATGGCGATGCGTTTGCGTTCCATACGGCGCAAAGGACTGCTATTCGAACTTGGGAACGGAACACTCCTCAACTGGTCACGGTGACGCTCAACTTCGTGGTATGAGCAAGTTGAACGACCAGCTGTTGGCGATCACCAAGCTCATCCGGAGGAAGTAGCGCGGCGGGTTGCGAACGATCATCGGCTCCGGTCTGTACGAGTTCAACACCCACATGACCGTAGTGGACGAGAGCAGGGTGAGGCAGCGCAAGTGCCTAATGGTGGCGCACCAGCGTGGAAGCTGGCGCGAGAAGAGGGATTTCTCACCCCCGGATTGTCAATTGCACCGAAAAACTCCTTGCAAGTAGTACTCCTTCCGAAACAGCGTGCTCTCTTTCAAGCCCTGTGTATCAACCGTGTCATGCAAGGTCAAGTACCCTTCTTTGCGGGCCACGATGGCGTAGCGAACATCTGGTTCTAAAACTAGGGCAGGCAGGTCTTTGGAAAGATCGAATACACCGGCTGAGTCACTCTGGCTTGCCCATAAGTCGCTCTCTTTGTATGTGATCTCAATGCGCACTCCAGATAGCTCGAACTGGCCGGCCTTATCGAACGCTTTGATCTGTAATCCAATGGTTGGCTCGATAGAACTCTGCGCCTCCGAAGTCGATACCATGGCTAGCAAGGACCACACCATCAATAAAGTCACCCTGTACTGTTGTTTCATCATCAATAAGTGACGAGTCACAGAAAAGGTGACCTGTTGGTCTACTTGAACGCCGCCAACCCCGTCACCTCCATACCGGTGATCAGCAGGTGGATGTCATGCGTGCCTTCGTAGGTGACAACGCTTTCGAGGTTCATCATGTGGCGCATGATGGGGTACTCGTTGGTGATGCCCATGCCGCCGAGGATCTGGCGGGCTTCGCGGGCGACCGTGAGGGCGAGCATGACGTTGTTGCGTTTGGCCATGCTGATCTGCGCGGTGGTGGCGCGGCCTTCATTGCGCAGCACGCCAAGGCGCCAGGTGAGCAGTTGCGCCTTGGTGATCTCGGTGATCATCTCGGCGAGCTTCTTCTGCGTGAGCTGGAACTGGCCGATGGGCCGATCGAACTGGATGCGCTGCTTCGCATAGCGCAGGGCCACATCGTAGCACTCCATGGCCACGCCGAGCGTGCCCCAGCTGATGCCGTAGCGCGCTGAATCCAAGCAGCCGAGGGGAGCGCCGAGGCCGCTCTTGTTGGGGAGCAGGTTCGCCTTGGGCACTTTCACATTGTCGAACACGAGCTCGCCGGTCGGGCTGGCGCGCAGGCTCAACTTTCCGTGCGTGGTTGGCGTGGTGAAGCCTTCCATGCCGCGTTCCACCAAGAGACCGTGGATGCGTCCGTTCTCGTCCTTCGCCCAGACGACGGCGACATCCGCGAGCGGGCTGTTGCTGATCCACATTTTGGCCCCGTTCAGCAAGTAGTGGTCGCCCTTGTCCTTGAAGTTGGTGGTCATGCCACCGGGATTGCTGCCGTGGTCCGGTTCGGTGAGGCCAAAGCAGCCGATCTTCTTGCCTGCGGCCAATTGCGGCAACCACTTCATCTTCTGTTCCTCGCTGCCGTACTTCCAGATGGGGTACATCACCAGGGAGCCTTGTACGCTGCACAGGCTGCGCAGGCCACTGTCCACGCGCTCGATCTCCTGCATGATCAGTCCGTAGCTGATCTGGTCCAAGCCCATGCCGCCGTACTGCGTGGGCACCATCGGGCCGAACGCACCGATCTCCGCCAACCCGGGGATGATCTCCGGATGGAACTCCGCTTTCTCGAACGCTTCCTCGATGATCGGCTTCAGGTGCTTGCTCACATGCTTGCGCGCCGTGTCGCGGATCAGCTTCTGCTCTTCGGTGAGGAGTTCGTCCACCAAGTAGTGGTCGTGGGCTTGGTACTGGTCGGTGGAAGCGGATTTCTTCGGGGCGGTGCTCGTGGTGGTGCTCATCGGTTGGATCTGGATCTTCCCGACCCATCAGGGCCGTTGTGTCGGGAGTTGGGGTTGCTATTCGGGGCCGGTGTACGACGCAGCGGAGGAAAAAGCTTCTTGCTGGGACAAGGTTGACCGGCGGGGGTGCAAAAGTAGGCGGCTCTTCATGGCAGCGGCACGGCCACAGCCATCACCTTCGCGGCGCATGGAAGAGACGCTCCGCGCCACCGACCCTTTAGCGGGGGATTGGATCCTGCTGGTGATGTTGGCGGCATTGGGCATGCTGGGCTGGATCAATCTGGTGTCGCCCAAGAAATGGCGGCTGCTGACACGCTCTTTCTTCTCGTTCCGGCTGGGGCGGCAAAGCCTGCGGGATGAACTTGACCTACAGGACCGAACCCTCATCGGGCTGGCGGTGATGGCCTCGGCGGCCGTGGCGCTCTTTGCCTACCAGTTCGCTGTGGTGAAAGGGCATTTGCCTCCCGGAGTGGGACTGTGGGCCCGTATCTTCGGGTTCACCTTGCTTGTGCTCGTGGTGCAAGTGGTGCTGGTTCGCCTTGCCGGTGGTTTGTTCCAGGTGGACGGCGCACTGGCCGAATACATGTACACCATCGTTCTGCTTCAAGTGGTATTGGGGCTCTGCCTGCTACCGATCTCCGCATCGATCGCATGGCCGCACTGGATGGAGTGGCGGACATGGGGTCTCTGGGCCGGCCTTGGTCTGGCAGGGCTGGTCACGGTACTACGCTGGTTGAGAGCCGCGGTCCTTGGGCTGGGTGAAGGGGTCCCGCTGCGCTACGTTTTCATCTACCTTTGCGCGCTCGAAATTTTGCCCGTGTCTTTGGCTTGCCAAGCCGTGTTGCGCCTCTTCCCTGATCCGATCCACCCACTCTAAGCCGAGCGGCCTTGAAGCCCAAGACCATTCTTGTCACGCAGCCCGCGCCCACGGACGATAAGAACCCGTATGCGGAGCTGGCCAAGAAGTTCAGCTTGAAGATCGATTTCAAGCCGTTCATCAAGATCGAACCGGTAGCCGGTCAGGATTTCCGGCAGGAACGGATCAGTATTCTGGACCACTCGGCGATCGTGCTGACGAGTCGCAATGCGGTGGACCACTTTTTCCGGATGTGCAAGGAGCTGCGCGTTACCGTGCCGGAAACGATGAAGTACTTCTGCGTGAGTGAGAGCGTGGCGTACTACGTGCAGAAATACATCGTTTACCGCAAGCGCAAGGTCTTCATCGGCAAGCAGAGCTTCGGCGATCTGATGGATGTGATCAAGAAGCACAAGGACGAGAAGTATCTGGTGCCCTGCAGTGACATCCAGAAAGGCGAGATCCCCCTGTTGCTGGACAAGGCAGCCGTGAAATACACCAATGCCGTTTTCTACCGCACGGTGGCCGCGGACCTGAGCGATCTGAAGGACATCACTTACGACATGCTGGTGTTCTTCAGCCCCGGTGGCATTGAGAGTTTGAAGAAGAACTTCCCGAAGTTCGCCCAGAACGGAACGGTGATCGCCGCATTCGGCCCCACCACCTCCAAGGCCGTTCGGGACGCTGGGCTCCGCTTGGACATCGAAGCGCCGATGCCCGAAGCGCCGAGCATGACCGGAGCCATCGAGCTGTACATGAAGAAAGCGGCGAAGGACGCGAAGAAGAAGGCGTAGTGCCGCGCGATCAGCGGCTTCACTTCATCCCCGGGTCAGTGCGTCAGACGAGATCTCTTGGTTGTCAGTTGTCGGTTGTCTGGCGTTGGAATACACGGGCGCGAAGTCTGCCGGGACAATACGGTCGCACACCAGCGTCGGCAGCCCGACAACCGACAACGGACAACCGACAACTGGACCCGACCTTCGGCATCGCTCCGCACATCACGGCCCGCACCAACTGGCCACTTCCGCATAAGGCATGGCCACCCCACGCGCTACCTTCCGCAAGCACGAGCGGCTCACCGGCCGCGATGCGATAAACGCCGTAGTGAAAGAAGGTATCGCCCGGAACGAGCGCCCCCTGCGTGTGGTGGGCCGCTTTGGGCCCTTTGCTGGAGCGTCTCCCGCCCAGGTGGCCTTCGCCATACCCAAGCGCCACGTGAAAAAAGCGGTTGACCGCAACCGCATACGGCGGCAACTGCGCGAGGCCTACCGGCAGGAAAAGGAGCGCTGGTACGGGCCACTGCGCGCTGCCGGCGTGCAATGCGCGTGGCTATTCATCTGGCAGTCTTCACATTCCTTGGCCTTCTCCGAGGTGCGGCAGAGACTTTGTGCGCTCGGCGACCGTTGGCTTACAGAACAATTGCCCAAGCACCCCCTATGATCGCCCGCGTGCTCATCGGCCTCGTTCGCGTTTACCAGTACACGCTTTCGCCAGTGCTCCCGGGGTCCTGCCGCTACACACCCAGTTGCAGCCACTACGGCGTTGAAGCACTGCGCAAGCACGGGGCCTGGCGCGGCGGGAAGCTTACCCTGAAGCGCTTCCTCTCCTGCCATCCGTGGGGAGGCCACGGCTTCGACCCTGTGCCATGAACCGCCGATCGATCATCCTCCCACGTTCCGCCACAGCAACGCTCCGTTGCCCACAACATCCACTTGGAGAAATTGGCGACCATTGTGAGATACCCGATCCGCCAGTGGCGAGCTTTGTCCTGCGCGCCTGAATAATCGTCATCCGCCAACAGAACTCTCCTGACCATGAAGTTCACACGCATCACATTGAAGCAATTCGTCGTGGCCGGGATCGTCGGCACCGGTGCGGGCTTGGGCCTGGCCGCGGGCGACAACTACTTCGAGATCGGGAAGAACCTGGAGATCTTCAACGAATTGTACAAAGAGCTCAACATCTACTACGTGGATGAGACCAACCCGGGCGAACTGATGACCACGGGCATCGACGCGATGCTGGAGAGCCTGGACCCGTACACGCAGTTCATCGCCGAGAGCGAAATGGAAGACTACCGCTTCCAGACCACGGGACAGTACGGAGGGATCGGCGCGATGATCGGCAAGAAAGCGGAAGGGATCATGGTGAGCGAACCGTATGAAGGTTCACCCGCCTTGCGCAGCGGTATCCGGGCAGGCGATGCCATACTGGAAGTGGATGGCCGCTCCACCAAGGACCTCAACACCGAGGACGTGAGCAAGATGCTCAAAGGCCAGGCAGGCACGCAGGTGAAAGTGCTCATCAGCCGGAACAGCGGAACGCCCGAGCTGAAGACGATCACCCGCGAAGAGATCAAGATCCCCGATGTGCCTTACAAGGGGTTCGTTGATGACGCGAAACAGGTGGGCTACCTCAAGTTGAACAGCTTCACCCAGACCGCCGGGCAAGAAGTGCGCAACGCGGTGAAGGAACTGAAGGACCAGGGCGCTACGAAAGTGATCCTGGACCTGCGGGGGAACGGCGGTGGCTTGTTGCGTGAAGCGGTGAACATCGTGAACCTCTTTGTTCCAAAGGGGGAAACGGTGGTAGAGACCAAAGGCAAAATGGCGGACTGGGACAAGACGTACAAAACGCTGAGCGAACCACTGGACGCGAGCATGCGACTGGTGGTGCTCACGGACACCGGTAGCGCGAGCGCGAGCGAGATCGTGAGCGGGGCATTACAGGACCTTGACCGCGCGGTGATCATGGGCCAACGCACCTATGGCAAAGGCCTGGTGCAACAGACGCGCGACCTGTTCTACAACAGCAAGTTGAAAGTGACCGTGGCGAAATACTACATCCCCAGTGGGCGCTGCATCCAGAAGTTGGACTATGCGCAGCACGACAGCACGGGACACGCCATCGTGAAAGCCGATTCGCTCCTGCGGGATTTCAAGACGCGGAATGGCCGACCGGTTTTCGATGGAAGGGGCATACTTCCGGACGTTCTGGTGGAGGAACCTGAAATGCCGAAAGTGGTAGGCGGCCTCTATGTCTCGGATGTATTCTTCGATTTCGCCAACAGATACCGTTGGACGCACGACAGCATCGCACCGGCGGGCGAGTTCACCATTTCGGATGCGCTGTGGGCCGAGTTCGTCGCCTTCGCCAAGACCAGGAAGCTCGACTACCGGACCGAAAGCAACGACGCGCTCAAGGAACTGGAAGAAGCCGCCAAGCGTGAGCGCTACTACGACCACGCCATCACCGCCATCGAAGCGCTGCGCACCGAGTTGAACCCTGACCGGAGCGAAGAGCTGCAACGCTTCCGCCCGGAGATCGAACGTGTCCTATTGAATGAGCTCGTGAGCCGCTACTACTTCACTTCGGGCCAGGCCAAAGCCATGCTGGCGAGCGACCCGCTGGTGAAGCGCGCCATCGAAGTGCTGAACGGCACGGAGTACGACCGCAAGCTCAGCGGTGCCGAGAAGCGCAACTGACCTAAGGATCCAATACGCGGCAGGTCACCTATTATTGGCCGTCGCGACCTTACGGCTTAACGCAGGCCCCACGGTGTGTTCTTGAGCATGCATGTACCAAGGAGCGTCTGGCCCGCGTTGTTCCGCCTGACCGCTGTCGCTCGGCGCAGATGACCCCGCAGGTTGACCGTTTCCGGCACGTCCACGTGGCTGCGCTCGCGTTGGTGGCCATCATGCTGCCGTGGAGCGAGTTCCTCTTGAGCAATGCCCAGTTCCTGCTCATCGGCAACTGGCTGGTGGAAGGCGTCGTCCGGAAGGACCTCATCGGGCGGTTCAAGCGCGGCTTCACCCATCCGGGTGCTCTGGTCTTCGTGTCCTTCTTTGGGCTGCACGTGCTGGGGTTGCTTTGGACGGAGGACCTCGAATGGGGCGCGGACCTCTGCCGGATCCTGCTGCCGGTGCTGGCCTTCGCGCCCATCCTCGCCTCCGTACCTCCGCTCAGCGGCCGCGAATTCCGGTCAGTACTGCTGCTCGGTGCGTGGAGCACGGTCGCCAGCACCGTGGTATGCCTGGCCTGGAAATACGACGTTATCGGGCGGGGCGGCTACCGCGAACTCTCGGTGTTCATCAGCCACATCCGGCTGGCGCTGCTGCTGTGTGCTAGTGTCGCCATTTTTGTCTTCTTGCGGTGCCGCGGGCTCTGGTCGCGCATGGCGCACGGGCTGGCCATCGGTTGGTGCGTGTTCTTCCTTGACCGGCTGAGCAGCTTGCTCGGGCTGGTGATCCTCGGGTTCCTGTTGGCGTATGGGATCTGGCGTTGGTCCACGCGCGGCCCGGCAGGCGCCCGCTGGGGCATCCGTGCGGCCCTCGTCCTGCTCCCCCTGGCCGCAGGGTTGTACGTCCAATGGTGCGTACATGAATTCTACCGGTCGGACGGAACCGATCTGGCACGACTGGACGCGCGCAGCGCAGGGGGTGAGGTCTACTACCACGATCGCGGGATGCCGCTCCGTGAGAACGGGCACTACGTATGGATCAACGTGGCGGACGGGGAATTACGGCGTGCTTGGGAGCGGCGGAGTGGCCGGCCCTACCTGCACATCGACGCCAAGGGCCAGCCGTTGCGTCAGACGCTGGTGCGCTACATGGCCAGTATGGGCCTGCGCAAGGACTCGATCGGTGCGCTCTCGCTAAAGGCTGAGGACGTACAGCGTATCGAAAGCGGGGTGCCCAGCATCGTCACAGGCCGCCGCGATCCATTGCGCGCCCGGATCGACCAGGTCCTGTACGAGTGGGATCATTACCGGAGCAAGGGCGATGCGAGCGGCCATTCCGTGGCCATGCGGTATGAATTCCTCCGCACGGGCTGGGCCATCGCACGGGAGCATGCGTTCTTCGGCACGGGAACCGGGGACACGCGCCCCGCGTTCGCCGCGCAATACGAGCAGGATCATAGCAGACTGGGTCCGGAGTGGCGGTTGCGGGCGCACAACCAGTACCTCACCTTGCTGATCACCTTCGGGTACATAGGCTTCGCGTGGAGCATGTTCACCTGGTGGTGGCCCGCGTGGCGCATCGGGGCGATCCGGCGGCCGCTGTTCGTGTGTTGGGCCATCATCTTCCTGGTCTCCTGCGTGAGCGAGGACACGATCGAGACCCAGATGGGCGCGACGTTCTTCGCGTTCTTCTACACGTTGTTCGTTTTCGCGTACCCGAAAGACATGATCAGCGTTCCAGCAGATCGATCACCCGGCGGGGACTGATCCGCTGGATGCAGTCGCACGCTCTTCCGCTGGCGCACCGCGCGCAAGCGGGGTCATGCACCAGCACATGCGCATCGCGCCCGATGGGTGCCCAGCGGGTCGGGAATATCGGGCGCCGCATGCTGAATAGCCCGATCGCGCGCACACCGGACGCGGCCGCCAGATGCAACGGGCCCGTGCTGGCCGATACGAAGGCGTCACATGCGCCTATGAGTCCGCTCAACCCCGCGAGGTCCAGTCGCCCACCGGTATCGGTGACGTGTGCCAAGTGCAACGGCAACTCCGGACGGTAGCGTTCGGCCTCCGCAGCGGTACCGGTGATCACACAGTGATAGCCCTGGGGATCCACCGCCTCGATGAGCGCTTTGAAGTTGGGCAGGCCCCAACCGACGCCGCTCCCCAGCAGGGGGTGTAGAAGGATGTTCTTCACGCCGGGGCGCAAAAGGGCACGCACCTCGGCGGAAGGCGCTGGTGCGATGTACCCGATATGTGGTATTAGCTCATCGATGCTGCGCGGAACAGCCATGCCGAGGGGCTCCAGCAGCCGGATATTCAACTGTGCCTCATGCAAGAGGCTCCGCTTCCTGCTGAAGGCCACGCGCTCATTGCAGGAGAACCAGTTCCACCAGCGGTGGCTTGACCCGATCCGGCGCGGTATTCCCGCCTCCTTGGCCCAGCGTGCCACGCTCCGGTCCGGAAAGACGTGGACGATCGCCCCAGCTCCGATGGTCTGCAATTCCAACGGGGCGATGCGCTCCCCTGCTCGATCGAGATCTTCCAGGGGGATCACCCGGTCCACATGCACGCAGCGGGCCCACACATCCCGGGTGTACTCCTTTGCGATGACGACCAGTCGCACGGCCGGGTCGTGCTTTTTGAGCCAACCCGCGGTGGTCATGGTCACCACGGCATCACCGAGCGCATCGGGGCGGGAGAGGATGATGGTTCCCGGAAGTTTCATGCGTGCGTTGCCCGGAGTTGCCGCAGTTTTTCATACTTCAACCATGTGGCGTATGCGCTGATCCGAGCGATGGTGTATCCACGGCGACCGTCGAGGAACCCGAGCCTGAGGAAGTAGTCGCCGATGAATTTCACCACGGGACTGAACATGCGTTTCCCCCACGGTGCGCGCTTTCCATTTTCCAAGTAGGCCTTTGCGGCGATGGTGGTGAAGTAGTCCACCTGTTTGTAGTGGTCGTCGATGCTGTTGTAGCTGTAATGCAGGATATCGCCGGGCAAGTGCTGCACCTTCGCCCCCGCGTCAAGCTCATACCGGTCATGCGGATTGATCCCGGTCCATCGCCCCTTGCGGCTGTTCCACAACCGCAGTTTCGTATCCGGGTACCAGCCCCCATGGCGCACCCAACTGCCGCAGTAGTTGGTGAGCCTGTTCATGGTGTAGCCGTCGGCAACAGGCGCCTTCATCACCTCCTTGATCGCGCGCGCGAGCCTATCATCGAGCGCTTCGTCAGCATCCAGAGAAAGCACCCATGGATGCCTGGCGTGGGTGATCGCCCGGTTCTTCTGCTCGATGTGCCCATCGAACGCGTGCTGAACGAAGCGTGCACCGGATCCCCGCACGAGCGCTTCGGTGCGGTCCGTGCTGAACGAGTCCAGCACGATGACATCGTCCGCGATACCTTTCAGTGAAGCCAGGCAGCGGGCGATGTTGCGTTCCTCGTTCTTGGTGATGATGACGACGCTCAGTTGCATGTATGCGGTGGCAAGGTATCCTGAGCAAAGGCCCCTCATCCATGTGTGGATGAGGGGCCTTGTACGGGATGGAACTCAGTCGCGCAGAACCTCAAAGCGGCCCCGCGCCAGATCCCGCCCGTTGTGCGTAACGCGATAGAGGTATAGCCCTTCGGCCATTCCGCTCGTGTTCAGCTGGGAGCGCGGTTGATCGATGGATTGACGGAGCACCGACTTGCCGGTGTTGTCCAGCACCTCCACCATGGCCTTGCCGGTTGAGCCGGGCAGTTCCAGGAAAAGGACCCCGTTGGCGGGATTCGGATAAACGTTCCCCGCACCACTTCCCGTTTCAGCCAAGCCTGATGAGGCGATGATCGCTACACAGTAGTCTTCGGTCTCGCCGTAGCTGTATGCGTCCTCGCAACCATCGGCCACCGGGTTGTTGAATTTCATGATCACACGCATACGGGTGGAACCCAAGGGCGAACCGGCCGGAACGAGGAGATCACCGGTCACAACGGTCTGCGATTCCTCGCCCTCGAAAACGAGTTCGCCAGGCACCTCGAAGTCGCCATCCAGGTCGAAGTCGATCCACACGGACCAATTCTCATTGAATGGCCCACCGTTGAACGCGGGCGTCAGCGTAACCGGATAGGGCGCACCGACTTCCAGATCGGTCGCTTGATCGGAGAAGACAGCATACCCTTGGTTGTTGCCGCTTTCGTTATCGATGCTGCCGATCTGCACACGATCGATCCATTCTTCGGTGGCATCCTCGGCGGCGCTCGCACAGAAGGCGATATCGGTGCAGACCCCGCAACCTGGGACTACCACGGTGGAGGAGGAGCTCCAGTCGGTGGTGGTGGTGCCATCACAGGTGCTGCGCATCTGTACCTCGTAGGTGTTGCAACCGGCAAGACCCGCGATCGCATATGGAGATGCTGTCAAACCGGTCACCTCGGTCCATACGCCGGTACCTTCCAACGCGTAGCGGACATCGTAGGTGATCGCCACAAGGACAGTGGACCAGTCCACAACGATACCCGATGTATCCACAGCGGTCGCCGCGATGGTGCCAGGCACGGCGCAGCAGCCTTCGCTGGTGAAGACCGATGAGGCACCGAAGCCGCTGGTCTCTCCGTCGCAGATGGCTTCGATCTGGAATTCATACTCCATGCACAGGTCCAGGCCGGTGATGGTCTGGGAATTCGTACCGAGGTCCGGGACAGTGATCCAGTCGGGGCTACCCACAGGGCGGTAGCGCAGGTTGAAGGTGGTGGACGTTGCGGAGGCCCAGGAAAGTCCGGCCTCGCCAAGTGCCGCGGAGGTAGCTGCCAAATTGAACGGTGCGGGGCAGGTACCGCAGTTGGCCATGATCCACTCCAAGCTGTTGCTGCTGTTCGCGCGGCCGCCGGTTACACAGTTGCCGGGCAGGTTCCCCACTTGTTCCACGCCAGTGAAAAGCGCTTGACGCACATAAAGCGCGCCCTCACGCGGATCGGCGTTCACCAAGCTCATCATGGTAGCGCATGGTGCGCTGTAGAGCAGGCCGATGATCCCTGCGGTGAGCGGGCTTGCGAAGGAGGTACCGCTGGTGCTGCCGGTACCGCCGCCCATGCTCGTGGTCACCACGTCTTCACCCGGCGCACCGAGGTCCACCGTGGTGGTTCCATAGCCACTGAAGGTGCGCAGGTCCTGCACGTTGGTGGCCGTAACGCTGACCATGAAGTCGCTGGCGCAGGCGGTCGGCATATCACCGACGACATCGATGTCCACGTTGTTGTTCGCCGTGGCGCCGC
The DNA here is from genome assembly GCA_031421755.1 of Flavobacteriales bacterium. Classification (GTDB taxonomy): domain Bacteria; phylum Bacteroidota; class Bacteroidia; order Flavobacteriales_F; family PHOS-HE28; genus PHOS-HE28. Next base: position 18,854 of record JANOPI010000494.1, on the reverse strand, counting down.
AATTGAGGATGCCGGCCGTGCCGAGCGTATCGTACATCGCGCACCAGATCGGGTACTGGGCAGGGTCCGCATTGTCGATGCCCCAGCTGGCATTGGTGGCCACCACGAAGGCACCTTGTTCGCCGTTCGTCTCATTGTAAAGACGGCGCATCACCAGTGGATAGGTGTAGCTCTCCACCACGGCGTCCTCTGCGATGCCGTCACGCGTTACCACCATCATCTTCACATCCCAGTTCGCACCGGCCACCTGGCTGCCATTGTTGCCCTTGGCACCGATCATGCCGGCCACCTGTGTGCCGTGCCCGCCGCCGTATACCGCATCGTCGTTCGCGCCGGGGTTCCAGCCTTGGAAGTCGTCCGTGTATCCGTTGCCATCGTCGTCCGTGCCATTGTCCGGGATCTCCTGATGGTTGAACCAGGCATTGTCGATCAGGTCCGGGTGCGGCAGGTCGGCGTTCTCGATGATGCACACCACGATGGTATCGCCCGAAGCAGTGAGACCACCGGTAGTGATGTCCCAAGCGGCCTGGCTGTCGATGTTGGTGTGATGCCATTGGTCGGCGAACTCATCATCATCCGGCAGGATGCGGTCCCGCACCACGTGATTGTTCTGGGCGAAACGCACGGCGGGGTGCATGTCCACATGGCGCTTCACCACGGATTGGGAGAGGGCAGTATTGTCGAAATGCAACAACCAGGCGCGCATCGGAGCGCTCACTTCCTTGGAAATGCGAAGGCCAGTAGGCTGGCCATCGATCAGGGCAAGATCATGCACGATCGTTTCAGCGGAAGCGCCTGGTTCCAGCATCAGCAGGATATCACCGGGTATGTATTCGGCCTCTTGGGCCAAGGCCACCGCTGAGGTAGCAAGCACGCCGGACAGCACCAGCGCTCGGGAGAGTGTCGAAAGGGTCATGGAGTTCGTTCAGGGGACGCGAATGTAGCGGGACGGCCCGTGGGATAGACGGGGTTTCCGGCCGCGGCGTGGCCCAAGAATGGGCGGGGTTGGAGGGCTGCGCGTCCGCCACTGCACACCACCAATGAGTACAACGGACCAGACAAGCGCGCCTACTCCAGCACCACGCGACCGGTCATCGGCGGCTTTCCTGGAACGCCCACACGCACCGTGTAAATACCGGGTGCTAGCGTTCCACACGACACCACCCTCCGGTGCGCGCCATTGCCGTTCAAGCTATGCACCACCCGACCGTTCACATCCAACATGTCGATCGCAACATCGGCGGGCAGCGCCTGAAAGGAACAGATCGTGAACTGTTCGTCAGCGGGATTTGGCACCGCACGGAGAGTTGAGAGATCGGTCTCTGCATATCCCGTGCTCACGACCGAATAGGGATCACTCAGGTCCGAACAACCGTAAACGTTCATCACTTCCACCGAGTAGGTCCCCGGAATCAGGGTCAGGAGCACTTGCTGGTCAGCGCCGGTGATACTATCACCATCGAGGAACCACTGGTAGGTATCGCCATCTGTCGCCTGGAGCGAATCGATGCCGACGAAGGTGATCGTTGTGTTGAACAAACCGCAATCAACCAGCGTGTTCAATGTGGTGTTCGTTACCACCGGCTCGTTCAGGTCGAAGAAGATCGAAGCGCAGTTGGTGATCACCGTTCCATCGGGTACGCCATCCACCGTTGAGATGCGGTACCGGATGAAGCCGTGGCTCTCGGGTTCGTTGGCGTTGCTATCGGGCAGCAGGATGTCATCGAAACGGAATATGGTCTCACCGTGCTCGTCGATCTGCACACCCGAGAGCACATGGGAGGTACCAAGAACCTGCAAGCTGCTCCAGTCCAGGTCCTCATCGAGTTGATCCACGATCATCACGTTGTAGGCGACCGCCGTGCCTGTGTTCTGGAAGCGCACGGTGTAGGTGAGTTGATCGGTGTCCACCGGAACCGCCCCGTGGATGCCGAAGCCACGCGGCTCCGCTTGTTTATCGTTGGGATCATATGCGCACGCTACCGTACCGCTCTGCACCAATTCGAACGACCCGGTGATGCCGCCCAGGCTGTCCACGGTGGTCACAGTAGTTGTATTCACCCACGTAGTTCCCGAAGAGCTGGGCAGTGGAAGTTGCAGCTGGAGGTCGATCCGACCTGCGTCGAAATAACTGAGGCTATCGAACTCCCATGTGATGGTATTGCCGCTGACGGCAACAGGAGGCGGCACACTGCTGATGAAGCCAAAAAGCATATCCAACTCCACGGTGATGGTGCCTTGCTCACGGCGGGTGCCTTGGTTGAGGAAAGACAGCCAACTCCGGGCCGTATCCCCGCACGCAGCGGCACCCAATGTCAGGCTTGGCAGAACGATGGACGTATCCGTCGCGGGGGCCCACCCGAAAACGACGCCGGTGATGACGGGCGTGGCTGTTGTTACCTCAACCGTTTGCTCAGCGGGCGTTGATGTCGAGGTCCACAATTCATTGGGCAGCACGCTTTCGAGTATGAAAACACCGGGATCCACATAGGCTGTGTAAGTGCCGGTATCGCCGGTGATCACCGAACTCAACTGCGGTGTTATGGAAACTGGTGCGTTGGCTACGGGAACGTCACCGGCGGTCAAAGACCCACTCAGGTCCGCATCGATGAAGACAACTCCTTCGATGCGGTAGTTGCTGAGCACATGGTTCTTGTACCAAGCGACCTTGGCACCGCCCCCTGACGCGGACACCACATCCAGATCGCCATCGTTGTCCAGGTCGGCCGCGGATACCGAACGTGCTCCATTTGCGGATGTGGAAATGATCTGCGGCGGGCCATAGGTGCCGAGACCATTGTTTTCATACCAGGCGATCCTGTTGTCATCCATTGAAGCGGAGAGCACATCCAGGTCACCATCGTTGTCAAGGTCGGCGGTGTTCACTTCCCGGGCCTCGTTGACCTCTCCAGTGATGTACTGCTGCGGCCCGAATGCACCGGAGTTCCTGTACACGGCGATCGAATTGCCGTTGCCCAATGTGGCAAGAACGTCCAGGTCCTCATCCCCATCGATGTCCGCCGCATGAACGGAGGTCGCACCATAAGCATCGTTGGACATGATCTGGTGATTCCAGAAGTCGCCTGCGGAATAATATATGTACCTGCTGATGCGGTCTCCCGAAGCGCAGAGCACCTCTTTCGGACCGTCTCCGTCCAGATCAGCCGCATACACATCAGTCAAAGCCGAAACCTGGTCGGTGATGATCTGCTCAGCGCCGAAGCCCCCCTGCCCATCGTTGGCGCACCAAGCTATCTTGTAATCGTCCCTGGCCGCGAAAAGGACGTCCTGGTCACCGTCGGCATCCATATCCACGGCGTGTACGGACACCGCTCCATCAGCCTCCGCTGAGATCAACTGCTGTGTACCGAAGCCCCCCTGACCATCATTCGCGTACCATGCGATCTTATCGTCCAGTGCTGAAGCGGAAACCACATCCAGGTCGCCATCGCCATCCAGATCGGCGGCTTGCACCGCCAATGGACCATCCACCAGTGTGGTAATGACCTGCTTGGGGCCAAAGCCTCCTTGTCCGTCATTCGCGTACCATGCGACCTGATCCTCCGTTTCAAAGGCGACAAGCACGTCCTGGTCGTTGTCACCATCCAGATCAGCGGAGGTCACGGAGATCGGACCCCGATTCGCTACCGAGATCACCTGCTGTGGTCCGAATTCACCAACGCCATCATTGGCATACACGACGACGGCTCCAGAAGCGGATCCGGACAGCAGGTCCTGATCACCATCGCCATCCAGATCCGCCGCAGGCGCGGCGACCCCGAACCCGGAAGCGGTCGAAATGATGACCTGCGGCCCGAAGCTCCCGTCCCCATTGTTCGCATACCAGGTGAGCTCATAGCTGAACGAAGAAGAGATCACATCCGGATCCCCATCTCCATCCATATCCGCGGTGTGTACGGGTCCCGGACTGTCGATGAGTGTGGTGATGACCTGCTCCGTTCCGAAGCCTCCCATCCCGTCGTTGGCGTACCAGACCACTCTGTAGTCAAAAAAACAGCCAGCGATCAGATCCTGATCACCATCGTTGTCCAGATCGGCGGCATGTACCGAACCCGCCTGCCCCAGTGCCGAAATGACCTGTTCCGTCCCGAACCCTCCGAAGCCATCATTGGCATACCACGAGAGGCCATTGATAGCTGTGGCCGCGGTCAGCACGTCCTGGTCACCATCGTTGTCCAGGTCAGAAGTGAACACATCATTGATCGCGATGCCCTCAACTGAAACGAGCTGCTCCGGTGAAAAGCCGGCTAGTCCGTTATTGGCGAACCAGACCACCTTGCCAGGCAATTGGTATGTGCCGTAAACCACGTCCTGGTCGCCATCACCATCCAGGTCCGCGGCATGCACGGAGCCTGCGGAAACGGTCCCCGTTGAAATGATCTGCTCTGATCCGAAGCCACCGGAACCATCATTGCGATACCAAGCGACTTTGGCATCCGCGAAGGACGCCGAAAGCACATCCAGGTCACCATCGGAATCCAGATCAACGACCTCTAAATCCACGGGGCCTCCATCCGCCTGCGTGGTGATGATCCGCTGTGTCCCGTAGCCATCGGGTCCCTCATTGGCGTACCAGGCGACCTTGCCATCACCTGGGGAGGCCGATAGGATGTCCATATCGCCATCGCCATCCAGATCGGCGGGATGCACATCGATGACGCCTGCGGTACTCAAGCTGATATCGGATTCCGCACCGAACTGGGCCTTGAGGCCGTAGGATACCAATACTAGGGTCAAGGTACAGCAGATGCGCATGGGCCGTAGATCGGTCGTGCAAGTTAGTCTTCCTTGCTGTTGCGGTTTCCCGGTATGCGGCGGTGATCACCCCTGCACGTACACACGCTTCACGCGCTGGCTGATGCTGGTGAGCACTTCGTACGGGATGGTCCCCATGGCTTGCGCGACTTCCGTTACCGGGTTCTTGGCATTGAACACGACGGCCGGATCGCCCACGTTGCAGGGGATGCCTGTAACATCGACCATGCACATGTCCATGCAGACGCTACCGATGATGGGTGCTCGCTGGGCGTTGACCCACAGACAGCCGACGCCGTTGCCGAGGCGGCGCGAGAGGCCATCGGCATACCCGATGGGCACGGTAGCGATGCGCGTTTCCTGTTGGGCGACGAAACGCCTGCCGTAGCTGACACTTTCGCCCGGGGCGATCGACTTCAGTTGCGCGATCACTGTACGCAAGGTGACGGTGGGCAGCAGTTGGCCGGTCTCCTGCTCGTTCGCACCGATGCCGTGCAGCCCAATGCCCACACGCACCATGTCGAAGTGCGCTTGTGGCCAGCGAGCGATGCCTGCGGAATTCGCCATGTGCCACAAGGGTCGATAGCCGAGCACTTCGCCGATCGCGTTCGCCATGCGCGTGAACGCGGCGATCTGTCCGTGGGTGAATTCGTCCTGCGACGGATCCTCACTGGCCACCATGTGCGAAAGGATCGAGGCCACCTTCAACGGATGTGCATCGCGCAACGCATCGAGCAACCCGGGCAGATCACGTTCGGTGAAACCCAAGCGATGCATACCGGTATCGAGCTTGATGTGGACGGGCGGCGCATCAGGCATCCGCTTCGCCGAGGCGATGGCTTCTTGCACTGAGCGCTGGTCGTACACCTCGGCTTCCAAGCGGAAGCGATGCAACGTTTCCATGGCCACCGGTTCGGGGTTCATCACCATGATGGGCATGGTGATGCCTTGGGAGCGCAGTTCGATACCTTCATCCGCGTAGGCCACACCGAGGTAGTGGACACGCTCGTGCTCGAACAACCGCGCGAGTTCCAACGCACCGGATCCGTAGCCGAAAGCCTTCACCATGGCCATGGTGCGAACGCCCGGCGCGAGCAACGCACGGTAGTGGTTCAGGTTATGGCGGATGGCTTCGAGGTCGATCTCCAGTTCCGTACCGTGTACTTGCTGCTGCCAGCGCTGCACGATGCGCTCGAAGGCGAAGGTGCGGGCACCTTTGATCAGCACCACGGCTCCCGCGAGATCAGCGAGCGCCTGTCCATCCAGCAGCGCAGCCACGGTCTCAAAGAAGTGCGCCTTCCCTCCGAACACGGCGCGTTGCGAACTGATGACCGGACCTACGCCTATGATCCGCTCCACGTCGGCGTTGGCCAAGGCTCGGGCCACTTCGCTGTAGAGTGCGGCTATGTCCCCGGTATTCTCCAGCAGATCACTCAACACCACCACCATTGGCCTGCCATGGGCGACGCGCCGCAAGCGGTCCAGCGCCGACGCCAGCGAATTCTTGTCCAGGCTGTAGCTGTCGTCGATGAGTGTGGTCCCATGCGCTCCTTGGAGCGTACGCATGCGCATGTCCACAGGTTCAAGGAGTGCCAGCCGTTCACGGATCCACACGGGTGACCGGTCGAGATACAAGCAGACCGCAACGCAGGTGATCGCGTTCTCGATGCTCGCGTTATCATCGAACGGGATGGAGAAGGACACCACTGAGTTTTTGTACAACACATCGATGCTGCAGGAGCCGTCGAGCACTTGGGCTTCCTGGACCTTGACCAAGTCGCCTTCACCAACGCCGACGGTGAGATCCTTGTGCGAACGATCTCCATCAGCAGAGCGGCAAACCACGACCTCCGCAGCGGCGAACAACTTGCGCTTTTCCGACAGCTTCAACCCACGATCACCACGGAACCCTTCGTCGTGCGCATCACCGATATTGGTAAGCACCCCGATCGTCGGCCGTATGATGGGTTCCAACCGCTCCATCTCGCCAGGCTTGCTTATGCCCGCTTCGAAGATGCCGAGCGTATGCTCCGGCCGCATCCGCAGAACGCTCAACGGCACACCCACTTGGCTGTTCCAGCTACCGGGGCTGCGCACGATGTTCTCCTCATGGTGCAGCATCTGCCACAGCCACTCTTTCACGATCGTCTTCCCGTTGCTGCCCGTGATCCCGATCAGGGGAATGTTGAAATGGGAGCGGTGCCACGCGGCGAACCGTTGGAGCGCAACGAGCGTGTCATCCACCAAGATGACGTTCAGGCCCTCGACTTCGGCCAAGCGATCCTGCTGCACGATGAGGTCGCGCACGCCTCTGCCCCGCAGTTCGGCGATGTGGTCGTGGCCGTCATGGCGGGGTCCCATCAACGCGATGAACAGTGCGCCCGGCGAAGTATCCGCATGGCGTGAATCGATGATCACGCGATCGATCTCTGCACTTACCTCCGCACCCAGCACGAGCTTCCCGCCCACCGCCTCGGCGATGGTGGCCATGGAATAACGGAAGGTGCTCATCCGATAGTGGGATGCTGAGCAGCGACCGCCTCGTCAAAACACCCGCGGCACAGTGGCTCATAGCTGTCGGTCTCACCGAGCACGACGAGTTCTTGGCTCGCGGTGGTTCGATGGCTGAAGGTGGCGAGATCACCGCAGCGCATGCAGATCGCATGAACCTTGGTAACGAACTCGGCCTGGGCCATCAGTTGCGGCATGGGGCCGAAGGGGCGCCCTTGGAAATCCATGTCCAGCCCGGCGATGATCACGCGCACGCCTTGGCCAGCGAGGTGTACGCACACGGAGGGCAGGCCATCATCGAAGAACTGCGCCTCATCGATGCCCACCACTTCGATATCGCCAGCGAGCAGGAGCAAGTTGCTACTGCTGGGCACAGGCGTGCTGCGGATGGTGGTACCCTCATGGCTCACCACGTTGTTCTCATCATAGCGGGTATCTACGCCCGGCTTGAAGATCTCCACCTTCTGCTTGGCGAATTCGGCGCGGCGCAGGCGGCGGATGAGTTCCTCGGTCTTGCCGCTGAACATGCTGCCGCAGATCACTTCCACCCAGCCTTTGCGTTGTGAGCGGCTGGCGGTGCGTTCGAGGAACATCAGGCGGGTAGCTGGGCGAAAGGCGCGGTGGGAGCGCGAAAATAGGCGGCACGGGGGCTGTTCAGCGCCGTTCACCGGACGTTGTCGATAGCAGAGTACGCAGAGGCGTTGAGCAGCGTGCCCATCCCGTAGTTTCGGCCTGAAGATGAGCGAAGCCAACCCGACCGAGCGCATGCACCTGCTGTGGGACAGTGTGCGCAATGCGATCCGCGACCTGGACGCTGGCAAACTGGACCTGGATGGACTGGACCGTGCCTGCGCCGACACACAAGCGCTGTATGAGCGATTGGTGGTCTTGCGGCACAAGGCCCGTGAAACCAAGGTCGAAGTGGTACCCGTCGTGGTGAAAGAGCCACCACCGGTGACGGCTCCTCCGGAGCTGCCGAACATGCGCTTGGACACGCGGCCGTCGGAAGTCCCGATCCGCCAAACGTCCTTGATCGACGCCATCGCTGAAACGGAAACGCCCCCCGCGATCAAGGCACCTGTTCCAACTCCGTCGCCTACACCAGCTCCCCCACCAGCGAAACCCATTCCTGTGGCCGAACCCGCGATACAAGCACCGATCGAGGTACCGGTTCCGCCCAAGCCCAAACCTGTAAAGCCGGTAGAAAAACCCGCCAAAGGACCGTCCCTCGCTGACAAGTTGGAAAGCGCACCGGTCGCTGACCTGCACAAGGCCATCGCGCTAAGCCAGAAATTCTGGTTCGTTGCCGAGCTGTTCGGTGGGCAGCGGGAGCGCTACGAGAAAGCCATTGACGTTATCAACACGCTGAAGTCGGTGGAGGATGCGCAAACGTTCATAGCCACGGAGATCGTAGCCAAGGCCACCCGCCCACCGGCGGAAGACGCCTTGCAAGCGCTGAACGAATTGGTTGAACGCCGCTTCAAATAGCCCGGCACGAACCATGCAAACCACCCGCATGCTCCGCATTGCCGCACCGCTTCTGGCCAGCTCCTGCCTCCTCTCCTGCTCCACCGCTCAGCCCCTTGCCGCTTCTGTGAAGGAGAAGGCACGCGGCTACGTGAATACCCTTGCAGGACCGGACATGCACGGGCGCGGGTATGTTTTGGAGGGCGATAAGCTTGCTGGGGATTGGATCGGCCAACAGTTCGATCGGCTGGGACTGGCCAAGTTGAAGGACCAACGCTTCGAGCCGTTCACGTTTCCGGTGAACACCTTCCCGGACACGGTGCGCGCGAGCATCGATGGGAAGGAACTCATTCCCGGCGTAGACTTCATCGTAGACCCGGCGAGCGGACTCTCGGTCGGTGAGTTCAGCATCGTTCATCTCGTGGTGAACGACCTGCTGTCGCCCGAACGCAAAGCGCTCACCATGGGCGTTATCGCCGGCAACGCGGCCTGTTTGGAATTCCCGGCGACCAGCAACCGTGATTCGCTCGGCCTGTATCACGCGCTCGAAGAAGAGGTCGCGCGTTATGCGCCCATCATCCGCAAGGCGCACGGAAAGCTCACATGGAGCGTTGCCGGAGAGCACAAGCGCAATGCGATCATCGAGGTGAAGGCGGAACTGGTACCGGACAGTGCGCGCGTGCTGGACCTCCGCGTGCGGAACACCTTCATTCCGCGCCACGCCACGCGTAACGTGTTCGGCGTGGTGGAAGCGAAAGGCGGCAGCAAGGACTGGATCGTTGTTTCCGCGCACTACGACCATCTCGGCCACATGGGTCCCGATGTGATCTTCCCTGGCGCGAACGACAACGCGAGCGGCATGAGCATGCTGTTATGCCTGGCGGAGGAGATCAAGAAGAACCCGCTGAAGAAGAACGTGCTGTTCATCGCGTTCGCCGGTGAAGAAGCCGGACTTCAAGGAAGTACCTGGTGCGTTACTGACCGGCCGATCGACCTGTCGCAGATAAGCATGATGGTGAACCTTGACCTGAACGGCACGGGCGAAGACGGCATCACCGTGGTGAACAGCGTCGCGCAACAGAAGTTCTTCGACAAGTTGACGGCGATCAATGCGAAAGACAACTTGCTTGTGAACGTGAAGGCGCGGGGCCCGGCATGCAACAGCGATCACTGTCCGTTCGTGGAAAAAGGCGTGCCCGCGGTCTTCATCTACACCATGGGCGGCATCAGCGCTTACCATGATGTGTTCGACAAGCCTGAGACCTTGCCTCTCACTGAATTTGATGATCTTTTCCGGTTGCTCCTGCAAGGTCTGAAGACCATCTGAGGAGCGTGGATCGAATGCGTCCACCGATCACGCCAATTGAATACGCATCCTTGCCATGCCCGGAAAACTGATCCTTGTTCCCACCCCGATCGGCAACCTGGAGGACATCACGCTCCGTGCTGTGCGCGTGCTTGGCGAAGTGGATGCGGTGATCGCCGAGGACACACGTGTCAGTGGTAGGCTCCTGCAGCACTTGGGCATCAGCAAGCCGTTCATACCGTTCCATGCCCACAACGAGCACCATGTGCTGGAGAACGTGATCGAGCGGTTGCGGCAAGGTGGCGTGTTCGCCTTGGTGAGCGATGCGGGTACACCGGCGATCAGCGATCCGGGATTCCTGCTCGTACGCGCTTGCGTGCAGGCGGACATCGTTGTTGAAACACTCCCTGGCGCTACCGCATTCGTACCCGCCTTGGTGAACAGTGGTCTACCATGCGACCGGTTTGTTTTTGAAGGATTCCTTCCGGTGAAAAAAGGACGTCAAACGCGGCTGAAGGAACTGGCAACGGAAACGCGGACCATGATCTTCTACGAAAGTCCGCACCGGATCGTGCGCACGCTCAAGGATCTGGTGGAAGTGTTCGGCGGTGATCGCCAGGCTAGCGTTTCACGCGAGCTCACGAAGATGTTCGAGGAGAACGCGCAAGGGAACCTTACTGAACTGGCAGCGCATTTCGGGGCGAAGGAACCGAAGGGGGAGTTCGTGCTTGTTGTCGCTGGTTCTGAGCGTTAGAACCATTCAGCCGTTCCGCAACGCCAGTTCGACCCTTTATCTTTACGACATGCGGAACGAAGAACTCCGGCTTACGAAGAAGGTACTGCTCAAGAGCATGAAGGAACTCCCGGATGAGTTCACGATCGATGAGTTGATGGAACGTCTCGTCGTATTGCAGAAGATCGAACGAGGCTTGAAGGAAATGTCCGAAGGCAAGGGACTCACGACCGACCAAGCCCGCAAACGGTTGGCGCGATGGCTGAGCTGACATGGCAGCCGGGAGCCGTTGAGGACGTTGATGGTATCGCTGAGCGGGTAGCGCAACATTCTGAGCATTATGCTAAGCTCCAAGCAGAACGGATCTTCTCTGCGGCAGAAGTCCTCAAGCGCTATCCATTGGTAGGACACTTTGTTCCTGAGATGAAGAGCGCGAGACTGCGCGAGATCCACGCGGGCGAATACCGGGTCATCTATCATGTCACCGGCGACCAAGTACATGTCTTGGCTGTTGTCCACATGAAACACGACTTGTCGCGGAGTTTGATCCGTCGGCGCGGCAAAAGCCTCTGATCGGACCCTAGATCCACCCCTTCTCGACCACCTCCCGCGCGTGGTAGGTGATGATCAGGTCGGCACCCGCTCGAACAAACGCGTTCAAGTTCTCCAAGGTCATCAGGCGTTCATCGACCAGTCCCGCAGCCGCAGCGATCTTCACCATGCTGTACTCGGCACTCACGTTGTAGCACGCGAGCGGCAGATCTGTGCGTTGGCGGAGTTGTGAGATGACATCGAGGTACGCGAGCGCGGGCTTCACCATCAGGATATCGGCGCCTTCGTCCTCATCGAGCAACGCCTCGCGCATCGCCTCGCGGCCGTTGCGGGCATCCATCTGGTAGCTGCGCCGATCACCGAAACCCGGTGCTGAACCAGCCGCTTCACGGAAGGGGCCGTAGTAAGCCGAGGCGAATTTCGCGGCGTAGCTCATCAACGCGGTGTTGGTGAAACCGTCCGCATCCAAGCCTTTGCGCATGGCTCCGATGCGGCCGTCCATCATGTCGCTGGGAGCGACCATGTCGACTCCGGCGTTCGCATGGGCCAAAGCCATCTTCACCAGGCGTTCCACACTCGCGTCGTTCAGGATAGCAGGAGCTTTGTTGCCCCTCGACTGCGCTCGGGGTGACAACTCTTTTGAGTGTTCGTGATCCACGATACCGCAATGCCCGTGCGTGGTGTACGCGCAGAGGCAGACATCGGTGATCACGTACAGATCCTCGCCGAAGGCTTTCTTCAACTCGCGGATGGCGCTGGGAACAACGCTGCGTTCGCTCCATGCGGCATCGCCCTCTTCGCTCTTTGGTTCGTGCACGCCGAAGAGCAGCACTTTATTGATACCGAGCTTCAAACCGGCCTCTACATCCTTCAACAGTTCATCCACCGTGAAGTGGAAGATGCCGGGCATGGCGGCGATCGGGTCCTTCGCGCCCGCGCCGGGCTTCACGAAGTACGGATAGATGAACTGGTTCTTGTGTACGCGTGTTTCCGCGAGGGCATCACGGATGATGGTGTTCTTGCGCAAACGGCATGGGCGATGCGTCAGGTTCATGCGGTCGCGATGTTGAAGACGGCGTCCACGAGCGCGAGCTCATTGCTCGCCCACGGTATGATGGCATCCGCACCACTGAGCTCATGGATGCGTTGTGCTGTGCTCGTTCCCATGGCGATACGATGGGCGAAGCTCTGGAGCGGCTGTAACGCATGCAACGCGTTGGCGTGTTCCGGACTAGTCACGATCACCACGTCGGCATCGGGAGGCTTGGATCCTTCCACGGATCGCATGCGATAAACTGGAAGGTCGATCACATTCGCTTCCGGCAGCGCCTTCTGAACGGTGCGCAAGCCGACCTCCGCGCACGGGAAGAGCACGCGTTGTGTGGAGAAGCGCGCGGCATACTCAGCGGCGATGGTCGGGGTATCCGGACCGTCACCGATAAAGGCCACATCAGCTCCGTGCTTGCGCAGCTCTTCGGCGGTACCGCTTCCGATCGCATCGCAGCGCGCGGCATTCAGATCCCCGCCACCACGTACGAAATAGCGTACGGCATTGCGCGAGGTGAAGAAGAGCCGATCGAATTCCGCAGGGAGCGTGAAGGTGAGGGATTCAGCTACCAGGAGGTGGTGTCCGCTCACCGTGATCCCATGCGCGCCGAGCGCCCGTGCGAGCAGGCCTTGCGGTTGATGCTCCCGCGAGATGAGCACACGCACTGCCTGCGGCACTCGCTGCAGGCGTTCGACCGCTTCGCTTGCCAGCACGTTCGCATCCGGGCCGGTCAAATGGATCCGCACGGGCATTTCCGCGTGTGTCCGTGCACCGGAAGCCCAGAGCGTGAAACCGTTCATCGTTCGCACGGCATGTACACCGAGCGGCACTTGGCAACCGCCGCGATACCCGAACAATACCGCACGTTCCAGACCGACGCACAGCGCCGCGGCATCATCGTGGAGGCCTTCCGCGGCGATGCTTGCCCGCACATCATCCCGGCGGGATTGCACGGCCAAGGCCCCTTGCGCGGGCGCGGGCACGAACCAACGTGGATCGAGTACGCGCACATGGAATTCAGACAGGTCCAGCTCGAGCCGATCGATACCGGCCTTGGCCAGCAGGATCGCATCATAGTTGCCGGTGCGCAGTCTCTCCACGCGCGTAGGCACGTTGCCGCGCAGATCGGTGATGGTGACATCCGGCCGGAACATCTTCAGTTGCGACTTCCGCCTCGCGGATGAAGTACCCACCACCGCACCGGGCTTCAACGCCAGAGCCTGGGATGCATCCACCGCATCAGTGCGGATGATGAGCAGTTCCTCACAAGCGGCGCGCCCGGCAATGGCGGCGATGTGCAGGCCTTCCGGATCGCGGGTCTCCAGGTCCTTGCAACTGTGTATGGCCAGATCGATGGTACCGGCCAACAATTCGCTTTCGATCTCCTTGGTGAAGAAACCCTTGCCCTCCATCTTGTCGAAGGAGAGGTCCTGGACCCGATCACCCTGCGTTTTGATGATGCGTTGGACGGTGAACTGGCCTCGCGCTTTCAACCGTGCTTCGATGTGGTCAGCCTGCCAGAGCGCGAGGCGACTGCCGCGCGTACCGATCACGAGCGGTCGTTCGCTCATGCTCGTTCGACAAGGACCATGGACGTGGGCTTAGCGGAAACATCCTCAGCCTTCGGTACACGCTGGCGCTCTTCCAGGATGATGCGCTTGGCCAGCTTCATGGGCACACTGATGTACTTGCGCTCCATGTGGTCCAGCACAGCGGTAAGCACTTCGCGGCTACGGGGATCCAGCGTGGCTATCTCCTTGGCGAACACCTCGTTCACCGCGCGCTCACGCAGGGCCTTCACCTCTTCAGGAACGCTGCTCATGGCCCGTTCCACCTGCCGCTCGCTGGCCATGGCGCGGAACTCCTGCACGCCTTCCTCGATGATACCGGAACACGCCCCGATCTCCTGTTGGCGACCAGCCTTGTTCTCCTCGGCCTTCGCCTGCAGGTCTTCGATGCGGATCAGATGCGCGGGCGTACCGCCCATGCAGTCCGTCGTGATGTCGTGCGGCAGGGCGAGGTCGACCAAAACCACCTCATCCCCCGGCCCCTTCTCCCGGGGAGAAGGGGAGGAATGCACCCCATCCCAGGCCCTTCCCCGGTGGGGAAGGGAGGAATACAGAGTTGAGAAGAGTTCGCGGTCAACGATCGGCGTACCGCGTCCGATGCCACTGATGATCACATCGAAGCCTTCATCGAAGGCCACGAGCGTGTCCAGCGGGTAGGCTTCACCGCCCACTTCCTTCACCAGCGCTTCGGCCTTGCTGAAGGTGCGGTTGAAGATGTGCAGGTCTTTGAACCCGTGCTTGCTGAGGTAGCGGCACATGTCCGCGCAGGTCTTGCCTGCGCCTATGATCAGGAAGCGCGCATCCTTCTTCACGCCATGGTCGCGCAGCGCGCGGTAGGCGAGGCTCACCACACTCACTGGTCGGCTGGCGATGGCGGTCTCCGTGTATACCCGTTTGGCGGTAACAACCACTTGCTTCATCAGCAAGCGGAGACGATCACCGGTGAGGCCGAGCAATTTGCAATGCTGGTACTGATCGCGCACCTGGGCAAGGATCTCGCGCTCGCCGACCACCAGGCTTTCCAAGGAGGAAGCAACGCTCATGAGGTGACGCACGGCATCATCCCCTGAGTAGAGCACGGCGGCTTGTTCTACCGTGTTCTTCGTAGCGTGATCCAGCTCGGGCTTCCAAGCGTACAGCAACCGGTGTACGTCGGACGACTCCTCCGTCTTTGAAACGAAGACGAGTTCCGCGCGGTTGCAGGTGGTGATGAAGAAGCACTCGACCGCCAAGCCTTCTTCCCGGAGCCGTAGACCGGCCGCCCGCAGTTGCTCCACATCCATGTGGAACCGGCCCACGGTCTCCAGCGGCAGGCGCTGGTGGCTGAGGGCGAGGATGTGGATCGATGCGGTCTCCATGGGAACTGTCACGCTCCTCGACTGCGCTTGGAGTGACATACTATTTGCGGGTGCGAAGTTCCCAGCATGTGGCAGGCCGCAGGTCACGGAACTGTCATGCGCGCTGGAGCTGACGGAAGTCAGGGATAAGCCGGTCAATTGCACGCATGGGCCGGATGACAGAGAGCGACAATGAGTTACGGCTCGTTGGCCGTTGGCGTAGCGAGCGTGACCGTTGCTCGCTCGGCACCGTGGGACGAGTTGTGTGGCGGATAGTTTTGACTTGCGCTGCACCACGAACACCATGGAACGTCATGAACCACCGCTACACATTCATCCTGCTCACCTCTGCGCTCGCGACTCAGGCCGACGCACAAAGCCTCGGGCAGCTCGAGATCAACGGCCTGCATGCACAGTTCCGTGCAGACGGCCTTATCGCGTATGACCCAGCCACCGGAAATCCGATCATGCAGTTAACGCCCGGCGGCCCGAATGCCCTGTTCTCCGGCGGACTTTGGGTGTCCGGCATCGCTTCGGACCAATCGGTACACCTCGCCGCTATGACCTACGGAACGGATGGCGGCAGCGCGGTATCCGACTTCTTCCCGGGTCCGCTCACCGTTGATGGGTCCGCCTCCACAACCGATGAGGTTTCCACGCAGTACGACCACGTATGGACCGCCTATCGGAGCGACATCGAAGCGCACATCGCTTACTATAATTGCTTAAGTACGGTCGGGTGCGATCCACTGGACCAGTTCCCAAATGGATACACGGTGCCTCCGTACTTCTACGATTGGCCCGCCATCAACCCGAACCCCGGCTACGACCTCTACCTCGCACCATTCTACGACTACAATACGGACGGGAATTATGAACCGGACGACGGCGACGCGCCGTGCATCCTCGGAGATCAGGCGCTCTTCTTCGTGTTCAACGACAAGCTCGCTCCTCACACACAATCCGGCGGTCTACCACTGGGGATCGAAGTGCAGGCGATGCCATTCGCTTACACCAACGTGAACCCTGCGCTAGAACAGACCGTCTTCATCCGCTACCATGTGATCAACCGGAGTAACGCACAATACGCAGGCACACGGCTGGGCTTCTATAACGACTTCGATCTGGGTGGTGCCGATGATGACTTCATCGGCAGTGATGTGGGCAGGAACTTGACCTATATCTACAACGCGGACAATACGGATGAGGACTGGGCTGGCGCTCCAGGTTTCGGGGAACAACCGCCGGCTTACGGGATGAGCTTCCTGAAAGGCCCTTTGATGGACCCGGACGGGACGGACAATTTGAGCGATACGGAGCTGCCCTCGTTCAATGGCATGGGCTTCAATGATGGCACTGCCGACAATGAGCGCTTGGGCCTTACGAACTTCATCTACTACAACCGCGAGGGGGCTACCTGTTGCATAGACCCCGCAATGCCTCTGGACTACCACCGTTACCTGGCCAACATTTGGAAGGACGGAACGCCCATGACCTATGGCGGCACCGGATACAACCCCGGTCAGGATTCCCTTCAGGCCGTATTCATGTATCCTGGGGAAAGCGACCCGCTCGGTGCGGGGGTGAACGGCCCTCCGCAAGCATCATGGTCGGAAACAACCCTGGGAAACCCGGACCGGCGCGGACTCTCTTCCATGGGCACCTTCTCACTTGACCCTGGTGAGCATGTAGACCTGTTGGTAGCTTATGTATACGCACGCGCCGGTAGTGGAGGGCCGCTGGCCAGTGTGGCCGCGCTCCAGCAGCGCGTGGATTCTATCGCGGCATTCGCATCCACCTTGCCGCTTTGGAACACCACAGAGGAAAGTGCGTTCACGGGCCAATGCGCCGACTACGCCTTCCTCGGCCTGGAAGAGCCAACGACCTTCGGCACCCTGTCGCTCTTCCCGTCCCCGGCGGCTGCGGAGGCGAGCTTCTTCGCACCCGCCGCGCTCATCGGTGGGCAACTGCTGCTGCGCGATGCACTTGGCCGTGTTGTCGCCGCCCAGCGCATCGTGCCGGAGCGAAACATCGTTGCAGTGGGCGACTTGGCCAAAGGCGTGTACACGGTGGAAGCCGTCGCTGCGCGTGCGCGTTTCACCGGCCGCATCGTTCGGGAGTAAGGAGCCATCCACAAATGCATGAAGCCCTTCGATAGCTCGAAGGGCTTCATGCATTTGTCCCCAAGCCACTTTTGTGCGACGTGCGCTCCCGGCCTATGCACTGATAAGCGCCCATCCGTTCGCGGCCATGCGCGTTTCATCCAACCCGATAAGCAAGAGGACGATGAACAGTACGATGTCCCGCTTTCGTGAACCTTTGATCATCGCGCGTACCAGAAAGACCGCAGCCGACAAGGCCGTTACCCACCCGGTGATACTGAACGACAGGAACAGGGCTCTCAGCCGGTCTCCATCGCAGTCGGCCATGATCGCTACACCCGATGCCAACGCGATGGCTACCAGGTGCAGGAGCACAAGCCCAGAAAGGAGGTTCTTGCGTGTGATCGCCGAATGTAGCGCGAGCGGATAGAGCGCCCGGAAGTCCCCGTGCGTCAATAGATCGTTCTCAGCAGGATGATGATCGGTGCGAGGACGAGCACCAGGAACAGGGCATTGAAGTACCCCGCCCATGATGCGTTCGCGCGGTTCAGGAGAAACCTGCCCACCGACCAGAGCAGCGCGTAGTACAGGATCACGGCAAGCAGGAGGCCCAGCGCGAAAGACTCCGCCATCTCACCTCCTCCGTTGTTGGCGGCGGCGTTCTCCATGAGGAAGATGCCGGCTATAGCAAGGACGACCATCGCCAGGCAGACCCAAAGCAACACGCCGAGAAGAGAGCGCTGCCAGCCGGTCATGGGCGCAGGAGGGTCGATGCGCAAGCGATCATTCTTTCCCCTCTGAACGCATTGACCAGAAGAACCAGACCGCACACGAGACAAGTCCGCCGATGAGCAGTTCGGTGCTGTACGGCCAGTGCTGGATCTTGAAGATAGCCCCAACGAGTATCAACACCGAACCGGCTGTGAAGAACCAGCCGGACCGGGAGGAGGAACCCTTTAGTGGCAGATACCTGAAACGGCCAAACCACAAAGTGCCCAACGCGCCGAGCGCAAGAATGGCCCAAGCCACACCGCGTCCGGGCAGATGCAACATGGTCATCGCCAGAACGGAGACGAGTCCGAAGAAGAACAGGTCGCGCACAGCAACCTCCGGCGTAATTGCCACAGATGCTGCGATCCGCACCACCACAGCTGTCACGGCCACCAACCACGCACAGATCAATACGGCATCGGTCCAAGGCCAGTGCTGGATCCTGAACAGCACGGCGACAATGAGAAGGCCCAGACTGATCGCACGCAGCGTGTCGGGTGCTATCCGCAGCGGTCGGGCCATTCAGTTTACGCCACCACCGCTTTCCTGTTCATCATCTCCTCCACCGCATCCGCCTCCACCGGGATGTCCGCGAACAGATCGATCGGCGCATCGCGCGTAACGAGGATGTTGTTCTCCAGGCGGATGCCCAGCTTCTCCTCGCGGATGTAGATGCCCGGCTC
>JANOPI010000493.1:0-41677 GCA_031421755.1 Flavobacteriales bacterium | reverse complement strand
ACATGGGGTGGTGATCTATCTCGCCAAAGTACGAGTGGATAGCTTTGAACGCCATGCATTACCGTCTTTCCTCCTTAGCACTTGCCACACTCATTGCTTGCGGCAATTCAGGCGGCAAAAAGCCAACACCCTCCATCGTAGGCAAATGGTCGGGCCAAATGACCGTTGTCTGTCCGCACCCGTTGCCGCCGAGCTACCGCCCATTACCGATCTCGTTGGACATCATGGCGGATGGCCAATGCACCAACGTACACGGCTCCGGCATCGGCGCGGACATCACCTCGCACGGCAATTACGAACTGCTCGATAGCCTCTTCCTCTTCACCGGTTTCTGGGGTACGGATACGTTGAAAGTGGCCACGTTCACGGAGACGGAATTGGTGCTGCGCCGTGCAGAAGAGAACGGCTGCGTGCATTCGTTTGTGATGACGCGGGAAGCACCAACCACAGCTAAGCCATGATGCAACCACGCCTATCCTTCATCACCCTCGGCGTCGCCGACCTCGACAAGTCAAAGGCCTTTTACAACGATGTCCTCGGCTGGAAACCGTTCCAGGACAACGGCGGCATCGTCATGTACAAGCTCAACGGCATGGTGCTTTCGCTTCTTCCGCAGCACGAGTTGGCGGAGGATGCGAAGGTGGCCGTCTATGCGAACGGCTCGCGCTTCACCTTGGCGCAATGCCTGCTTTCAACGGAAGAGGTCGATGCCTTCTTCGCGCACCTCAAGAAGCACGGCGTCACCATCACCAAGATGCCGGAGAAAGTCTTCTGGGGCGGCTACAGTGGCTACTTCGCCGATCCAGATGGGCATCTCTGGGAGATCGCGCACAACCCGTACCTGGAGATGGATGCGGAGGGGAATGTGTTGGGGATGAAGCAGGGCTGATCGCACCCAGTACGTTTGCCGCGTGAACGACGCCCCGCATCTGCTGATCATCGACGACGAGCCGCAACTGCGCAACATGTTGCAGCGGCTATTCGTGGGCGAAGGATATGTTGTGGTGACCGCAGAGAACGGTGCCCAAGCCATGCACCGGCTCAAGGCGCAGCGGTTCCAAGCGGTGCTGTGCGATGTGAAGCTGCCCGATGCCAACGGCGTGGAACTGACCCTGGCGATCAAGAGCCAGCAGCCGGATGCGGAGGTGATCGTCTTCACGGCCTTCGGTACTATCAGTGACGCGGTAAGGTCCGTGCAGAACGGCGCGTTCCAGTATTTGGTGAAGGGCGACGACAATGACAAATTGATCCCCACAGTGAACCGTGCCGTGGAAAAGTCACGGGCGCAGCAAAAGGTGGAACAACCCAAGCGGATCGATCCGTTCGCTCTGGTGACCGGTCGCACGGCAGCCATTCAACAGGTGGTCGAACTAGCGCGCAAGGTGGCCCCCACGGAAGCCACGGTTCTGCTCACCGGCGCAACCGGCACGGGGAAAGAGGTCTTCGCCGACGCGATCCATGCTGCCAGTAGCCGTGCCGCGAGACACATGCTTGCGGTGAACTGCAGCGCCTTCGGTAACGAACTGTTGGAGAGCGAACTCTTCGGTCATGTGGCCGGGTCGTTCACCGGTGCCACCAAGGACAAAAAAGGGTTGATCGAAGCAGCGAAAGGCGGCACGCTCTTCCTCGATGAAGCAGGTGAATTGAGCCCGGCCATGCAAGCCAAGTTGCTGCGTGTGCTCGAGACCGGCGACTACCTCCGCGTGGGCGATACGGTACCGCAGCGATCGGATGTGCGCATCATCGCCGCCACGCACCGCGATCTGTTGCACGAGAGCAACGAAGGCCGTTTCCGCCAAGATCTTTACTACCGGTTGGCCGCGTTCACACTTCGCTTACCCGCGCTCGCCGAACGCAAGGCGGATGTTCCGTTGCTCGCACAGGTCTTCATCGCACGCTTTGCCGCTAAGCTGAAGAAGCCCATCACCGGGATGGACGATGGCGTGAAGGTGCGACTGCTCGCACATGCATGGCCTGGCCATGTGCGCGAACTGAGGAATGTCATCGAACGCGCCTGCATCCTGTGTGATGGGCCGCTGTTGGATGCCGCTTCATTGCCATTGGACCTGCAACGCGAACAGGAGCAGAAGCTCGGCGCGATCGATGAACTGGAACAGGTGGAGCGCGAACACATCCGGCGCGTGCTGGCACATACCGGGGGCAACAAGACGCTCGCTGCGGAGCTGCTGGGGATCGGGCTCACCACCCTCTATGCGAAGGTGAAGAAGTTCGATACCTGACCTTTCCATTCCTGCACCCCATCCTTCCATTTCAGCAGGGTGAACATTCCCACGGATCCGGAGGCTTTGATCGAAAAGCCTGACCAGTCGGGTCATCCCGCGCTTCCCGCTTCTTCCGGCATCCCCTTCGCCAAGGGCGCGTCCATGCCGAACACGATGTCCCTCAGCGCACTTTGCTCCGCCCTGCTCTCCTTCCCTCTTTGCACCGCCTTCTCCCAAGTGCCCACTTCCCGCCCCAGCGTGGACATCGCCTCTACCGCTCCGAAGATCCCATTCGAAGGAATGGACCTCACCTGGATCAACGGCCAGAACAGGCAGCGCGTGTTCCCGCTCACCTTCAGCAAGGATGGTCAGGTTATCCTCACGGGCGTAGCCCTGCTCGATGGCTACTACAACTATAGCTTTGCCAACCCCATCGACAACACGCACACGATCAGTTCGTCGATCGGCCGCCACAACGAGTTCACGCTGAACCAAGCGAGCCTCGGGTTGGAGAGCTCCTACAAAAACATCATCGGCAGGCTATGGGTGCAATACGGGCAGATGGGGTCCATTGTACAGGACCTCGATGCCAGCGTCCACCGCGGCCGCAACACGAGCACCGACAACCTGAAGAACATCCGCGAGGCGGCAGCAGGCTACCACTTCGACAAGTGGCACGGCATCAATGTGGAATTGGGCATCTTCATGAGCTACATCGGTTTGGAGAGCTATGTGCTGCAGGAGAACTGGAGCTACCAGCGCAGCATGGTCTGCGACTTCACGCCGTTCTACTTCAGCGGTGCGCGCGTGCAAGCGTTCCCGTCCAAGAAGTTCAAGACCGAGCTATGGATCCTGAACGGCTGGCAGAGCTACAACAGCTTCAGCAAAAGCCCTGGCCTGGGCAACAGCAACTACTTCCGGCCGAACGAGAACCTGCAATTGGTGGCCAACTTCTACGTCGGTCGTGATACGCAGAACCCGGATACGTTGGGCAACCAGAGCGATCGCCTGCGCTTCCACCATGACAACAGCATCGTGGCGCGCGTGTTCAAGCAACCCGAAAGCAAGGGCCTTTCACAGATCGCCTTCAGCCTGAACAACCACTACGGTTCCCAAAGCAACCACTCGGCGGGCGATACGGTGAAGGCCCGTGAGAACTTCATGATGGGAAGCTCCCTCGCAGCGCGCTTCTGGTTCAACAAAAACACCCTGGCGCTCACACTGCGCGGCGATCACATCACCAACCAGAGCGTGGTGAATGGGGTGAACACGTCGCCCTACCTCGCGTTCACTCCCGCAGTGATCGGTAGCGAGCCAAATGATTTTGATAGGGCGATCGGCAATAACGAGAAGTTGACCATCAGCCAGTTCACCGCCACCTTCGATGTGATGCCCAATGACCATGTGACCTTCCGCTTCGAATACGGGTATCGCACTGCCAGCATGCCGTACTTCGCCGGTGCCGGTGGTACCACCAGCCCAAGCGGCTGGACCAATGGACCCACCACCACGCTGCCTTGGAGAGCCGACCTGGTGAAGTCAGAGAACCGTTTCACACTTGGCGTGAACTTCCGCCTCTGACACACATCCGCTCCGGTGACCACCTTTGAGGCCCGCACTGAACAATGGAACTGAGCATCCAGCACCGCCTTACGCTCGGCTCGCTGTTCCTCTACGCGCTGATGCTCTTCGCCGTGGTGCTCGGGCTGGTGTACCTGATCCGCGTGGACGATGAGTCAAAGGCCGTGCTCGCCGACAACTACGAAAGCGTGCGCCACCTGCACGGCATGCACACGGAACTCGATCGCGCGGATACCGAGAGACAGATCTCCGTCATCGGTCTCGACAGTTTGGTCAGCGCTCAAGAATCGAACATCACCGAACCGGGTGAGTTGGCGGCAACTTCGGAGTTGCGCACACACTTTGAGGAATGGAAACGCGGCTCGAACGCCACGTCAGCACATACGATGCGCGGAGACATCGATCGCTTGCTGCGTTTGAATCTCGACGCCATCGCGCGCAAGAGCGCCCTCGCACAGGGCAACGCGCGGCACGCACTGTTCTGGCTCTTCCTCTCCGCCATCCTCATCCTCATGGTGGGCCTGGCCTTCAGCGTGGCCTTCCCGTCCGTGATGTCAGCACCGATCGTGCGACTGAAGGAAGCTGCGCAGCAACTGGCCGCGCATAACTACCGGCATCGGATCCCGCCCTTCCGCATGAAGGAACTGGATGAATTGGCCACAGCCTTCAACGACATGGCGGGCGAGCTCGAAGCGTACGACAACAGCAATCTCGCACGCTTGATGGCGGAAAAAAACCGCGCTGAAGCGGTGATCAACTCGCTGCGCGATCCCAGCATCGGTGTAGCGCCCGATGGTCATGTGCTCTTCGCGAACCGGCCGGCCCTGGACCTGTTGGGTATGCGTGAAGGAGACCTCGTTGGCCACCGTGCTGAGGACGTTGCACAAGGCAATCCACTGCTGGCACAGGTGCTGCACGGAGCGCAGGGGAAGCCGATAGGTGTGAACGTGATCGGACAGGAGCAGTTCTTCCTCGCTTCTTCGCTTCCGGTAGAAGGCGACAAGGGACCGCTCGGCACGCTGCATGTGCTGCAGAACATCACCGTCTTCCATGAGCGTGATCGTGCCAAAAGCGACTTCCTCGCCACCATCAGCCATGAGCTGAAAACGCCACTGGCCTCCAGCGATATCGGGTTGACACTGCTCGAACGCGCCGGCGCGGTACCGCTCTCCAACGAACAGTGCGCGATCCTGTCAGACCTGCGCAAAGATCATCAGCGGCTTACGCGCATCGTGGGGGAGCTTCTCGACCTGGCCCAAGCCGAGACCGGTCACATCCGCCTGAACATGGGTGAGCCGCTCGTTCCTGCCATCATCGCCGATGCGCTTGACGCCATGAAGTCCGCCGCACAACAGAAGAACATCCGCTTCGATACGCACATCCACCTGGAAGACGCCCGCGTGCGCGCCGATGCCGACAAGACCGTATGGGTGCTGGTGAACCTGCTCTCGAATGCCGTGCGCCACTCTCCATATGGCGGTATCATCTCCATCAATGCACAACGCGTGGATGACCATGTGGGCATTTCCGTCAGCGACCAGGGACCCGGCATTCCGGTGGATGAGCGCAGCCGTGTATTCCAACGTTTCGCGCCGGGCAACACCACTGTACACGGCTCGGGACTAGGCCTTTCCATCGCCCGCGAATTCATGCGGGCCATGGGTGGTAGTATCGCCTTCGACCCGGCCTCGACCAACGGAGCAACTTTCATACTGCACTTCCTTCCTGCCCAATGACCACCATGGACGACACGAGAACAGAACGCACAGGTTCAACCCACGCACATCCGCTCTCGGCGCTCGGGTTGCTCGTCACGCTCGGCATCATCTATGGCGACATCGGCACTTCGCCCTTGTACGTGATGAAGTCCGTTATCGGTGATCGCGACATCAGCGAACTCCTCGTCTTCGGCGGCATCAGCTGTGTGTTCTGGACGCTCACGATACAGACCACATTCAAGTACATATTGCTCACCCTGCGCGCTGACAACCGCGGTGAGGGGGGCATCTTTTCGCTCTACGCCCTCGTTCGTCGATATGCCAAATGGGTATACCTGCCCGCGATCCTCGGCGCCGCCACGCTCATGGCGGACGGCATGATCACACCGCCGATCTCCGTGTCCAGCGCCATCGAAGGTCTAGCGGGTGTGAAGGCCTTCAGCGGGCACATCGCACCGGGGAACAACCTCACGGTGGGCATCGTGATCGTCATCCTCTCGCTCATCTTCTTCTTCCAACGCTTCGGAACCAAGATCGTCGGCTTCGCGTTCGGGCCGATCATGCTCGTCTGGTTCAGCATGCTGCTCGTGCTCGGTATTTCCGGCATCTCCGGCTTCCCGCATGTGCTGGCGAGCCTCAATCCGATACATGCGTACAAGCTGCTCGTAGAGTATCCTGAAGGCTTCTGGATCCTCGGTGCCGTTTTCCTCTGTACCACCGGGGCCGAAGCCCTCTACAGCGACCTCGGCCATTGCGGGCGCAAGAATATCCAGGTCAGTTGGATCTTCGTGAAGATCGCCCTGGTGCTGAACTATATGGGGCAAGGCGCGTGGATCCTCAGCCATGGCGGAGTGAAATTGAACGGCGCGAACCCGTTCTATGCCTTGATGCCACCTTGGTTCCTGTTGATCGGCGTGGTGATCGCCACGTTCGCGGCCATCATCGCCAGCCAGGCGCTCATCAGCGGCTCCTTCACCTTGATCAGCGAGGCTATACAGTTGAACTTCTGGCCACGCGTTCGTGTGAAGTTCCCCACCCTGGTGCGCGGGCAGATCTACATCCCCAGCGTGAACTGGATCCTCTGGGTCGGGTGCATCACCGTGATGTTCATCTTCCGTGAAAGCGGCGAAATGGAAGCCGCCTACGGCTTCTTCATCGTGATCACCATGTTGATGACCACTACCCTGATCTATGGATACCTGCGCTATGTGCGGCGCTGGGCGCTCATGGCCGTGCTGCCCATCATGGCCGTGTTCTTCACCGTGGAAGGCGCCTATTTCGTGGCGAACGGCGCGAAGATCATCGAGCGCCCATGGTTCGTCTTCAGCGTGATCATCCTCTTGGCCGTGATGTTCATCTGGTTCCGCGGCCGCAAGATCACCAACCGCTTCCTGGAGTTCGTGCGCCTGTCCGATCACGCCCAAGCCCTGCGTGAGCTCAGCGACGACAAGGAGATACCCAAGTTCGCCACCCATCTGGTCTACCTCACCAAAGCCGACAGCCCCCGCAACGTGGAGCGGCAGATCATCGACAGCATTCTCGCTCGCAAAGTGAAGCGCGCCGATATCTACTGGTTCGTCCATGTGAATTATACCGACGCTCCGTATACCATGGATTATCGCGTGCAGGAACTGATCGACGACAAGGTGATCCGCGTCGACTTCGACCTCGGATTCCGCGTGCAACCGCGTGTGAACATGCTCTTCCGCAAAGTGATGCAGGAGATGCATGCCAACGATGAACTGCAGTTCCGGAGCAAGTACGAGAGCATCAAGAAGAATGACTTCCACACCGACATCTGCTATGTGCTCACCGAGCGCGTACTGAGCGTGGAGAACGAATTCAACTTCCGCAAAGACGCCATACTTGATGGGTACTACGCCCTCAAGCACCTCGCCTTGAACGATCGGGAAGCCCTGGGGCTCGACCCCAATCTGACCGTGGTGGAACATGTTCCGCTCGTGCTCGAACAGCCCGGCGAAGTCCCCTTGCGGCGCGTGGGTGTCGGCAAACCATCCTGAGTCCAAATGCCGAAAGGGATGGGGATCATCCTGTTCACCGGTCCGCTTCCGGGTCGAGCGATGCGGCTCAGCGGAGGAACGCGAACGGGATGATCGGTCGGCCCTGCCTTTCACGCCAATGCGCGAAGCCCGCCGACGCCAAGGCACCCACCGTGTTCGCGATCATATCGTTGATGTCCAACCTGCGGCCCAAGGCCTCCAGCTCTTGCATGAATTCCATGCCCACACCGTACACCGCGCTGATAATGATGCCCCACATCAGGTAACGTGCGGGAGCTCCGTGCGTGCGGAATGCCTGGGCGAGGAGCAACGAGAGGATGAAGAACATGCCCGCATGAACCACTTTGTCCGGGTTGAAGAGCGCCAGCCAATTCCATGAAGGCAGGCTCTTGCCGGGGATCAGGCACAACCACAGGATGACGCCCGCCCACATCAGGGCCCAGCGCAGATGACGCAGCATCAGCCGACCACGGCCTGATACTGATCGGCGCTCAGCAGATCGGCCACATGTGACTTGTCGGTGATGCGGATACGCACCATCCAACCGGCACCGTACGGATCCTTGTTCACCGCGGCGGGATCATCGGCCAGGCCGGGGTTCACCAGCGATACCGTGCCCGATACCGGCATGAAGAGATCGCTCACGGTCTTTACGGCCTCCACCGTACCGAATACCGCGTGCCGTTCCACCTCCTGCCCTTCCGTGCCGATGTCAACGAACACGATGTCTCCCAATTCGCCTTGGGCAAAAGCGGTGATGCCTACCACGGCCTCATCGCCTTCGATGCGGATCCACTCGTGGTCTTTGGTGTACTTCAGGTCGGCGGGAATGTTCATCGGGGAAAGGTGAAGAGGTGCGATGGTGATGTTGTGCGGAGGTACTGGCGAACAAGCGGACCAGGTTCATCCCTGCTCCGGAAGTGGTGGCGAAAGTAGGGCACCTGCGAATTCGCGAACCACCTCTTTCTCACACGTCTACCCCACACATCGCACAGCTTATTGGCTGAGCGTGAACCGAAGGCTGATGCCCAGGTTCGTGTTCGCGCTGGGGAACGTGGTGCTGATCACCGGCTTGTTGATCACCCGCTCGTAAAAGGCGCGCACATTGAGCTTCTGATCGATCACGTAGTCCGCGCTGGTCTTGATGGAAATGATGTCCTGACCGGCCGTTACCGTGTTCTGCTCTTCCTGGATCTTGCGGATCACCGTGTTGTTCTGACGCCAGCTCAGGTCAACGCGCAGGTTCAAGTCGCTCTTGGGGGCCTTCCCGCCGATCTCGAAGGGAAATTTCACATCCTTGAACCGATACCCGCTGCCGATCACGAATTCCTTGCCCCGCACCTCGGTGATCTGGTTGTTGGTGAGGCTGAGGCTCAGATTGCGGTCACGGTTGTACTCGAACTTGGCCAACAGGCTGTTCTGCAGCGTCGCATCGAAATTGATGAACGGACGCATCACCTCGGAGATCGTTACCACACTGATCTGCCGGGCGGGAATGAAGTTGCCCAGCACGTCCTTCTTCGCCGAGTCCGCGTTGAAGAACAAGTTGGTCTGGTAGCCGCTGATGTTGAAGGTGCTTCGGTAACTGTGGTTCACCGTGAACGTGCGGAAGAGCTTTTTGAAGAGCTCCAGTTTGGTGAGTCCGTCATAGGTGATGTCCCAGTTCGGCGCGGGCAGCAGCTTGAAGGGGTTCAACTTCACGGTGTTCGGATCCTTGCCGGTGTAAGCGGCGATGAAGGCGGGGATGATCACGTCCTGGCTCGTTGCACCGAACCCTTCCCAATAGCTGCTGTCCGCAGGGAGGCCGGTGGGCAGGTCGGAGAATTGGTTTCCACGGCCCAAGCGCTCGCTGATGGTTTCGCGGTAGGCGAGCAGGTTGGTGAACAGCTGATTCACGAAGTTCTCATTGTCCGTTGAGAAGGTGGTCGGCCAGTTCAACATACTCACGCTGAATGCCCCGGTCTCGCGCGGGCTGTCGTTCACGTAACGGCCGCCGATGCCTGTGGTGTCATCACGCCAGCGGAAGAAGGAGGACCGATTGTCCGTTTGCGTCCGGTTCGCGCTGAAGTCGATCCGCATGCCCTTGAAGGGTTCCACGTTGAGCCGCGCCGTGATGTTCTCCGTGCGGTTGCTGGTGTATGGACTGAAGATGCTTTCGTTTCGCACCAGCCAGTCTTTGGAGGCTGCGGTGGTGGCGAAGTCGCGCACGATGTCGCCGCTGAAGTTCGTGTTCTGCTCACCGAAGATGAAGCCATAACCTGGCGCACCGAAGCCCTTGTCCATGCCCAATACGTTCGGGCCGCGGTTCCAACCGGGCAGCAAGGTCCCGTTGTTCTGTGTGTAGGTGATGCTTCCCGTGCGAATGGCCATCAGTACACGCGCGAAGCCCGCCAGCGGATCGATCTTCTTGGGCGTGTCATCCTTCTTCTCCCCTTCCTTCGGATCGTCTTTGCCCTTGGGCGGCTCCTTGCCTTTGGCGGATGGCTTTTTGCCCGCTCCCTTCGCCTTGTCGTTGAGCTTCTTCAGGTACTTCACCTTGTTGTAAAGGTTCACGAAGTTCAACTGCCCGTTGATGCTGATCGTACGCGAGTTCTGTATCGTGTTGCCGATGCTGTCCTGGGTGAGCGGCGCGCGGTCCCACTTGTAACCCGCGCCGTAGGTGGTGTTCACCGTTATCCAGTCCGTGATGGGCAGTTTGTCCAATGGCAGCGTGTAGGTCAGGTTCACCGTGTGGTCATAGGCGGTGGGCAGGCCGAATTTGCCCAGGTTCTGCAGCACACTGTCCTTCCAGAGCTCGTAGTTCGGCCGGTCCTTCGCGTTCACACGGCCCGGTGGCTCGCCCACGATGGCATTGCGGTTGGCGTTGAAGTCGACCTTCAGGTTCTTGGTGATCTCATATCGGAAACCGTACTGGGTGTTCCACGTGAAGGTCTTGTTGTAGGTGGGCACCGGGGGTAGGCTCTCGATGTCCGGATTGGGCCTCACCAAACGCTCCAGGTAAGTACGGTCGATCGCCGTGCGCGCGGTGAGCTGCTTGAAGCCCAGGTTCACATTGAAGTCCTTGATCAGCTTCGTCCATTTGCTCTTCCCGATGAAACCCACCCCTTCGAAGGGCTTGATGGCGAGCGGCTTCGGGTTGTGCTGCCAGGCCAACGATCCGCGATAGGTGCGCGTGTTCTCATACGCGGTGGTCACGTCATGGTATTCCTGGTCACCGTACGCATAGCTCAGGCTCAGGTTCTCCACGTCCCAGAAATGCTCCTTGCTGGCGCCCCCGCCCTTGTCGCCGGATCCCCGCTCCTTGTGAACGTTGGTCACATTGATGCTCCGGCGCCGCGTGTAGGTGCGTAATTGCTTGAGCCGCTCCTTGCGCTCTTCCTTGCTCAGGGCGCGCGTGGCGTCAGCCCATTCGATGTCCGGGTTCAAGGGATCGAATTGTGGGTTGATGATCTGCTCACTGAAGCCCACATACAGCGGGACTTTCACCCCGCTCTCTTCCGGGAGGAACTTGCCCATCTCCAGGTTCGCGCTCACGTCAACACCATAGCGCGTGTCCCGCTGGCGCTCGCTCACGCGCTTGTCGATGCTGCCCCAGAAAGGTGTGCTGTAGTTTCCGGCCACGCTCAGGGTACCCAGATCGGCGAGTGTGGTGCTCACGCGCGCCAGTGCCGCCCAGCCACCGCGCTGGTCGAAGTCGGTCAGCCGCAGTTCGTTCACCCACACCTCCGCGCATTTGCTCGCGGCATCGTCCACGGACCACGGATTGGCCTCTTCCCCTTCCCGTTGCGGGTTGCGGATACCGATCATGATGGTGCGCATCTGGCTCAGGTTCGGGTTGCCCTTCACCGTTACCCGCCGGTCGCCGTCGAACTCCGTGTAGCGCAGGTTCACCGGCCGGTTCTGCTGGTTGCGCGAGATCTTCACGTCATTGAGCTTGGCGAACTCGATCACCATGTCGTTGTCCTCCGGCCACACGTTGAAGGGATCATTGTTGTTCAGTACCGAGGGCACCACGGGGATCTCATACTCGTAGTAGTTCTGGTCGAAGTCGTTGCCCAGGCGCACATACACGCTCACGTCGCCATACGCGATCGGGGTGGCCGGATCGCGCGATTCGGCGTGAACGAACATGCGCAGCTTCTTGTAGCTGCGGATGTCGAACTGCACGTTGCGGAAGGCCGCGCGGGAATCGCCGTCGCGCAAGTTGCACACCTGCAATTGCAGCGATTGTTCGTTCAGGTTGCGCAGGTTGGCGCTGGCCACGTCCGTCTCCTGGTTGATGCCCGGAGGAAGCACGTAGTTGATCGGGACACGGCGGCCGTTCTCTTCCACGTTCACCGCGGCCACGTTGAATTGCGTCTCCGGGGGGTCGCCGCCCGGCACTTCGCCCGGCGCTTCGAGGCTCTGGGTGTACTTGCGCCATTCGCCACGGATGAACTCCAGGCGTGCGAAACGCAAGGTGGTCTGCTGCTGCCAGCCCCGCATCAGCAGCCGCATGAAGCGGATGCTCCGGAAGTCCTGGATGCCGCCGACCTTGCGCTCAGGCTGGCGGAGGGGGATCTTGAACTGGTACCAGTACACCGTACGCGTGCCGTCCTTGCTGCGGCCTTCGATGCGGTCGGTGATGAAGTTCTGCCCCACCACCATGTCCTGCGGCCGCAGGCTTACTTTGTACTGGAAGTAGCTCTCGGTCTCGGCCAGGTTCTGGTCCTGGTTGATATCCTCGGTGCTCGGTAGCGTGGTCTGCTGCGTGGGGTAATCCTCGTTATCGTCCTCGTCGCTCACCGAGTTGCCTTCAGGACCATTGAAGTATTTGTACCTGCGCCGGATGCCGAAACCTTCACCCCCGTTGCCCGCATCATAGTCCGTGCCGCGGAAGAAGTGGTAGCGGTCGCCGCTGGGGTCCTGAACGATCGAATCGCGCCGGCCAGGGTTGTTCGTGACGATGGAATTGATGCTGTTGAGGTAGGTCGCGTTCTCCGGGAAGGCCTGTTCACTGGGCAGATCGAGGTTGGCGGCGTTGTCACGCAATCCGTCCAGGCCCACGTCCTGCCGCGCGTAGGAGTTCTGGTCATTGATGGCGAAGGCGTTCACCACGCTCTGTGTGGTGGGCACCACGCCCCAGGCCGTGGCGCCCGTGGTGGCCGCTTGGTCGTTCTCGTTGCTCGGCAAGCCGTTCTCGAAGGCCTTGCGCCCATCGCGCAGCACGTCTTCGCTGATGTTGCCCAGGTCGATGTAGAATTCTCCGCCCGAGATGTTGTCCGAGTCCTCGTTGCTGCCGTTGGCCACGTTCTCGCTGAAAGGATCCATCAACCAGAACTGGATGGTCTCGATGTTGCTCAGCTCGAAGTCGGTGGTGGTGATCCGCCGCGTGATGCCCGCCCACGAACCCTCGGGATCCGTCATTAGCCCCTGGTCGGAGAGGTCCGTGGTGTAGTTGTACGGTCCACGTTCCTCCGGGAAGTACGTGAGGTCCAATACCGGGATGTTGGGAGGCGTTCCCGTGGGCAGCTGGCGGTTGGGGAACACTTCGCTCTCCAGGATCTCCCGCGACTGGTTGATGAGCTCCGCGCCATCGGGCATGTCCGGCTTCAGGTCATTATCACGGAAGAAGATCGGATCCACCACGTACCAGGCCATATGCGCGCGCTTGAAACCGTTGCTGCGACCGAAGTCCGCGCCTTCGGGCCACAGGTCAGGCTGGCCCTGCGGCGTGGCCGCATGGAACCACTGCGCCTGCTGCCGCATGTCGATGGTGCTCACGCTGCCCTCGAAGTCATCGATGTAGCTGGTGCCCATGTTGCCGATCGCGCGGCTGTGGCCCGGGATCAGGTACGCGCCTTCGATGCTCGCGTTCACCGTGCTGGCCTCCTTGGTGGCGTAGAAGGGCAATTGATCCACAAGGCGGGTGATCAGGTTGCTCTCCGTTTTCCAGTTCGCGTCCAACCCGATGATGGTATTGCTGATGGGCTCGTCGCCCGCGTTCACTTTCTGTGTGAGCGGACGCTCATACAGGTTCATCACCGTAGCACCCAACGTGAGATCCTTGCTCACCTTGTAATCGAAACGCGCGCCGGCCAGGGTCCGCTGCTGGATACTGAACAACGAGTTGCTTTCCAAGCTGATGTTGATCGGTGTGCCGCTCTCCAGGATGCCCTGGTTGAGGATCTTCACGCGGCCCAGGTTGTAGTCCACCGTGTAGTCCTGGCCTTCCTGGAGCTTCACACCCCCGGCCGTTACGCTCACGGAGCCCTGTGGGATGTTCACCGAATTCAAGCTGATCACATCGCTGCTCGCGCTCTTGTAGCTGCCTTTCAAGCGGAAGCGGTTGAGCTCGGGGATGTTCTGCGCGGCGGTCTTCGTGCTGTCGTACAACTGCTGGTACACGATGTTGCGCCGGATCTGCTCGGTGTTGGTGGGATCCTCCAGCAATCGCCGGTCGAGGTAGCTGCCGAAAGGCTCCAGTACCGGGAAGAAGATCCGGCCGTTCTGCGTGTTGATGGTACCTCCCAAGGTGGCCGCCCCGTCCAGAAAGTCGAACCAGCCGTCAGGGTTGGGTGCGTTCTGCGGATCCAACCGATCCAGGCCCAACGCTTGGTTTACAGGCACGGTGGCCAGCGGCGGACGCGGGATGTAGTTGATGTCCACTCCCGTGGTGGGGTTGTTGTACACCAGGTCCAGTCGGAAGTTCTCCCGGTTCACCTGGAACGCGCCCAGGGAGTACACGTTCTTCATCATCAGGTCCCACAGGGGGATCCGTGGATCGGTGATCGTGGCTTTCAACAAGCGGAGGATCAGTGCGCGCGGCGCAGGTATGTCCTGGCTGAACTGGCCCACCTGGAAGGTCTGTCCATCTATGGTGTACTGATAGGCCACCATCAGCACCTCATCGTTGTTGAGGTTCTGGTTCAGGCCGATGAAACCGAGGCGCTCGTTCAAGGTGTACTCGCTCGGGGTGAGCATACGCGCGCTCTCCAGCTTCTCGTAATGCCTGCTGGCGAGGTAGCCGCCGCTCTGCAGGAAGGACGTGGCGTCAGTGAAGCCCACTACCGGGCCGTTCACCGGGCTCATGATGTCGTAGAGCGAGTTTGCCGCGTTGTCCGCCTGGGAACCCGGCCGGTCCGTGACCTCATTGGGCAGGTCGCCGCTGAAATGGCCGGCATCGACCGCGGCCTGCGCCCCATCCTCGCCCAGGTCCGTGAAGGCCACCGCATTCCGGTTCTGTTCGAAGTCGAACCGCGTATTGGTGATCCACACTTCGATCCGGGTGATATTGATACCGCTGTTCACCAAGGGCAAGGTGCGCAGCGCGTTCTCGAAATTGTCCCGGAAGTAGTTGCTCAGGAAGAAGTACTTGTTGGCCTCGTACTCGTCCCCCTTGATATCGAAGTTGGTCGTTTGCGCACCGCCCGCCACCGCCACGTTGCGCCGCTGGCCCTTCTCCTGGCTGAAGATCGCCGTGGCCGTCAACCGCCCGAAGCGCAGTTCGGTCTTCAGGCCGAAGAGGCTCTGCGATCCCTGGATGAGCTGGCCGCTCAACGGCAGGCTCACGTTGCCCGCTTCCAGCTTCTGGACGATCTGGTCCTCATCGCCCACGTAGTTCAACTTCACCTGGTTCTCGAAGTCGAAGGTCGCTTCCGTGTTGTAGGCGGTGTTGATCTTCAATGCTTCACCGATGTTGCCGATCAGGTTCAGCTGGATCCGCTGGTCGAAGTTGAAGGTGGTGATCTTGCGCTGTTCTACCGGTATCCGCGGGTTCTCGGTCTTGCTGATGTTCAACCCGAAGGTTACCTCCGCGCTGCCTTGCGGTCGGATGTCGATGTTGCACCCGCGGAAGATCCGGCAGAAGACCTCGCTGCGCACATTGATCGACTTGATCAGCGGGTTCTTCGAGTCGCGCTCGACCGCCGCCTTGTTCTTGTCGCTCCAATACGTCTGCATGCTTTGCTGCATGTCGTAATTCAGGTACTCGTCCAGCGTCATGCTCATCGGCGGACGGTACTGGATGTTGTCCCCGATGGTGCTCTGCATGATGTACTGGCCCGTTACCGGATCGTACACAACTTCATTCGTCACATTCTCCGGTGCGCCCAGATCCACCGTGCCGGTGTTGTTGTCCCCCGGGGCCGGTGGGTCCGTGATCGGGTATTGCAGGTCGATCTCCGGGCTGTCCACCTGCTGGTAAATGTCCAAGGGGCCTGACCAGGAGATCAGGTGGCCATTGGACCATGTGCCCACGCGTTCGTGCAGCACCAGCAGGTCTTCCGCCGCCATCAGCTCCACTGAGGCGAAGGCCCATACCACCCCCAACAAGAGCACACGTGGACCCCAGCCCAGCAGCGCTGGTATCAGGTGTGGATGAACGGAACGCACGGGGATGGAGGTCAGAGATTCTTCAGGGAAAGGCGGATGAGTTCTTCCAGCGGTGGCGCGTCGCCTTCACGTTCGGTAAGCACGCGTTGCAATGCGCGTTCAGCTTTGGCGCGGTCCAGCCCCAGTGAAACCAGTGCCGATAACGCCTCTGCCCGTACCGTATTGCCTCCCCCTCCAGCCAGGGCCAACACGCGCTCCACCGGTTCATTGGAGAGCTTCCCCCGCAACTCACCCACAATGCGCTGCGCCAGCTTCGGCCCGATGCCCTTCACGCTCTTGAGCACACTTTCATCGCCATTCAGGATCGCCACGCGCAATTCGTCGCTTCGCTTCCCGCCCAGGATCGCCAAACCTATCGTGGTGCTCACTCCTTGTACGCTGATCAATTGCCGGAACAAATGACGCTCCTCTGTGTTGATGAATCCGTAAAGCCTGTGTTCGCTCAACCCGCTCCGCACGTCCACACTTACCGCATAATGGATGTACAGCTTGCACGGCCCGCGCTCAGGCAGGTCGCCAAACGTGTTCGCGGTGATCTGCACGAGGTAGCCTACGCCATGGCATTCCACCACGGCATGTCCCGGTGCTTTTTCCGCGAGGTCGCCTCGCAAGCTCTCGATCATCCCTGACCCTCTGAAGGTTCAGTACTCAGTAAGAGGGGGTGTAAAGTCTTCTCGATAGCTGTGGGTTCAGGGTGGAACGGCCGGGCCGTTTTTCGAAAGGGGCCGCCAAAATAGGATGAACGGCCATGTGCCCACGCGGTCTTTTGCCCTCGCGACCACGGATAACCTTCTCTTGACGTTGCCACAGCCCGCTTCGCCGCCCATGTCAGAAGGAGATGTTTGAAGGAAAACCGGCCGCGTCTCCTCCTATTGCCCAAGTTCGCATCGCTCATGAGCGTATGACCTCGCGGGCAAATGGGCCTATGCGTATCGTTTTCTTCACCGGGGCGGGTGTAAGCGCCGAAAGCGGCCTGCGCACCTTTCGGGACAGCGATGGGCTCTGGGAGGAGTACCGCATCGAGGATGTGGCCACGCCCCAAGCCTTCGCACGCGACCCGGCGCTTGTTTTGCACTTCTACAACCTCCGCCGGGAGCAGGTGCTCAACGCCGCGCCCAATGCCGCGCACGACGCCATCGCCGAATTGGAAAACACCTTCAACGTGCAGGTGGTCACCCAGAACATCGATGACCTGCATGAGCGCGCAGGCAGTTCGCTCGTGCTCCATCTGCATGGCGAGATCCGTAAGGCACGCAGCACGAAAGACCCACGGCTCATCACAGAGATCAACGGCCCACACCTTCAACTTGGCGACCGTTGCGCGCTGGGATCCCAACTGCGGCCGCACATCGTCTGGTTCGGCGAAGAGGTGCCCAAGTTGGCTGAAGCCGCAGCGATCGTGGAACAGGCCGATGTGCTGGTAGTCGTCGGATCCTCACTGCAGGTGTACCCCGCTGCTGGTCTGCTCTTCCATGCTCCGCTGCACTGCCCCATCCACGTGGTGGATCCTGGTCCGGTGGGCACCGGCCTCCAGCGCGTGACCCATTGGAACGAAAAGGCCAGCTTGGGCGTCCCCAAGCTGGCCTCGAAATTGATCGCCCAGTTCGGTCAGTGACCGCTGATGATGAAGCGGCGCGTGGTCAACACACGTCCTTCCGCCTCCAACGACGCGAACCAAACGCCCGCGGCGAGTTCCCCTTCGCCGAAGGAGATCTTCCGTTGTGCCCCGGTTACGGCCACGCTGTTCACCCGCTCGCCCAATGCATTGTGAAGCACCAGCTGCCGAGGGCGGGTCGCACCATCGTCGAATCGGAAGGTCACCTCTCCGTTCGAGGGGTTCGGTGCGATATCCAAGCGCGCATCAGCAAGTGTCAATTCGTTGATACCCACTGCGGTCGCCTCAAAACAGATGTCCACCCACACACTATCCGTGTTGCCGGTAAGTGAGAACCATACGTAGCGGAAACAGGACGTCCCTACCTGACTGGCTGGGCGGTAGTACGCGTGGAAGCCGGTCCATTCCACACCATCCTCCATTTCCACCGGGTCATCTCCCTCCCAAACTGGCTGTTCGCCCGCATCCGAAGGCGCGTAGCACTCCCACCAACAGAAGTAGTTCATGGTACCCGGCAATACGCTCGTCTCATAACGGCGCACGTTGATCATGTCGTTGCCGCCCGTGAGCACCGCATCGAATGCCAGCCCCATGGTGAGCACATCAGCAGCGTCCGTAACGGTGATGGATGAGCCGCTGGGGATCACACCGTTGCCATCAGATAGTACGATGGTACCTTGGCCAAATGACAAACTGCTGATTGCCAACAGCGCGAAAGGAGTAAGGAGTTGCTTCATGTTCGATCGTTCTTCAAGTACGAGGCAAATGTAGACCGGTAGCTACCGCCGACCGCAGGACTGAGCGGCGGATCGCAGGGCCTTTCTTGGGGCGTGGGATCCCAACTCGACCCCCCCACATGGCCCGAAGCTCTTGGATGGCCGACCCCGGAACACCCCGAGGTCCGATCTTCTGCCCCTACGGGGTGTAGGGTTCCAATCGCCTCACGTATCCGACCGCGATCCCCAACTGCTGGCCAGTATGTTCGGCCTCCCGGACCTGGAACGCAGACATCTGCGCCCTGGCCATCGGAACAAAGGAACACTGAACATAAACCCAAAGACCCACGAACATGAAGTTGAAATCTCTACTCGCTTGCGGAGGGATGACGTTGTCGATGGCAGCTGGGGCCCAGGTGAACTGGACCGCATCTGACGTCAACGGCACCTCGTACACCCTCCAGGATTACCTGGACCAGGGCAAAACCGTTCTCGTTGATATCAGCGCCTACTGGTGCGGTCCATGCTGGGCTTGGCACAACTCCGGCGTGATGGAAACCCTCATGGACGATTTCGGACCGAACGGTACCGGTGACCTCATGATCTTCTGGGTGGACGGCGATGCCGCTACGACCCTGCCACTGCTCCAAGGTGGTGCCGGTTCCCAAGGCAACTGGATCGAAGGTGCGAACTACCCCATCATCGGCCCTGACGGCCAAGGCCAGATCGTGGCCAACGAGTACACCTTCTCCGGCTTCCCCACCCTGTTCGTGCATACCCCCGGCAGCACCGCGCCTATTACCCTGGACAACGGTGATTTCTTCCCGTACGACTACAGCCAGCTCTATCCTTTCCTCGATCTGTTGATGAGCCAAGATCCAGCTCCGTTCGCTAACGCCTCGGTGGATGCTACCCTCATGAACATGACGCACGGTTCGGAAGTCTGCGTTGGCGAAACGATTACGCCGAGTGTGGACATCTACAATGCTGGCAGCACGGCCGTTACCGCGGCAAGTGTGGAACTGAAAGTGAACGGTGCCTTGGTGGAAACCGCCGCTTGGACCGGCGACCTCGCCACAGGCGAGCACGCTACCATCAACTTCGCCAGCACCATCATCAACGGCGCTTCTACTGTGGAGGCCAACTTGGTGACCACCAACGGTGGAACGGATGAGTTCCCAGCCGGTGACATCAACGAAACTGATTTCACCGTGCCTTCAGCCAACGTGGCCACTTCTGTTGAGATCACCATCCTCACGGACGACTACGGTGCGGAGATGTACTGGGAACTGGTCGCCCCGAGCGGCGCCATCGCCGCTTCCGGCGGTAATTCCGAGGTGGGCACCACCAACATCGGTAACGGTACCGGCACAGCTCCAGCCAGTCCTGATGCCTATGGCAATGCGGAGACCATCACCCAAGAAGTGACCCTCTTCGAGATGGGCTGCTACATCTTCAGCGCTTACGACTTCTACGGTGACGGCATCTGCTGCGCTTACGGTGACGGCTACTACCAGATCAAGGACCTTACCTCGAACCAGATCGTGATCGAGGGCGGTTCCTACACCGACATGACCTCTGAGCGCGCTACCAACACGGCCGTCGGTCTTTCGGAGAACACGCTGCAAGGTGTGAGCCTCTACCCCAACCCTACCACCGGTCTGCTGAACATGTCCTTCGCCGCCAACACCACGGCCACCGTTGACGTGTTCAACGTGCTCGGTGAGCGCATGATGACCAGCACCTTCAGCACCTCGGGCATCCGCTCGATGGATCTGAGCGCGCTCGCCAACGGTGTGTACTACGTGAACGTGGCCGCTGACGGTGCCACCACCACGCACAAAGTGACCCTCAGCAAGTAAGCGAAGCCTTACAAGAGCTATTGAATTGGCCGGTGGTGCGACAAGCCCACCGGCCTTTTCTTTGGCCCGAAATTCGCCTTCCCGTAGCCCCACGCACCTACACGCATGAAGCACCTCCTCATCCTGATCGCTCTCGCCTTGGTAACCGCACTGCACGCCCAGAGCGGCAAGCTCCCCTCCGTTATGGTGGAAACACTGGACGGCAAAAAGGTGAACACCGCCACCTGGAGCAACAATGGCAAGCCCATGATCATCAACTTCTGGGCGACCTGGTGCGCGCCCTGCAAACGCGAACTCAATACCATCGCCGAGAAATACCCTGACTGGCAGAAACAGACCGGCGTGAAACTCATCGCTGTGAGCATCGATGATGCTCGTAGCGTGAACCGCGTAGCACCCTACGTGAACGGCCAGGACTGGGATTATGAAGTGGTGAAGGACCCGAACGGCGATCTGAAGCGCGCGCTGAACGTGAACAACGTACCGCACACCTTCCTCGTGGACGGAACAGGCAACATCGTTTGGCAGCACAACAACTATGAGCCGGGCGATGAGAACGAGCTCTTCAAGAAGGTGAAGGAGCTGGCGGGGAAGTAGTTGTCGGTTGCTGGGCTGACGAAGGTGATGGTTGTCGGTTGCTGTGCTGACGAATGTGATGGTTGTCGGTTGGCAGGCTGCCGTGGGCCGCGTCCGATCCCTTGAAGCGGTTGGTACAAGCAGGGGCGGCCGTTGCCGGCCCACCACGCCAGACAACTGACAACCGACAACGGACAACCGTCAACGCCTTTCTCCCCGTGGAAATCCCATCCATCGCCCGTTAGGACGGCTGCAACACACCCGCATTCGCGCACGCTCGCGGCAGGGCCACTATCTATGCGGTCCCATCGCCAGCGCCCATGCGGAAGGTCCGTTCCTCCTCCTTTATTCTCCCCCTTTCCATCTTCTGCGCGTTCGCGCTCTGTGCCAGCGCCCGTGCCCAGGATGGCGGCCAGATCCACGGCAACTTCAGCATGGATGGGCAGTACTACCGGGAGGACAGTGCGATCAACGCGCAGAAACCCCCGCAGACCTGGGGCTTGAACTCCTGGGGCAACCTCAACTACACCACCAACAACGGTGTCTTCAAAGCAGGGGTCCGCTTTGAGTCCTACCAGCCGGCGCTGCTGGGCTACCCCGCGGGGCAATCCTACAACGGCAGCGGTATCGGCTACCGCTTCGCCACCTATACCAAGGACGATCTGGAGGTAACGGTGGGCAACTTCTACGAACAGTTCGGCCAGGGTCTCGCCTTCCGCACCTATGAGGAGCGATACCTCGGCGTGGACAATGCCATGGACGGCCTCCGACTGAAGTTCCGGCCGGACACGGGCATCTACCTCAAGGGCTTCATCGGCAACCAACGGTTCGGGTTCGATGGCAATGTGAATGGCGGCTTCTTCAACGGCCCCGGCATCGTGCGGGGCATCGACGGCGAGGTCTCCATCACCGAGGCTTGGCCCCGCTGCTTTCCGGCCTGGGTGGAAAAGGGACGCAACCTCACCCTCGGCGGAAGTTTCGTGAGCAAGTTCCAAGCGGATTCCGACCCCCAACTTGAATTGCCGGAAAACGTGGGCACCTACGCCGCCCGCGCCAATTACGTTACCGCCAAGTGGAACCTTTACACCGAGTACGCCCACAAGATCAACGACCCCAACGGAAGCAACAACCTGATCTACAAGGACGGCGAAGCCATGCTCCTGAACGCCACCTACAGCACCAAAGGCCTCGGTGTCAGCGTTGGGGCACACAGCTACGACAACATGGTGTTCCAAAGCGACCGCGCCGCACCGTCCCTCTTCGACCTCAACATCAACTTCCTGCCCTCGCTCGCCAAACAGCACACCTACAACCTCGCCGCCACGTTGTATCCGTACGCCACACAACCCAATGGCGAAGTGAGCTACCAAGGCGAGGTCTTCTACAAGTTCAAGAAGGGCAGCAAGCTGGGCGGTGCCCGCGGCATGAAGCTCGCCGTGAACTGGTGCGGGGCCTGGAGCTTGGACAGCACCATGCTTCCAAACGACACCGTGCGCCTGCGCGGCTACCGCAACAACATCCTCTCCCCGGGCAAGCGCATGTACTTCCAGGACTTCAATGTGGAGCTGCGCAAGAAGCTGAGCGACCGATTCGAACTCGCGCTCACCTACATGAACTTCGTCTACGACATCGAACAGGTGCAGGGCAAGTCAGGCAAACAGGTCATCTACGCGGATGTCATCGTGGCGGAAGGCCTTTATAATTTCAATGACAAGAACTCTTTGCGCTTCGAACTCCAACACCTGCGCACCGATCAGGACCAGGGCAGCTGGGCCACCGCTGTGGCGGAGCTCACCTTCAGCCCCCATTGGTTCATTGCCGCCATGGACCAGTACAATTACGGTAACCCCGACGATGAGATCCACTACCCCATCGGCTCCGTCGGATACATCCGAGGGGGTAGCCGTTTCACCATGAGCTATGGGCGCCAGCGCGCAGGCATCTTCTGCGTCGGCGGCGTTTGCCGCGTGGTGCCCGCCGCAAATGGCCTCTCCTTGTCCATTACCAGCACTTTCTGATCAGCCATGAGAACCGCTTTAGCTGTTGCCGCGCTGTTGGCCCTCGCTGCCTGCGACTATGTGGACAAACCCCTCGGAGCCGAGGATGGGCCCGATACCCCACCACCAGCAGGCGTTCCCCGGCGCATCCTCTTGGAGGAATACACCGGCCATGAATGCACCTTCTGCCCGGATGGGCATGAGATAGCCGAAGGCTTGAAACAGGAATACGGCGATGGACTGGTGATCATCGCCATGCATGTGGGCGATCTAGCCGTGCCGCGCCCGCCCGGCAGTGACAAGTACACCACGGAGTTCCGTACCCCGGATGGTGACGCCATCTTCCAACGCTGGAATACCTCCTCCATTCCCAAGGCACTCATCAACCGCCTGCCCTACAACAGTACCATGCTGCCGGGCCGCAACGCCTGGAGCCCCGCCGTTTTCGCCCAAGCCGGACTTACCGCCGATGTGGACCTCTGGTTCGAGAACCTCTCCGCTTCCGGTGGCACTGTTTCCGGTACGCTGAAGGCCGCCGTTCTGAACAACCTGGCCGGGAATTACCAGCTCGTGCTCGCCCTTACCGAGGACAGCATCGTGGACTGGCAACTGGTGAACGGCGCAGAGCCCCCCGATCAACCGGGCTACACCCACCGCCACGCCCTAAGGGGCAACCTGAACGGCGCTTGGGGCCAGGCCTTGGTGAACGGTTCGGCCAACGCGGGGGATACCCTCTCCCTCCCCTTCAACCAGCCCATGCCGGCCAATGTGCTCAACCCCGCCAAGACCTACCTGGTGGCCTACCTGGCCAACAGCACCACCGATGAGGTGATACAGACCGTGGAGCGGAAGATCGCGAACTGACCCATCCAGCGCTGCCTCAGGCGTGTTCCGAGCCTAGTACCACGCTCCTGGCAAGGGGCGCGCGGGCATGCCTCCCCCGGATCCAACGGGGCAGCGTCCACCTCTATCACTCCGGCAGAACCCTTCTGACCCATGGCCATACGGATCGCTCGGAAACTCCCGTTCCTTTGGCGTCTCAAAGACCAACGGTGGAAAAGTCCTGATCGTCGAATGGCCCATTTCAACGGATCGACGTACCTTCATCAGGCTTTTTCAGAAAAACCGCCACGCCCACGAGGGCCTTCCGAATAAAGACGACACGTGATGATGGATCAAGGACGGAAGATGATGGAGCTGAGCAAACAAGTGCTCCAAAAGGTGAGCTTCGATAGCCGCCTGTTCAAAAAAGAACTCGTCAAGGCCCGCACATGGCTGGGCCAACATGATCAACTCCTCCTCAAGGCCTGGTGCCTCGCCACCTTCGGCCATCAATACAAGGACATCATCCTGGAGGTGTTCCAGAAGAGTATGAGGACCTGATCAAGAGGTCTCCGCAGGAGCATCCGCCTTCGGCGGAGTCCGCTGGCTTTACCGCAGAGAGCGCAGAGAGACGCAGAGGGGCTTGTGTGATGAACCTTGAGTCCGAGCGATTCTCCGCGTTCGGAGATCATGCCAACAAAGGAGGGACACCTGAGCATTTTATCGCATTCGCCGCGTAACGCAGGAGCCTCCGCCTGCGGCGGAGTCCGATGGTTCTACCGCAGAGATCGCAGAGGGGTTCTGCGTGTTATGTCTCTTGGACTCTCGCATTCCTCTGCGACCCTCTGCGCGCTCTGCGGTTCATCGCATTCGCCGCGCCAGCGGCCTCGCTCAGGTGTGCCCCAGAAACTCCAAGTTCCTTTTCAGGCCACTGAACTTCGTGCGCTTCACCGCGCTGGCGTGGAAGAGCTCCTCGAACAGCACTTCGGTCATGCCGTGCCACTCGTCGCGCGAAAGACCCATCAGCTTGTCTGACGGTGTGAAATCCGGCTCCGTGTGTTGGGTGCTGAAACGGTTCCAAGGGCACACTTGCTGGCACACATCACAGCCGAACACCCAATCGTCGAACCGCCCCTTCATCTCCTGCGGTATCGCGTCCTTCAATTCGATGGTGAAGTAGCTGATGCATTTGCTACCGTCCACCACATAGGGCTGGATGATCGCGCCGGTGGGGCACGCATCGATGCAACGGCGGCAGGTGCCGCAATGGTCGGTGGCCGGTGCGTCCGGCTCCAGTTCCAGGTCCGTGATGATCTCGCAGAGGAAGAAAAAACTACCGCCTGTGGGTCGGTTGTCGGTTGATCCTCGGCCAACCAGCCGGGGTTGTCCGTTGTCAGGCTGCCGACCCGGCTGCCGGATGATGTTCGCATTCTTCCCGATCCAACCGATCCCCGCGCGCTGCGCCCACGCCTTCTCCATCACCGGTGCGCTGTCCACGAACGCACGCATCTCCACATCGCCGAACCGCTCTTTCATGAAGCCCATCAATGGCTTCAACCGCTGCTTCACCGTTTTGTGGTAGTCGCGCCCATACGCGTACGTGCTCAGCTTCGGTGCCTCCGGGTCCGTCTGCTGCGGTGGCGTGTGGTAGTTGTACGCCAAGCTGATCACGCTCTTCGCCCCCGGTACCAGCTTTCTCGGATCCAGGCGCAGGTCGAAGTGGTTCGCCATGTACCCCATGTCGCCATGCCGTTGCTCGCGTAACCACCGCTCCAGCCGGGGCGCTTCTTCTTCCAGGAATCCTGCGCGCGCGATACCACAAGCAAGGAAGCCGAGGCGGTGGGCTTCGGCCTTCACGTCAGCGGTCTTCTCCGCGGGTGAGCGCATGGGCGTGAAAGTATCCCGATGAGGAACTACCGAACGCAACAACCCCCTCACATGGAGGGGGCCGGTGCTTGTAGAGGATGTGGTATGGAACGTACCGGTGGCCCGCTCAGGCCGAGCGCAGCCGAGGCCTCAAGCGGCCTTCGCCCACCTTGCCCACCGCGCTAACGCGGAAGGAGTAGAACTTGCCGGTGATGAGGCCGATGACGGTATACCGC
This sequence comes from Flavobacteriales bacterium, assembly GCA_031421755.1. GTDB lineage: Bacteria > Bacteroidota > Bacteroidia > Flavobacteriales_F > PHOS-HE28 > PHOS-HE28. The sequence continues at coordinate 16,072 of JANOPI010000493.1, read as the reverse complement.
CCGCGACTCACCATACCGACCTTTCCAGCGAGCGCCAGGTTCTGGAGGTGACTTCGCTTCGATCTTAGTTTATTTGCGCACCTCATCCAATCCTCAAGAACCTCGCATGTCGACCCCTACGCTTTCAACTCCGACGCCGACGGCGCCCGCAGGGAACGTGCGCGCTTTCATAACCCGCTATCCGGTAGCCGTCTTCGTATCGCTCACGCTGCTCGCCCAATTCGCCGTGGTGGTGGCCACCTGGTGGCTCATTCCGGAGGGGCAGGAAATGCACAGCGATAGCCCCGGTGCCCGCATGGCGCACATGGTCTTCCGTTTCCGGGTGTTCTTTCCCCTGGTGCTCGCCATGGGCTTGACCGTTTACCTGGATGGCTGGGTGGGCCTGAAGAAGCTCTTCGGTTCCTATCTGCACTGGAAAGTACCGGTAAAATGGTACGCGTTGGCCTTTTCATGGAAGTTCATGCTGGGGTACTTGGGCATTGCCAGCGTGATCGCCCTGGGCATGGATACCACGGATCATTGGCTGAACTACAACTGGCTCACCGAGATCATCCGCAACGCCGCCTTCGTGATCGGCATCGCCTTCGTGGAAGAGACCAGCTGGATCCGGTTCTCCGTTACCCGGTTACAGGAGAAGCGTTCCGCGCTCTTCAGCGCCGGATGGGTGGGCATGGCCTGGGGCCTCTGGTACTTGATGATGATGCTGTTGGGCGAGGGCGTGCCGGACGGTATCCCCTGGTACGCTTTCATGATCTCCATGTTCAGCCTCAGCGTCTTCCTCACATGGGCCTATAACTCCACACGCAGCGGTACTGTGCTTCTCATCATGCAGGTATTCAGCAACTGCGCCTTCCTGGTGGTGCCTATGCTCCCTGTGCCCGAGAAACCGCCCTACTTCATGAACGCGTTCGTGGTGCTCTTCATGGTGGTTTCGCTCGTCATCATCCGCCTGCTCGGCGCACGGAACATGTCGCGGTACGAGCGTGCCCGGTGGAGCGATCCGATCGATCAGGAACCCGTTCCGGCGGGGGAGAACCGGTAATTCTGCGGTGGGATCCCAACTTTGGGAACGGGCAAGCGAGAAAGAACCCAGTGTAGTCGTCGGCATGCATCATCTTTGAAGCATGCTTCGGCACTACTCCATCTGGTGCAAAGCCATCGCCGCGCACTCGATGGTCTCTATGTGCTTCGCATTGGTCATTCCGGCCATGTGGACCATGAACTGCGTAGGCACGGATCGCACGGTGGTACAATGGGGCCAGGCACGTGAATGTCTGGTACCAGGTCCAGGGTCGGAGAGCCCGGAGTTGCACGTCCAGTGCTGCTCCTTCCATTCGGTCCAAAGCAACATCGAGGAATTCACGTGGGAGCCCGGTATGCCCGTCCTCCAGCTCCCTGTGCTTTTATTGAATGGCCTGCATGACCAGTTTGTGGTTGGCTCATGCGTTGATGATGTGCAGCATCATGCGCATGGCCCGCCCTTGGCAGAGGGTGTACACTGCCTCTTGGCCGCTGGCCAATTGAGGGTCTAGAAAGACGTCTGGGTGATCGACCCCGGTGCCACTGCGCCTGGGGTTCGCTGCTTATATGTCCAACCTTCAGCTCCGTCCTGTGGAACGTCAACTCCGATCAGAACCCGCACGCTTGCCCGGCACCGAACGCTGGGTGCCCTCCCCGTGGGTCGTCTTCATGAACCGCGTGCTCAACAAACTACGATCGCCTGTGGTCCTCCGCAGCCGCTTCGACCACCGGGAGGACATGGTGAGCATGGAGCAGATCTCCAATTTGGAACTGCTGCTCACCGATGTGCTTGACCAGAAAGTGCCCGGTGCCGTGGTGGAACTCGGCTGTTACATGGGCAGCACCTCAGCCGTGCTCGCCAGTATTCTGGACCACTTGGACAGGTCCCGCTTCATGCATGTGTACGACCGCTTTGACATCGGACTTGACGGGTCAGAGAAGATCCGCGACATCTTCGAACGGCGCATGAGGGAGTGCCGGGTAACGATGCCGCGCATCCATGCGGGGGATATCACGCACACGGTACCCACGGATCTTCCGAATGCCATCGCCTTCGCCCATATGGACCTGGGCATCGGAGGTGATGTCTTCGGCCATGTGAGCTTAGTGGCCCACGGTCTTGCTCACACCTATGCACGGCTTGCGCACGGTGGGGTCATTGTGTTCATGGACTACCATGTACCCGGACTTACGGTGCAGGGGAACGATTCGAACCCGGGCGTACGGATAACGGTGGACGCCTTCTTCGAGAACAAACCGGAAAAACCGCGCATCCTTTTTGGGGGGCCGTGCTCACACGCATACATCCGCAAACAATGAAGGCTTCCTTCTACAGCTTCCTAACAGCAGTGCTCGCCACCATCGCCACTAGCGGACAGGCCCCTATGCCGATCCCACCCCTGCTCTCCGGCCCGGTGTTCGATCTTGCCCTCCAAGAAGACACCTCGTACTTCCATGCCGGTGAACCCATACCCACCTACGGGTACAACGGCGCGTTGCTCGGGCCAACACTGCTCCTGGTGCAGGGGCAGGCCGTCACGCTGAATGTGACCAACCTGCTCCCGGACCTCACCACCACCCATTGGCACGGGCTGCACGTAAGTCCGGAGAATGATGGGGGCCCGCATTCGCTCATCTATCCGAACACCACCTGGTCCCCGTCGTTCACCGTGCTCGACCGCGCCAGCACGTTCTGGTACCATCCGCACGGTCATGGCCTCACAGACTACCAGGTGAGCATGGGCGCAGCCGGTATGATCATCGTGCAGGACGAGCAGGAGGCTGCGCTCGCCTTGCCGCGCACCTATGGGGTGGATGACATCCCGCTCATCCTGCAGACCAAGCCCATCGTTGACGGGCAGATCATGTTGCACACCGGGCTGGACAGCGTGGTGGTGGCCAACGGTGTGCGGGATGCCTGGAAAGAACTTCCCGCACAAGTTGTCCGTCTCCGCTGCTTGAACGGTGCTTCCGAGCGCAGTTTCCAACTGGCCTTCGACAATGGCATGCCCTTCCATGCGATCGGTACCGATGGCGGCCTGCTTGCCGCGCCGGTAGCCCTTACCACCGCCCGGCTGATGCCCGGGGAGCGCCTTGAAGTGCTCGTTGATCTGAGTGCGCTCCAAGGCGATACCCTGCGCCTGATGAGTTTGGGCAGTTTGCTGCCCAACGGCATCATCGGTTCCGCACAGGTCGGCAATGGCCAGGCCTACTTGGATGGGTACCAGAATAATGCGCTGAACGGGTCGGATTTCCCGCTTGTCACCTTCACCATCGGGCCGCCCACAGCTGAACCAATCGCTGCGGTCCCGGCTTCGCTCGTACCCGTGATCGCCTATCAGGTAGCGGACGCGGTGAACACGCGCTCCTTCACATTCGAGCCCGAGAGCACGGGGCCCATGGAAATGATCGAAGGCCCCTTCACCACGAACGGAGCACTCATGGACATGGACGTGATCAACGAGGTGGTGCCCTTGGGCGCTACCGAGATCTGGGAATTCACCAACAACACGATGGTTGGCCACCCCATTCACATCCATGATATCCAATTCAACATCCTGGACCGCAACGGCGCACCGCCTGAGGCGTGGGAGTCCGGTTGGAAGGATGTGGTGTACGTGCCGCCCATGGGCAACGCTCGCGTGATCACCCGCTTCGATGACTTCGCGGACCCCGAGATGCCGTACATGTACCACTGCCACCTGCTGATGCACGAGGATGAGGGCATGATGGGCCAGTTCCTGGTGGTGGACAACATCGGCATACATGAGCAGCGCACCGCCACACCCGCCCGCGTGTGGCCAAACCCGAATGCCGATGGTGAATGCCGTGTGTCTTGGCCCAGCGCGACCGGCGTTGTCCAGGCCACGTTTACCGATCCGTTGGGACGCATCGTGCAGCGCACCTCACTGTTACCGGGACAACAAGAAAACATACTGCACGTGTCAGGTTTGGCTCCGGGAAACTACCTCCTGCGCCTGAGCGATGCGCGCGGCAGTACCGAATACCTTACGCTTACACGCACACACTGAAAAACAAACGGGCCGTGTACCGCACGGCAAACCTTGAACGACCATGAGAACCATAACAACCCTTTTCGCCCTTAGTGCCCTGCTCACCTTGAACGCGCAGACCACCGCGCTCGATTTCACCGCGAACGATTGTGACGGCGTGCCGCATAACCTCTTCAGCGAACTCGAAGCCGGCAATGCCGTGATCCTCGAAATGGTGATGATGGGCTGCCAGCCGTGCATCACCGCCGCACAAAGCCTCACAGAGAACGTGCTGCCATACGTGAGCGATCCTACGCGGGTGAAACTCTTCAGCATCGGGTTCTCCAACTCGGTCACCTGTACCCAGATCAACAACTGGAAAACCGCCAATGGATTCACGCATCCGGTTTTCGCGGGCATGAGCGCGCAGACCACCTACTACGGGGGCATGGGCATGCCTACCGTGGTGGTGCTCGGTGGCGGTTCCTCACATACGGTATACTACAGCGAGTTGGGACATGCGAACAGTGAGAACCCGGCCATCATCGAGGCGGTGAACACCGCCCTGGCCGCTGCGACCGTCATTCCTGACCTGAAGGCACCTGTTGCGGTGGCCAGTCCGAACCCCGCACAGGATGTTCTGACCATTACCGGCGGCAGCTGGGACCGCGCTCGCGTGCTGGACCTACAAGGGAAGGAAGTATCCGATGCACGCGTGCAGAATGGGCGTGTGGATGTATCGCGCCTGGAACGCGGTGCCTATGTGATGGTCCTCAGTGGTCTGGCTGGTGAGCAAACGACCCTTCGCTTCGAGAAACGATGATGCGACGCTACGGCTTCCTGTTGAGCACCACGCTCCTCGGCGCGTGCGGCCCTACCGTGGACAATGCGCGAGTAGCCTCCATGCTGGTGAACGGGAATTGCAGTATGTGCGAAGAGACGATCGAAGAAGCCGTAACCGACGGGATAGCCGAAGTGGACTGGGACCGCAAGACCCGCATTGCAGTAGTGACCTACGATAGCACACGTATCACCTTGGACCGGGTGCTTCTCAAGGTCGCCCAGGCCGGATACGACAATGAACGGTGGTCGGCTCCCGATACCGTCTATGACAAGCTGCCCCATTGTTGTCAGTACACCCGCACAGGTACGCACATCACGGCACCGAAAGGCAGCGACAATGTGCACGACCATTGAACCCGACATCAGAACACATCCCATGACCGTCCACATTACTACCCTTCTTTTCCTCTGTCTTCCACAGTTGGCGGGCGCACAATCCCTTTTATGGGAAACTCCCGTGGATGTCTCACCCCCCAACGCGGGCACCTTGCGACCCCGCATCGTGCTGAACGGAGATGGCGACCCCGTGGTGTTGTGGGCGAACGCGTCCAGTGAATGCTGGTCGGCAGTGGGTATGGGCAACGGTTTCATGCAGCCTGCCATGGTGAGCCCCGCAGGTCTGGAAATAGCAACCTCCGATTGGCAAGGCCCGGGGATAGCCGCCAGCGGTAACGCGCTCTGGGCCGTGTTCAAAGGACTGCCCGAGGATGAACGACCCTCCTACCTCGTAGGCAGTACCGATGGCGGAACCAGCTGGAGCGACACGCTCCGGATAGACCCCGATGACGGGTTGCTCTCGAGGTTCCCCGCAGTGGCAGTAGGGCCCGGCGGTGAACCCGTGGTGCAATACATGCAATTCTCACCCGGATTCTCCCAAGCCCGCCATGTGGTGCGCCATATGATGGGCGGCATGTTCATGGGCGTGGAGCAGGTGAGCGCACCCTTCGCACCGGGCGATGTCTGCGACTGCTGCCCCGGCCAAGTGATCACGAATGGCGACCGGGCCGTGGCCTTGTACCGGAATGCAGGCAACAACCTCCGCACCATCTGGGGCGCCGCCTCCACCGATGGGGGCATGTCCTTCCCCGCAGGTGCCCAACTCGATACCACGAACTGGTTCTTCCCCGCTTGTCCATCCAGTGGCCCGGCGGGGTATTTGGCCGGTGACAGCGTGCGCTACGTATGGATGTCAGGCGAGGTGAACGGAACCAAGGTGTATCTGGGCAGCGCGGGTGCCAGTACCCTTACACTGGGATCTCAGCAGAACGTTCAACCGGGGCAGGTCAGCTCGGTTCAGCAGAACTACCCGCGCATAGCCGGTAGCGGGGACACCTTGGGTGTGGTATGGGAGCAGAGTTCCGGTGGTAGCCGCGAAGTCCTCTTCGCCTGGAGCACCACCGGTGTCGCCGGACTAAGCGCTCCCGACACCGTGAACATGGACCTCATGCATGCACAGGAAACGCCGGACATCGCTTTCGCCAATGGGACCTTCCACATCGTGTGGAGCGAAGTGAACAGCGGACAGGTGCGGTACCGCAAAGCCACGTTCATATCCACTACGGGGGTTGAGGAAAGCATGGATGATGGTCTATCGATCTGGCCGAACCCGGTGCGGGATGCGCTTCATGTGGCAGGGGCAGAATGGACCATGGCCGTGATCAGCGATGCACAAGGCAAGGTGTGCCGCAGGGTCGCGGTGGTATCAGGAACGATCGAAATGTCCCGTCTCGCTTCCGGATCCTATTCCATCCAGCTCTCTGACCGGGATGGCAGGTCCAGGGTAGTCAGGGTTGAGAAACAGCCCTAGCCTTGCAACGCACCACACCTGCCCCGATGAACGCCACGCATCCCTACCTGGCCGTTCGCCTCATTTCTGGTGCGCTGCTCCTCGCTGGGTGCAGGCATGATGCATTGGAGGAACCGAAGGAAGTCCTTCCTGCCTATACCGTTCAACAGCGGTTGGCCGTGGTTTGGCGCTACGGTGGTCATGCATACGAGCTGAACAGTGAATATCAGGACGACTTCGGTCATCTTTTCCGTTTGGACACCCTGCGTTTCCTCATCTCCGGGGCCCGGGCGCTGGATGATCATGAAAACGTTCTCGCTCAGTACTCGAACGTGTATGCCATCGCGGACGCCTCAACCAGCAATGACTTCCTGCTGGGCGATCTCACCTCGGACCACTTGCATGTGATCGGATTCAGCCTTGGCTTTGAACCCGATATGAACCACGCTGATCCCGCACAGGCACCCGCGCCACTGAACGATATGAGCATGCATACCGGCGACAACGCCATGGGCTACTGCTTCCTCTACTTGGCCGGTCTCGTGGACAGCAACAACGATGGAGCGCTCGATGGGTCCGACCAGCGCTTCAGCCATCGATGCGCCGGTGACGCCCTGCTCTGCCCCGCCGCCGCCGTGGTACACGCCAACCTTCCCGAAGGTGGAGCGCTTACCGCTAACCTGCCCGTGGAAATGGAGATACTCCTGTCCGATATCGATCTGTTGAACACACCTTCCACCATGGGTGATGGTCCGGTCAATATGGCTTGGATGCAACGCCTGATGGATTCCATGGACCAAGAACACTGACCCCATTCCCACAACTACCAAACCCCGACGAACATGATCAAGCCCCTACTCATCGCCAGCATGGCCTGTACCGGGCTGGCCACCTACGGCCAGAGCTGTATCGATCGCTACCTCACCGACCCCCTCACCTACACCAACATCGCTGTGGGTTCTGATCAAGTGAACGATCCCCGCGACCTGGATTTCAAGCCCCAGAGCAATGAACTGTGGGTGATGAACCGTGGAGGGTCCAACGGCGGGAGCATGGTGATCGTACACAATGCCGGACTGCCCGGCCAGACCGATCAGTACAAGAAGGATACTCACAGCAGCCACTTCATGATCCAGGCAAGCGCCATGGCGTTTTCCGAGAATGGTGAATGGGGTACTGTCGGTGAAGTACAGAACACGTCATCACCTACGAGCACTTTCATGGGGCCGGGCCTTTGGAGCGGTGACCCGGACATTTTCGCCACCGTCTTCCAGAACAACTGGGTGAGCGGATCACCCCTCGGCAGCCATTTGGACATGCTTCACCAGAGCCCGTTCGCCATGGGGATCGCCTCGGATAGCGCAAAGGTGTACTGGGTAATGGACGGGCACTTCGGCAATATCTGCCGCTATGACTTCGTGGAGGACCATGGCCCCGGATACGATGACCATGGTGCGGGCAAGATCTGGCGATACACCGATGTTCCTGTTTCACGTGTGCCGGACATCCCCAGCCACATGGTGCTTGACCGCGACAACGGCTGGCTGTATTTCATCGATGGCGGTGCCAAGCAGATCAAGCGACTGGCCCTCACCTCAGGCGCTGTCACAGGCAACCTGTCCGTTCCTTCCACTTCGAACGAACCACTGGCAGGTTACTATGAGGTCGAGGGTGCCACGGTGGAGATCGTGGATACATGGACCACACAGCCCTGCGGGATCGATTATCTGCAAGGTCGTTTGATCGTAAGCGACAATGACAACGGCGACATCCGCATCTATGACGTGAGCGGTACACCGACCTACATGGGTGCGATCCCTACGGGTCAGAATGGCATCATGGGTGTGAAGGCGGGACCTGACGGCCGCATCTGGTTCGTGAACAACACCGCCGACAAGGTGGTCCGGATCGATCCGTTGCCGGAACCAGATGATGCGGCGATCACCGTGATCGTATCGCCCCTGACGGCACCCACTTCTTCCACGTTCTACTCCATCGCGTATGATGTCTGCACTTCGGAGATCGCCCCCGTCGTGACGCTGGCCAATATGGGCAGCAACGACATCGTTTCGGCTGAGATCCATTTCCACATCGACGGAGGTGCCTCCACCATGTTCGCCTGGACGGGTCTGCTCGTTCCAGGTGGCAGCACTGACGTCACACTTCCTTCTGTACCCGTTGTCTCGGGGGCGCACCAGTTGAACGCGTGGGTCATGCTGCCTAATGGAATGGAGGATATGAGCCCGAACAACAACGAGCTGATGGGCAGCTTCCGCGTGATCGACCCCGTACAATCCATTCCGTTCCAAGAGGATTTCTCCTCCACCACGTTCCCGCCCGATGGCTGGAACTACGTCCACTTCAATCCCAACAACATGATGACCAGGAGCGCCGCTAGCGCCTTTGGAAACGGTAGCGGCTCCATGAAGATGGATCACTACTCGGGCCAGATGGATATCACCGGCCAATTGGACTATATGATGCTTCCACGGGTGGACCTTTCCTCAGCGGTACCGGGAACTTTGTTCGAATTCGCCGTTGCTTACCGGCAATACAACACCTCCACCAGCGAACGCCAGATGCTGAAAGTCTCGACAGATTGTGGTGCGACCTGGAGCACGCTGTACGACAAGGAAGGAGCGGACCTGTCCACAGGCACGGTTTCCACCTCCGCCTTCACGCCCACCGCCACCCAATGGCGATCCGAAGCCGTGGACCTCACTTCTGTGATCGGGGAGCCCGATGTGCTCTTCATGTTCGTTACGGAGAGCAACTTCGGAAACAACATCTACATCGACGACGTCAACATCGGTAGTGTCGTGGGGCTGTATGAGCCAGCTGCGTTAGACTTCAACGTGTTCCCCAATCCGGCCGTAGGATATGTCGACATCTCGATCGGTGCCCTCGTCGGCCCTGTCGCCGTCGAACTCTACGATGCGCTCGGTCAGTTGGTGAAGTATCGCAAACCAAGCAGTGCAACCGGAACCGAGTTGCGTATGGACCTGAACGGTGTTGCGCCAGGGGCCTACTCCATGGTGGTCCGAACGGATTCCGGTGCAGGGACCAGACCCCTTGTCGTGCTCGATACACGCTGATATGAAAGCACGGAACGCAAAGGCGGGAGGTGCCCGAAAGCCTCCCGCCTTGTCCCTCGTTCCAGTGGAAGGGTATACCCTGCACATCCGCAATATGGTCTGCGACCGCTGCAAGACCGTGGTGCGGGGCTTCATGGCGGCGCAAGGGCTTGTGCCGGTCCGTCTGGACCTGGGCGAGGTCGTTCTCCCCGCCCCGCTGAACGTGGAACAACTCGCGCAATTGGACGCTGACCTGATGGCTGTGGGTTTCGAGCGCATCGATGACCGCAAAGCGCGGATCATCGAACGTACCAAACGACTGATACTTGAGCGCGCGAGGGGAGATGCAATGGCTAATGCGACCAGGGTAAGGCTGTCTGTTGAACTAGCCCGTGAGATGGGCATGGAGTACTCAGGACTTAGTAAATTGTTCAGTTCCGTGGAAGGACAGACAATTGAGCGATACTTCAACCTGCAGCGTATCGAACGCGCGAAGGAGCTGATCGTGTACGATGAACTCAGCTTGAGCCAGATAGCCGATCGGCTCGGATACAGCAGTGTGCAACACTTGAGCAACCAGTTCAGCCAATTCGTAGGGCATAGCCCATCGCACTTCAAGTTCGTCGGTGTGGAACGGCGCAAGGCGCTGGACATGGTGGGGAGCGAGGAGCCACGAGACGAGAACAACGTCTGATGGGTATGCACGGGTTCCTGTCAGGATGCTTATTTGCCATGCACTACGTGTCGTGTGCGCAATCCGGATGTGATTCCGTGCTCCAAGTGGCGTTCACGTTCGTAGTGGTCGACTACACCATCTCCCTCACCGATCAATCGACCAACCAGCTCACCGACGTCCACTATTATTGGATCTATGGCGACGGTGTGGTGGACCACTTGGGGTCAGGAGCGCACACCTACACCGATACGGGCACGTATCAGGTTTGCCTGAGCGTTACAGGCAGCATTGGCGCGGATACCTGTTCCGCTCTGCATTGCGAAACCGTGCGCATCACCGGAGCCGCATCCAACATCGACGGTTTCGCCGTGGGACCTGTTCCCTTCCTAGAGGCCGTTTACCTTTATGGCACCGACAGCAACGCTCAGGTCACGCTCTTCGATGGGGAAGGAACCGTGGTGTGGCGGGGCACGCCCACCGCCGAGGCGGGTCGGCTGCGGATCGAACCCGTGCATCTGGCCCCGGGTCCATACAGCGGGGTGCTCACAACGCCTACTGGGGAAAAGCGATTCCGGCTGGTGAAAGCCCAGCGGTGACCGTGCGGGATCTTGTAATACATATCCATGATACTATAACGCGCCCCGCACCCTGCGCCCGGAGCTTTGACCCCCACAAACGCTCCCATGACCCACACGTATCCCATCCAAGGTATCACCTGCAGCGGCTGCGCTGACAAGGTGAAAGCCGCCCTCAGCGCAGTGCAAGGCGTGCGCTCGGTTGTAGTCGCCGATGACCTCAGCACCACAACCGTCTCCATGCACCGCCACATTCCCACGGCCACGCTCTCGCAGGCGGTGAGCAAGGCGGGCGCCTACCGCATCGGCGATATCGGTGATGACCCGAAGCCGGCCGCAGTTGGTGGCTTCTGGTCCGAGGGCAGGTTGTGGCGGCGCGCTTCGCTCAACACGCTCAGTTGCCTCATCGGCTGTTCCATCGGCGACTTCGGCATGGTCATCTACTTGCAGGCCTTTCATCCTGGCACCCCGATGTGGCTCATCATGGGACTCGCCATCGTCTCCGGACTGGTCACGAGTGTTTTGCTGGAAACCGTATTGATGCGTTATCGGGAACGGATGGTCTGGACCCTCGCGTTCCGCACCGCCATCGGTATGTCCTTCCTCAGCATGGTGGCGATGGAACTGGCCATGACGGGCACGGACTTCATGATCACCGGCGGCAAGGCCGCCCTCGCCTCGGCAGCATATTGGCTGGCATTCTTCCCAGCAGCGGCCATTGGGTTCCTGATACCATTGCCCTACAACTACTACCAGTTGAAAAAGCACAACAAAGCCTGCCATTGACCACGTGCGCCCGAACAGGGCACGTGCATTGAACAACTACAACCGCCGAACGGCACAACCCATGAAAACGACTTTGCTCACCCCTCTCGCCGCGCTCCTTTTGGCCAGTTGCAGCGCCCAGGTGAAGAACGCCCGAACCGAAACCGTGTATGTGAGCGGCGACTGCGGCATGTGCGAGAAGACGATCGAGAAAGTCGCCTACGTGAAAGGCGAAGCGGAAGCTGATTGGGATGTGGATGCAAAGACCGCGCGCATCACCTTCGACAGCACACGCACCGATATGGATGCCGTGTTGCAGCGCATCGCCCACGCAGGATATGACAGCGAGCGCTACCTCGCTCCCGATGCCGCCTACGCCGCGCTGCCCGGTTGCTGCCAGTACGTGCGCACCTTCAAGAAAGCGCCGTTGACCACGACACCCGTCAACCACGCCGGGCATGAAGCGATGGGCACGGACCATGCGCAACAGGGCAGCACTTCCCCCGATACGCTTGCTGCGCAAGTACCGGCGAACCCCAAGTCCGACCAGTTCAATGCCCTCTTCGCGGCCTACTTCGCATTGAAGGACGCGCTCGTGGCTACGGATGCGAAGAAGGCTGCGGCCCATGCTTCCGAATTGTCCGCTGCGGTGAAGGCCGTGCAGATGGAACGCATGGGACCCGAACTCCATGGTGTTTGGATGCAGGTCATGGAGCCGCTCGCGAACATCAGCGCGGGTCTCGCTTCTAATACGGACATCGACGCGCAGCGCAAGGCCTTCGCCGAACTCTCATCACCCCTGCTCGCGCTGGTGAAGGTCGCGCCGCGCCCGGAGCCGGTCTACTATGATCATTGCCCGATGCATGAAGGCGGGGCGGACTGGCTGAGCCAGGAGAAAGGCATCAAGAACCCGTTCTATGGTTCGATGATGCTCACCTGTGGCAGCGTCAAGGAGACCATCACGAAGTAATGCGCGATCACGCCCCATGGACCTGCTTCGCTTCCTCCGCATCGCGTTCCAGTTGATCGCCCTGTTGATCTTCCTACTGAGCGGAGGCTTGGCCACTGCGCAGGACGGATATGGTACACGCGCATTGGGCACCTCGGTGCCGAGCGGCGACTTCACTCCGCGCACTACCCGCTACGACCTCACCATCTGGGACACGATCGTCAACTACACGGGTAAAGCGCGCAAGGCTTTCACGGTGAACGGACAGATGCCCATGCCCACGCTCACCTTCACCGAAGGCGACACGGCGATGATCGTGGTCCACAATGCGATGGAGAAGGAAGAGACCTCCTTGCATTGGCACGGCATCATCCTCCCCTATCAGTACGATGGCGTTCCCTACCTCACCACTGCGCCCATCAAGGCCGGTGAAACGCAGGTGTACAAGTTCCCGCTGGTGCAGAGCGGCACCTATTGGTACCACTCCCACACCAAATTGCAGGAGCAGAACGGCATGCATGGCGCGCTCATCATCCACAAACGGAACGCGGAGCCCATGCCTGAGCAGGTGCTCATCCTCAGCGAGTGGACGGACATGAAGCCCTTCGAGGTACACCGCCGCTTGCACAGTGCGAACGATTGGAGCGCCATCAAGAAGCACCGGATCCGACCGGGTACCGTGCAGAGCTACAGCGATGCCATCAAGGAAGGTGCATTGGGCGTGAAGCTCACCAACGAGTGGAAGCGCATGAACGCCATGGACGTGAGCGATGTCTACTACGACCTTCTCTTCGCCAATGGGAAGCCGGTGGACCAAGCGGGGCAGTTCAAAGCCGGTGAGCGGGTGCGTGTGCGGCTGATCAACGGTGGCGCGAGCAGCTACTTCTGGATCACCTATGCCGGCGGTAAGATGACCGTGGTGGCCAGCGACGGCATCGATGTGGAACCGGTGGAGGTGGACCGCTTCATCATGGGCATCGCCGAGACCTACGACATCATCGTGACCATCCCGGCCGATAGCACAGCCTACGAACTGCTCGCCACCAGCGAGGACCGCGTGCGTTCCACTTCACTATGGTTGGGCAGCGGTATCCGTCAGCTCGCCGCACCGCTCCAGCCGCTGAAGTACTTCGCCGGCATGGACATGATGAACGACATGATGAAGATGAACGGCGACCTCGACGACATGGGCATGAACATGAGCCTCCAGCAGATGGACATGAACGTGGTGATGTACCCGGAGATCACTGACGCCAAAGCGGGAGCGCACGCCGATCATGGTGACGATCGGTACAACAGCAATGCGTTGTCCAACATCATTACGCTCAACTACGCCATGTTGCGTTCACCCACCCCCACCGCGCTGCCGCCCGGTCCCGTGAAAGAGATGCGCTTCGAGCTCACCGGCAACATGAACCGCTACCTCTGGGCCCTTGACAAAAAGACCGTTTCGGAGACCGATCGCATCCTGATCCGCAAGAGCGAGAACGTGCGCATCATCCTCCACAACAACAGCATGATGCGCCACCCGATGCACCTGCACGGCCACTTCTTCCGCGTAGTGAACGGCCATGGCGACCACGCGCCGTTGAAGAACGTGCTCGACATCATGCCCATGGAGACGGACACCATCGAGTTCGCGGCCACGGAAACGGGCGACTGGTTCTTCCACTGCCACATCCTCTACCACATGATGAGCGGTATGGGGCGTGTCTTCAGTTACGAAGGCACCACCCCCAACCCCGTGCTGCCCGATGCGCGCAAGGCCGCCCGCCGCTTCACCCGGGAAGACAAGGAATGGCACTTCATGGCGCAGAACGACTTCGCCACCAATGGCAACGACGGCGAGGCCATGCTCCAGAACAAGCGCTGGAACCTGCAGGCCGAATGGCGCCTCGGCTACATGGACGAACACGGCCAGGAAGTGGAGACCCACCTCGGCCGCTACTTCGGCAAAATGCAGTGGTGGTTCATGAACGTAGGTCTCGACTGGCGCGCACGCGATGGGCATGGCGACATGCAACCGGAGGAGAACCTCTTCCAACAGGCCAACACCAAGAACAGCCGCAGCGTGGCACACATCGGCTTCCAATACACCTTGCCCATGCTCCTCGTGCTCGATGCCCGCATCGACACCGATGGCCGCCTGCGCGCCCAGCTCATGCGCGAGGACATTCCACTCACCCCCCGCATCCGCATGGACCTGATGTACAACACCGACCTGGAGTACATGGCCGGCCTGCGCTACGTGCTGGACAAGACGTGGGCGATAAGGGCGCACTACGATAGTGACATGGGCCTGGGGGTGGGTGTGACCCTGGCCTATTGAAACTTGAGGCCAACAACGTTGGTCCAGGTCTGGCAACTTCGCCCCTACTCGAACAAACTCCCGGGCTTCACACTCGGCACCTTCCCCAAATGCCGGTAGGCCCGCTCCGTGCATTGCCGACCGCGCGGCGTGCGCATCAGGTAGCCTTCCATGATCAGGAACGGCTCATATACCTCCTCGATGGTACCGCTCTCCTCGCCCACCGCCGTGGCCACCGTGTTCAAGCCCACCGGACCGCCAGCGAACTTGTCGATGATGCACAACAGGATGCGGTTGTCCATCTCATCGAGCCCGTGCGCATCCACGTTCAGCGCTTTCAATGCGTGCTTCGCTATGGCCATGTCGATGCCGCCGTCGCCTTGTATCTGCGCGAAATCACGCACGCGGCGCAAGAGAGCGTTGGCGATACGCGGCGTTCCCCGGCTGCGGCGTGCGATCTCGTCGGCCGCATCGTCCACCATCGGCACGTTCATCAATCCGGAGGAGCGGTGCAGGATGCCCTTGAGCGTGGCCGCGTCGTAATAGTCCAAGCGGCTGTTGATGCCGAAGCGCGCACGGAGCGGTGCAGTGAGCAACCCGCTGCGCGTAGTGGCCCCTACGAGCGTGAACGGGTTCAAGGTGATCTGCACCGTGCGCGCGTTCGGCCCGGAATCGATCACCAGGTCGATGCGGTAGTCCTCCATCGCGCTGTACAGGTACTCCTCTACGATGGGGCTCAGCCGGTGGATCTCGTCGATGAACAGCAGGTCGTTCGGCTGCAGGTTGGTGAGCAACCCCGCGAGGTCCGCCGGCTTGTCGAGCACGGGACCGCTGGTCACCCGCATACTCACCCCCATCTCCTGGGCGATGATGCCCGCCAGCGTGGTCTTGCCCAAGCCGGGCGGGCCGTGAAGGAGCACATGGTCCAAGGCTTCGCCGCGCTGTTTGGCAGCCTGTACAAAGACCTTCAGATTGTCCGTTACCGCCTTCTGCCCAGCGAACTCGCCGAAACGCCGCGGTCGCAGCACCTGCTCCATCTCCTTGTCGGAGGCGGAGCGCTGTTCGTTGCGCACGTCGAAGGTG
>JANOPI010000492.1:0-1621 GCA_031421755.1 Flavobacteriales bacterium | reverse complement strand
GGAACCCATTACACCGGAAAGTGGCGCGAAGCGCATGTATGCCCCGCCCTCTTTGGGCAACACTTGGCCAGAAAAAAGTGGCTGCGTTCACAAAGGAGCAATTATTGAACGACACACCGTTCACATGGTAGAGCCAGACATGCTTGTCGGGGCTGTATTCAACTGGGTCAGGCCAACTGAGCGTAGTCCTGAAATCCGTGTTCGCGAACGTACACTTGTTTGGATACTCATTGCTCCCGATGATCCGGTGGTACCGCTCGATCCGCGCGCCCACGATACAATCCACGAAGGTGGAATTGTACGATCGGACAATGCCACCGTAATGGCCGGACTCCCCTTCCCGCGCGCACCAGACCCCCACATGCGCTTCTTCCACCAGGCAGTTGTTCAATTTGAGAGAGCCCTGCGCACTTTCGTTCTGGGTAAGGTTCATAGGGTTTCCCTCCACCCGTATCCCTGGCCAGCGAACACCTAGGCAATCCGTTGAAGTGAAGGTGCTGCCACCTGCATTCACAGCACCTCCGGCACGTATGATGAGATGGGCGGTCGGAGCGAACTTGAGCACCATGTCGTTGATGTTCAGCGTAACCCCTGCCGGTATGATCAGATCTGACAGGAAGAGCACTTCCGGGCAGCTGCCGAAGGGGTTGTTGCCGGCGTTCCATGTGTAAGTACCGGGGATCACGGGGAAGGTGTAGCCTGCATAGCCCTCAGAATTTTCG
The DNA here is from genome assembly GCA_031421755.1 of Flavobacteriales bacterium. Lineage (GTDB taxonomy): Bacteria > Bacteroidota > Bacteroidia > Flavobacteriales_F > PHOS-HE28 > PHOS-HE28. The sequence goes on along the minus strand of JANOPI010000492.1, from coordinate 899 downwards.
CGCCATTCACAGCACGCCGAACTGTTGTATTGTGCAACGTGCGGTTCGTTCATGACCTGTGCATTGATGAACCGGGGCAGGAAATACGGTGTGGTGAAGGGCGGAACGTACGTAGGTGGGACCAAGCTCCCACTGCCCGGGACCGGTGCTTGGAACGCATAGGTCCCATCATCAACGCCCGTGACGGCGGCCAACCCAGCGGGGTAGGGAATGTAAATGGCACCGTTCTCGCCATTCGGCGGCGTGTTCCGTAGCAATCGCGCACGGACATAGTTGGACGGGTCGCCCTGGATGTTCAGCACCGGTAACAGATCAAGCCAAGTACCATTGGCCAGGTCGTACACGGCCATGGCGGGTACCCAATTCAAGCCATCCACTTCACGTCCGGTCACGAGCAACTTCTCCCCTTCATCGATCCACGCGACACCCGTTGCACTTTTCTGCCCGGGGTCAGGTGGGTTGACGTTGTTGCCGTTTATGTTCCCGAAATCCGGGTAGTCGTTCTGGTCAGGGCCAAGGCCCTGCACATCGAACAATGCGCCGTCCTGCGCGTCAAAGCGCATAACGATCACGGAATAGTTGGGCGGGTCCGGTGCGAATGGCCATTCGAAGATCGTCTCGTCGGTGACCGCCAAGCGAATTTCACCATTGGAGGCAAGTACCACCGATGCATCTCGCGTGGGAGCCTTGAAGCCGAAGGCAATGGTGCTCGGATCCAACGGGACCGCCCCACCGGCTATCGTACTGATCTGTTCGAAGTTGGTGGCCGTGATACGGTATTGCACAACGCTACGGGCATGAACGGCATAAAGCCAGTAGCCATCTCCCGCCTTGATCGCCCGCAACATCGGCACGGAAGATTTGGCCACCACCGAAGTTGCGATGACCGCACCATATGC
>JANOPI010000491.1:0-3963 GCA_031421755.1 Flavobacteriales bacterium | reverse complement strand
CCCCAGGACACGCTCTCGGATCCGGTATCACTGCCCGATCCGTACGAGCCGCTCATCGCCGCGCTGGGAGGCGATTCGATCCGCTATTGCCAAGGCGTTCCCTGTTCCGGCAGGGTGGAGGATCTTTTTCCGGGTGGCGCGCTGAAGCACAGCGGGTACTATGGTGAAGGCCGATTGATCACCTATCGGAACCATTATCCGGAAGGACCCGTGGAGCGCGAGTTCAAGTTGAAGGACAACACGCGATGCTCCATGCGCATCTTCTTCGCTGATGGCACCGTGCGGAGCGAAACCCATTATGTGGACGGTGCTTCGCGACGGTTCACCGAGTACTATACGAATGGGCGCGTCCGGTACATGGAGGAAAAGCATGCGTCCCTTCCCTGTTACATGGTGATGGATCTGTTCGCCCCTGATGGCACGCCTGTAAGCACGCTTCACCTGATGGACAAGAAGCACATGGTATTCGAACAAAAAGAATACTGGCCGAGCGGAAGCCTGCGCGCTTCGGGCTGTTCACAGTTCAACTCGAACAGCTACGATACCCAGCGCGTGGGCGCATGGACCTGGTATGACAGGACCGGAGCACCGAAAATGGAGGAACGTTATGTGGACGGCAAGGTCCACGATACGGCGGACCTCTGATCGCGGATACCTATGAATGGACCAGGCCCACCGATCGGTGGGCCTGCCGCATTTCCACGGGTTGCCCCGGTTACTTTTTCTCCTCCTTCACCTCTTCGAAGTCCACATCCGTTACTTCCTGGTCCTTGTTGGAAGAGCCACCGCCATTCTGCGCGGCAGGGTTGGCTTGTGCCTGCTGTGCGGCGGCGTACATCTCCTGGCTGGCCGCGTTGAACAGGTTGTTCAATTCCCCCATCGCGGTATCGATCGCCGGGATGTCCTGGGCTGCGTGGGCCGCCTTGAGCTTCGTAAGGGACTCCAGGATCGGTGCTTTCTTGTCCTCAGGCAGTTTGTCGCCGTATTCCTTCAGGTTCTTCTCCATCTGGAAGACCATGCTGTCGGCTTCATTCAACTTGTCAACGCGCTCGCGCATCGCCTTGTCCGTGTCGGCGTTGGCCTTGGCCTCGTTCTTCATCTTCTCGATGTCGTCCTTGCTCAGGCCACTGCTGGCTTCGATGCGGATGCTTTGCTCTTTCCCCGTGGTCTTGTCCTTGGCGCCCACGTGAAGGATACCGTTCGCATCAATATCGAAGGTGACCTCGATCTGCGGGGTACCGCGCGGGGCTGGCGGAATACCGTCCAAGTGGAAGCGACCGATCGTGCGGTTGCTGGCGGCCATGGGGCGCTCGCCTTGCAGCACGTGGATCTCCACGCTCGGCTGGCTGTCGCTGGCCGTGCTGAAGGTCTCGCTCTTTTTGGTGGGGATGGTGGTGTTGGACTCGATGAGTTTGGTCATCACACCTCCCATCGTCTCGATGCCGAGGCTCAGGGGCGTAACGTCGAGCAGCAATACATCCTTCACGTCGCCGGTGAGCACTCCGCCTTGGATGGCGGCGCCGAGCGCGACCACTTCGTCAGGGTTCACACCCTTGCTGGGCTCCTTGCCGCCGAAGAATTTCTTCACCGCTTCCTGAATGGCCGGGATGCGTGTGCTTCCACCTACCAGGATCACTTCATCGATCTGTGAAGGGGAGAGGCCCGCGTTCTTCAAAGCGCTCTCCAATGGCGCGATCGTGCGCTTGATCAGGCTGTCCACCAGCTGCTCGAATTTCGAGCGGGTGAGCGAACGCACCAAGTGCTTGGGGATGCCGTTCACCGGCATGATGTACGGCAGATTGATCTCGCTGCTCGTGGTGCTACTCAGTTCGATCTTGGCTTTCTCAGCGGCATCCTTCAAACGCTGGAGGGCCATCGGATCTTTACGCAGGTCGATGCCTTCGTCGCTCTTGAATTCGTCGGCCAACCAGTCGATGATCGCCTGGTCGAAGTCGTCACCACCCAAGTGCGTGTCGCCGTCCGTGGACTTCACCTCGAATACGCCGTCACCGAGTTCGAGTACGCTCACATCGTGTGTGCCGCCGCCGCAATCGAAGACCACGATCTTCTGCTCCTTGTGCTTCTTGTCCAGGCCGTAAGCGAGTGCCGCCGCGGTCGGTTCGTTGATGATGCGGCGAACCTTCAGGCCCGCGATCTCGCCCGCCTCTTTTGTGGCCTGGCGCTGCGCATCATTAAAGTAGGCCGGTACGGTTATCACCGCCTCGGTCACCGTGGTGCCGAGGTAGTCTTCCGCCGTCTTCTTCATCTTCTGCAGGATCATGGCGCTGATCTCCTGCGGGGTGTAAAGGCGGTCCACGATCTTCACGCGGGGGGTGTTGTTCTCCCCACGTACCACTTCATAGGGTACACGCGTAGCTTCCTTGGAGCTCTCGTCGTACGAGTTGCCCATGAAGCGCTTGATGGAGAAAATAGTGTTCCTCGGGTTGGTAATAGCCTGACGCTTGGCGGGGTCACCCACCTTGCGCTCGCCACCGTCCACGAAGGCCACCACGCTGGGGGTGGTACGCTTACCTTCGCTGTTCGCGATCACCACGGGTTCGCTGCCCTCCATTACGGAGACGCAACTGTTGGTCGTTCCCAGGTCGATCCCTATGATCTTGCTCATGTTGTTGGAGCGCGCTGACACGCGCCCGTGCTTTTTGGTTTCGCACCGCGCTTGTCAACGTTCGTGCCTGCGCACCAAAGCGTGGTAAGGTGGCAGAATATGCACGAAGCCCGCTACAGGAGCGGGCTTCGTGAACTGTCAAAAGGACAGCAGGTGCTCAGCAATCGGACGCGTCCAACGGCGACGGCACACAGAACTTGAGGCCGCCGGTGAACTGGCCTTCTTCCAATTCGATGATCGAAGCGTTCTCCAACTTCTTCCGGTTGGCCACGCCACCCCCGGGAACCAGTTCGAACATGCGGCTGCTCATGAGCCCATATCCACCAGTGATATTCGAGTAGTCAGGCCGCTCCTCAACGATGCCGCTGATGGGACTGGCCAATTGAAGGTAGGTGTGCAACTCCGCCGCTGCCACATACGCATAGATCTCGATGCCCCGGTAGATCCGTTTGGATACAGCCGCCTCGGTCGCGTTGTCGGCATACCGCACTTGGTTGGCCACAGTCTGGAAGAACAACTGGCCATTGAGTGCCACGCTCTCTTCCTGGCCGGTCTGATTGCTCGAGATCACTGTTCCGATGAAGCTGTCGAACGTCTTTGTCGTTGTTCCGAGGTTTGTGATCTCGTCGTAATGGAACCGGTAATAGACCTCATACCTCCGGGCGTTTTTCGTTGTGTTCCACCGGACGAGATAGGACTGGTATCCATTGCTCTGTTTCAAGCTGATCTTGATGTCGGGGTCGCTGATCGTGGTGCGGAACTCCAGATCATTCACCAATGGAGTAATGGACTCGACACGATTGCCCTTCGCGGTAGCGACCAGCTTGTACCGATATCCTTCGTTATAACCACCCAAGGGATCGTAGCCGGCATCCAGTTTGCCGTCCGGTTGATCACCCCGGAAGTAATAGATCTTGTTCACGGGCCACGCGAAGATCCCGGGGGGGCGTAGGGTCAGGACCGTGCTGTTAAGTCCAAACGTGTCCACCACATTCCCACTTGCATCGATCTTTTCGATCCATCGTGCCGAAAACGGCAACTGTTCCTCTGTGTACTCTGTGGAATCGGGGATCTGGGCATAAGCGAAGGCATCCCCATCGCCCAAAAACGCCTTGTTGATCTTCACCCAGTGGATCGTGTCGTTCTTGTTCAGCAGGCTGTAGACCACGGTGACCTCCTTGTACGGGGCGGCCACATCCAGGTCGGTGCTACAACCGAAGAACAAGGTGCCAGTGCCGGCAAGAAGGGCCAAGTTGGGGATCGAGCGGAACGTCATGTGTTTCATCCCGACGGATCGGGGTGCGGGCAAAGATATCCGTGTGGCTACTCCGGATGCG
>JANOPI010000490.1:0-9041 GCA_031421755.1 Flavobacteriales bacterium | reverse complement strand
CGCCTTGCTTCCCGCGCGCGAGGCAATCGATGTCGAACTGCGTGCGGTGCTGGACGCGAGCTAAGTCCAAGGATCAGAACAGGTGAAAACACGCGCTGCCAAGGAAACGGACGACGCGACCTTGCGCCCTCCCGACAAAGCCGGGATGAAACACATGATCCGCCTGGCCCTCGCCGACGATCAGCTCCTCTTCCGGAGGGGACTGGTGATGTTGCTCCGCGACATGAGCGGAGTGCAAGTGATCTTCGAATGCGGCAATGGCGAGGAACTGCTCACAGGGCTGCGCGACAATGCGATCGACATCGTACTGCTCGATCTGGAGATGCCCGTGATGGACGGCATGGCTACACTGGTCCGGGTGAAGAAGGAGTTCCCCGATGTGAAGGTGATCATCCTTAGCACGCACCAGAAGGAGGCGCATATCGCCAACGCGATGGAGCTCGGCGCGAACGGTTACATGCTGAAGAGCGCCGATACGGACGAGATCGAGAACGCCGTGCGCTCCGTGTTCGAGAGCGGCTACTACTACAGCGATCGCGTGAGCCACGTGATGCTGCACGGCCTAGTGAAGAAGCAGAAGGTGAAGCCCACCTTTTTCGAAGTGGATCCGCTCAGCGACCGCGAACTCGAAGTGCTGCGCGCCATCTGCCAGGGCCTCACCAACACGGAGATCGCCGGCAAGCTCTTCATCAGTCCGCGCACGGTGGAAGGCCACCGCAACAACATGCTGCTGAAGACCGGCGCGAAGAACACGGCGGGCCTGGTGGTATATGCCATGACCAAGGGATTCTATACCCCGTAGTCATGTGCCCTCTGCGGATCCTGTTGCCGGTTCTTCTGTTCATCGCGCGGAGCGCGGGAGCGCAGGTCGATACCCTTCGGATCCCCGTTCGCCACCTCAGTATCGACGACGGCCTTTCGCAAGGAATGGTGGCCAGCATCTTGCAGGACCGCACCGGCTTCATGTGGTTCGCCACCAAGGACGGGTTGAACCGGTATGACGGGTACACCTTCAAGGTGTTCCGGCACGATGCACTGGACAGTACGTCGGTGCGGGACAATCACATCCTGAAGATCTTCGAGGACAGCAAGGGCCTGCTCTGGGTCGGCACCAACAGCGGGCTGGATGTGTTCGATCCGGCCACGGAGATCTTCCGCCATCTGCCGTGCTCCAAAGACAGCTCACGATACGGCGGCGCTCCTGACTGCGCTGTCCGTTCCATCGCCGAAGATCCGCTGGGCAACATCTGGTTCAATGCGAGTTTCAACCTCTATCGTATCCGACCGCAGCCTGCCGCCGCGCCTTTGGGAACTGCTACGCATGCACAACGCATCGCTGATTTCCACAACGCAGGCTTGTTCATCGATCATGCCGGTATACTGCATTCGTCCCGCCAGGAATTGGTGGATCGCAGCAACCCCGCCAGGGCCTTTTTGCGCATCGACACCAAAGACGAAGCGTCGATCGCCGCGATGGCCAGCGACCTGGAGACCCGTCCTACAAAGCCAGTTCCGGGGCATCTGAACACACCTGTCGCTGAATTGGCTTTGGCGGATCCGCGCCGACGGGTCACCTACCGGGTGTCGGGCACCGGAGCCGCAACGGAGATCGATGAGGCTACCGGCCATGAACGCGCGATCCCGACCGGGCAGCCCGCTTGGGGATGGCCGAAGCACGGAATGGTGGATGCCGACGGCCGCCTCTGGTTAGGAACGAACGCCGGACTCTGGCGCTGTGATCCCTCGACAGGTCGTTCGTCGGCGTTGCGACCGATCGACGTGCGCCATGGAACCGGGACCGTGGATGTCGCCTGCTTGTACGAGGATCGCAGTGGGGTCATCTGGATCGGGACCCCCGGCTACGGCATCTTCACCTACGATCCGCGCATCGAGCGTTTCCATACGCGGATGACAGGCTCCACGGGTTGGATGGCACCGCTTCCCGATGGCCGCGTTGTGATGGTCACGGGCACCAAGGTCCAGGTCTTCGATCCACAACGCTCGGACATTGACCCCGCGCCACCGTTGTTGGTAGAAGGGAGCGACAGGGAATTCTACTACGATCGGGAAGGTTCCTTCGTGGTTTCACCCGCCGGTGTGCTCTGGTCGTTCGGGGGTGGAAGGTTGTGTCGCAAGGATGAAGGCCACAACGGGTTCAGGTATTTCGGGGATACCGCTGTCCGCGTTGGTTTTCCCTTGCACGCGATCGGCGATTCGCTCATCGCCTTCGGCAGTACCAACGCCTTCGGCCTGTTCGATACACGCAGCGAGCGGTTGACACGCGTGACCTATCCCTTTGAGGCTTCCGGAGGGGAATACCAGTTCGTGCAGGCCATCCAACACGATGCGGACGGGACCTTCTGGCTGGGCACCATGAAGGGGCTGCTGCGCTTGGACCCGCGAACCCGCGCATGGAAGCACTATCGGAACATCCCGTCCGATACGAGTTCCCTGACCACCGATGTGATCTTCAGCTTGCTCGATGATCCGACCGACGCGAACATCCTTTGGGTGGGTACCAACGGTGGAGGACTCTGCCGCATGAACAAGCGCACCGGCCTCTTCGAGCACTTCACCACACGGAACGGATTGCCGAACAATGTGATCTACGGACTGCTCAGTGACGACGACGGGCACTTGTGGATGAGCACCAACAAAGGGCTCTCGCGCTTCGACCCGAAGGCACGAACGACGCTCAACTTCGATGCACGACACGGCTTGCAGAACGACGAGTTCAACCGCTATGCCTTCTGCAAGACGCCCGACGGCACGCTCTTCTTCGGTGGCGTCAGCGGCTTCAACTACTTCCACCCGCGCGACCTGCGCACGGATGAGCGCCCGGTGGAAATGGCCATCACGGACATCAAACTAGGGAACCGATCCATCGCGCTCGGCGAGCCGGGTGCCTTGCTGCACGTGCCCACGCACCTCGCGAAGGAACTGTCCATCCCCTATGCCGAGGCGAGCATGCTCAGTTTTGACTTCGCCAGCATGGACTACATCGCGCTGGGCAGCCGCACCTACCAGTACCAGATGGAAGGCTATGACCGGCAGCGGATCGATGCAGGCCAAGCGTATTCAGCGAACTACACGAACCTCGATCCAGGCGGCTACACCTTCAAGGTCTGGGGCCGCAACCGCGACGGCATCTGGAACGCTGAGCCCATCGCCTTGCGCATCACGATCCTGCCGCCGTGGTACCTCACCATCTGGGCGAAAATACTGGGCCTGTTGCTCCTGGCCGGGGCTGTGTTCCTTTACACACGCGCACGCATCGGCGGATTGAACAAGCAGAAGGAACTGCTCGAAAGCACCGTGGCCGAGCGCACCGCCGAATTGAACCGGGCGAAGGAACGGGCCGAACACAGCGAGCGCGTGAAGGAGCAGTTCCTGGCCAACATGAGCCATGAGATCCGCACGCCGATGAACGCCATCATGGGCATGGGTGAGGTGCTTGGCCGCAGTCCCCATCTGCCGGAGCAGAAGCCATACATCGACGCGATCACCAGCAGCAGCGAGGGACTGCTCGTGATCGTGAACGACATCCTCGATCTGAGCAAGATCGAGGCGGGTCGCCTGCGGTTGGAGAACGTGCGCATGGATCCGCGTGTGGTGCTGCAGCAGGTGATCGATACGCTGCGCTTCCGTGCCGAGGAAAAGGGATTGACAGTGACCACGGACATCGCGCCGGATGTGCCCGCTGCCGTGATGGGCGATCCCACGCGCCTGCACCAAGTGCTGTTGAACCTCGTGGGCAATGCGATCAAGTTCACCGAGCAAGGCCATGTGCGCGTGGAAATGACGGCGAAGCAGCAATCGAGTGGCGCAGTGATGCTGCGCTGCTCCATCTCGGATTCGGGCATCGGTATCGCGCCCGAGCGCCTGGCGCGCGTGTTCGATGAGTTCACCCAAGCCGAGAGCGATCACACGCGCAAGTACGGCGGAACGGGACTCGGCCTTTCCATCTGCAAACGACTGGTGGAAATGCAGGGAGGCACCATCAGCGCGACGAGTACGTCCGGAAAGGGAAGCAGCTTCTCCTTCACCATTCCCTATGCGACCGTTGTCGCCGACGCTCGGCCCATGCAGCCCGACAACCGACAACCAACAACCGACAACCGGTCTGCGGGCCTCCACGGTCTCCGCATCCTGCTCGCCGAGGACAACAAGATGAACGTGATGGTGGCGAAGGTGCAGCTGACCCAGGCCATCGAAGGCGTGATCATCGATGTGGCGGAGAATGGACAGGTCGCGGTGGACATGCTCCAAACGAACGACTACGACCTGGTCCTCATGGATGTGCAGATGCCCGTGATGAACGGCATCGAGGCCACGCGCATCATCCGCGCATTGCCAGCAAACGCAAAGCTGAAGTCGCGCATACCCATCATCGCCATGACGGCCAACGTGATGAAGAAGGAAGTGGACCGTTGCATGGAGGTGGGCATGGACGGCTTCGTCCCCAAGCCCTTCAAGCAGGACGATCTGGTGGCGGCCATCAAGAAGGTGATGGGGCAATAGGTCTCTTTCACCCTGTCATTCCGGGCCTGACCCGGAATCGCGGCCCCCACCCCAAATCAGGTGTTTCTACGCATGGACGCCCCACGGCAAGGGTTGAGTTTTGGCCATCCGATCACCAACCCATGAGAACAATGGAACGAACCCAACTCCCGACCACGCGCCAGCGCTTTCTAGCTAGGGCGCGAAACACAGCCCTGGCCTTGCTGCTGGGCACCAGCGCACTATATACTTCTGGGCAAGACCAATTTGGGACCCCATACCCCTTCGGCGAATGCACGACCAGTATTTGCCCGGGCCTTCTCGGGGTCGTTGACTATTTGAGCCCAGGTTGTGGTGCGAACAACAGAAGGTTCTCAGGGGTGCCCATCTCCACTCCGTGGGGTCAGTCTTACGGTGGTGTTGATACTTACTACACGCTTCCAGCCGGCAACGGGAACCAGACTTTCATGGTGTATTTGGAAACTGGACAGACCACCACTCCCTCAGCACTGTGGGCTGTTCCCACATTCCAGGTCTTCATTGATGGGGCGTATTGCAGCAGTTGCACGGCCACCGTCCCGTATCACAATTGGAACAGGACCCAAGTGATCGTCACGCACAATGCAGGTCCGGCCTGGCCATCCGGCGTACATGAGTTCGGGTTGCGCCATTTCCTGCCAGCCTCCCAAGGGGCGACGCCGACACCCGTGTTCGACTGGCGCTTCAAGGCCGTGATGGTAGGCACCAGCTACACGGAGATCCAAGGCTACTACAATGCCCCCTCGCTCCCGCTCACCATCCTGCGCGATCCGCCGGGCGATGCCAGCTACAGCAGCATCACCAGCGCTGCCGATGTATGTTCGGGAACCACCTCGTCCATCACCACGGGCAATAGCCAGGACGGTTTCTTCAAGGCGCGTATCGGCGTGGCGGGCATCATTCCCTTCATCGGACTGGACTATGAGATCTATGGAGAGCTCGGTGTGGACCTCGCCGCCAGTCAATCACAGACCGAGACCCACGAATACCAGACCTGTGTCTCCACCAGCAACGTCTATTCCACACCTGCGAGCGGTGCGCCGGACGATGTGTTCATCGGCAGCGCGGTACGCTATGCCTATGGACAGGCCATCATCACTACGCGCCCGACCTGTGGGACGGTACAGGTGCGCAACGAGTTCGCTTCCGCACCGGCGGGTGTGCTCAGCAGCTTCAATGTCACGGAAAGCCACATCCGCGATGTGAAGATCCCCGAACTGATCGACGTGATCGCCGCCCTACCACCGGGTGCCGAACGCGATCGTGCCGAGACCCAACTGGATGTTTGGTACCAGATGTTGGCGATGAACGACACCATCAAGGCGAACGCACCCTTCGACATCCTGCGCGAATTCAATGGTGAAGGCGGCGGTTTCAACGAGAGCCTGACCTCCAGCACGACCGATGCGTACGCCATCGAATACGACGCCCAGTTGGAAAGTGGCCTCAGCTTCGAGTTCGGTGTGAGCTTCGGTGGCAGCGGCGTCACGGCGGGTGGGAGCGCGCACTTCCAACAAGGCTATGGCCGCGGCGAGAACGGAAGCAACGTGGCCACCAATACCATGGACTACCATCTGGAGGATGGCACTGCGCCCGACGAGTTCGCGGTGAAGGTCTACAGGGACGAGGTGTTCGGCACCTACGTATTCCAATTGGACAGTGCCGCTTCGCAAACCAGCTGCGGCTATGAGGGCGGCTACCAGATCGATCAGCCCCAAGTATGGATCGGCAGCATGGGTTCCACCAATGCGCAGGTGAACGAAGCTCCCATCGGCGGCAACGCCATCTTCCCCATCTATGTCTGCAACAACAGCGACCTGGAGCGCACCTACAAGCTCACGTCGGACGCCACGAGCAATCCGCTGGGCGCCATCATCTCGGGCTATAACGGTATCACCAGCGGTTCCACGGTCGAGATCGTTGTCCCACCGAACGGTTGTGGCCCGGTGGGAAACATCTACTTGAGCCAACCGGACAACTCCATCGTCGACTTCGATGGGATCCAGTTGACGCTGAGCTCGAGCTGCGGTGATATCTCCACGGCGGTGACCCTTTCCGCGCACTTCGGCACCGGCAACTTCGGCAGCTACTGCCAGCCTGCCAGCACGGCCGGCACCACGCTCGGCGACTATGTGGACGGCGTTGTTCTGAGCAACATCAGCAACACCGGAACGGGCAACGTGGCCGGTGCTTCCTACACGGACTTCAGCGGGCAGTTCAGCACGCCGCTCTCGCGCAATGCGCAACGCATCATCACCATCACGGCCGGAGCGAACACGGGTGATCATTTCGCCGCGTGGATCGATTATGATCGCGATGGCACCTTCGAAGCATCGGAGAAACTCGGTGAGTTCGTGAACAGCGCTGCGGGCGAGACCCAGAACATCGCGTTCACGGTTCCTGTGAGCGCGCAATTGGGTTCCACCATCATGCGTGTACGTGGCGTCGCGTTCGGTACGGGCGAACCCGCACCCGTGGATCCCTGCTACAGCTACCAGGCCGGCGAAACGGAGGACTATGCCGTGGTGATAAACGCGAACACCCCGCAGGATTGCGCCGGGGTGAACAACGGAACAGCCCTGCCCGGCACCGCATGCAGCGATGGCAGCGCGAATACAGGCAACGACACGTGGACAGCGAACTGCCTGTGCGTGGGTCAAGTGATCGACTGTGCCGGTGTGCCCGGTGGAACAACCTCCATTGGAAGTCCGTGCGATGATGGCAACGCCAACACCGACGGTGATGCCTATGATGCGAACTGCCAATGCGCCGGCTTGCTCTACGATTGCCTCGGAGTTCTTGGAGGAGCCACCGTGCAAGGCACCACCTGCGATGATGGCGATGCCGGCACCGGCAACGATGTGTACAACGCGAGCTGCCAGTGCGCTGGTCAACTGATCGATTGCCTCGGCACGATCGGTGGAACCACCACCGTTGGCACACCGTGCGACGATGGCAATCCGCTGAGCGGCGGTGATGCCTATGCCGCGAACTGCGAATGCGTGGGTGCTTTCGCTACCGATTGCGCGGGTGTTGCCGGTGGAAGCGCCCAACCGGGCACGCCCTGCGACGATAACGACGGTACCACGGGCAACGATACCTACGGCGCGAACTGCACCTGCGCCGGTGTACCCTTCGATTGCGCCGGTAACCCCGGTGGAACACAATTGCCCGGCACGCCCTGCGACGACGGCAACAGTGCGAGCAACAACGACACCTTCACCGCGGAATGCACCTGCGAGGGCGTATTCGCGAACGATTGCCTCGGCGTACCGGGCGGTACCGCACTGCCCGGAGCAGCCTGCGATGATGGCAATGCCGATACCGGCAACGATGTGTACAACGCGTTCTGCGAGTGCGCTGGTGAACCGATCGACTGCGATGGTGTGATCGGCGGCCCCGCACAACCCGGCTTCGGTTGTGATGACGGCAACGCGGCCACTGGCGGCGATGTGATCGACGAGAATTGCCAGTGCGCCGGACAACTGATCGACTGCCTGGGTCTTCCCGGTGGCGAGGCCCTGGTCGGATCGGCTTGTGATGACGCCAACGCGAGCACCAGCAACGACGTGTACACGGCGGAGTGCATCTGCGCCGGGGTACTCCCCAACGATTGCGAAGGCGTGGCCGGCGGAACGGCCCAGCCCGGCACCACCTGCGATGATGGCGATGCGAACACCGGTAACGACGTGTACAGCACCAACTGCGTATGCGCAGGGGAAGTGATCGACTGCGAGGGTACGATCGGAGGTGGGGTACTTCCCGGAACCACTTGTGATGACGGCGTGGCCTGCACGGCGAACGATGTGCGCGGCACGGATTGCGTCTGCAGCGGAACAACCATCACCATCGGGGCCGTGACTGGTGCCACCACCGTGATCGGGAATACCTCCAACGTTTACCTGGTAACTCCCGTGGCCAATGCGAACAGCTACAACTGGACCCTGCCGAACGGTTGGACCACCAGCGACAACGGCGCCTTCGTACTGGTCGCCGAGGTCGGCAACACACCCGGACCGGTCGAGCTCTGCGTAACGGCCACCGTGGGCGCCTGCGAAGTCACCAGTTGCGTTACGGTCACCGTGGACTTCAACACGGGCATCGCGACCAACAGCGCGACTTCCACCGATTGGTTCACCGTGCAGCCGAACCCTTCCAACGGCATCTTCAGCATCCTGCCTTCGGATGACGGGAAGGAGCCCCTTCGCATCTCTGTGCATGACGGCGTTGGCCGCAACGTCATCGCGCCGTTCAGCCTTTCTCTTGAACGGTCGTTCCCGCTCGACATGGGGAACGTGGCGCCGGGAGCCTACTACCTGCTCGCCACCCGCGAGGATCGACAACAGGTGGTGAAGCTCGTGGTCCAGCGCTGAGCGATCAGCGGACCGATAGCAGCCCCCCGACTTGTCGGGGGGCTGCTTGTTTTCAGGTAGCTGATCCGATCGTTCCAGCGCGTGCGAAAGTGCCTACGTGCAGAGCGAAAATCGCCTCGGGTTTCGGAT
>JANOPI010000489.1:0-19843 GCA_031421755.1 Flavobacteriales bacterium | reverse complement strand
TCGCGCCTTCAGACAGCAGGCCGAAGCGGTGGCCGATCTTGAAGTCCAACACGCCGTGCGCGGTGTTCTCCAGGCTGTGGCTGTTGATCACCCGCGTGGTCTTGAAACTCGCGACGGTGTAGTCTACGGTCACACTGTCCTCGCCCAGCAGGCTCAACAGGTCGCCTTGTGCGAAAGTCGCCGTGGCGAAGAGCAGGTGAACGGTCAGCAACGAACAACGCATGAGGGAGGGTTTTGGTAGAAGGTCGGGAAAGGTCCGCTGCCCGGCCGGCGGGTTCAGCCGGTCTATGGAATGGAAGGGACCGCTCCGCCAGCGTGTCAGATCTTCTTCTTATGGTCCATGCGGGCCTTCACCTGGATCTCTTCGGCCACGTTGGCACCACCGGGGATCTTGATGCCGTGGTCGGCGCACTTGAGGGTGAAGTCACATACCGCTTTGAGCGTACCGGCCGCATCCACTTCGATCGTTCCTTTGATCGTGCGCTTCTGCTTCACACCGTGGATGTCGAGATCGCCCTCGAGGGAGACGTCATACTTGCCAGGCTTCTTGGCGTCCTCGGCGGTAAAGCCGCTGATCGTGCCCTTGAACTCGCCTTTCGGGAAAACGCCACTGTCCATGTAGCGGTCATCGTTGAAGTGCTCTTGCATGAGGGCCTTCTCGAATTCGAAGGCCTTGATGAGCATGCTCACTTCGATCCTGCCGCTGGATAGATCGATCACACTGGTGGCCTTGTGGTTCACCGCATCGATGTTCTCCACCGGTGTTTCAGAGAAGAAGGTCACTTCGCCGGTACGCGTGAAGTAGATGTCCTGGGCAAAGGTGAGCGCAGGAAGGAGAAAGGCGCTGAGGGCAAGAATGCGGTTCATCGTAGTTGGGGTTTGTTCCGGTTGTTCAAGTATCATTCCACGACCGCGCAGCGCTGGAGGATGACGTCACCCATCCCGGGAAAGCCGCTAAGTCCTGCACAAATTCCCTTAATGGTTGCCTGTTGTCCAGGTGACCATGCTGGCCTAAATGTCGAATCGAACTCGCAGATCACCGCACCACTGGGATCGCCAGATTCGAAATAAACATTGGTCTTACCGCCACCCTCTACGCTCTGGATCATTCCGCTGACTTGAATGACTTTGTCATTGTAGAGTTGACCAGCAATCGAGTCGTTCTTCTGAAAGACGGCGAACAATGCAGAAGCCGCAATCGTCTCTTCTGCGTCCTTCTCGGAAGCCGTCGGGGTCTTCTTATTATACAGCCGGTAGCCGAAGAAGCCACCGACCACGGCGATCACGAGCACGGCGATCAGGATCTTTCGTTTCATCCGGTTGTCAATCATTGGGTGCGCCGGCATCGAGCCATTTTTCGATCAGTTCCAATTCACAGGAGGTCAGGGATCCGCCATCGGGCATGCGGCGTTCCACGATCACGGCTTGACGGAACGCACCGTTGTCATCCACGAAAACCTTCACGTTCGCATAGGTGAGCAGCTCCCCATTCCCATCGGCCTGTCCGGCACCGTGGCAACTGCTCGCCTGGCAGTTCTCCTGGATGATGGGCATGATCTTGTCGTTGAAGGAGAACACGCTGGTATCGCAGGATGGCCCGTACAACTCCTCCTCATTGTCGTAATAGCATCCTGCCAGGAGCAGTGCAAGGGCGGAGAGGAAAAGCGGGAAGCGCATGCTGTGTATCAGTTGTTCGGAGCACCATCCTGGACCCAGGTGAGGATCTGGTCAATGCGGCATTGGCTGAGGGAATTCCCGCTGGGCGGCATCGGTTCCGCGCCGGTCTGATGTTGGATGGCCAATGCCAACCGACCATCGGCGGCCACGGCGTTCAGGTCGGCCCAGGTGCTGAAGTCCAGGCCGCCTTGCGGATTGCTCGGGCCGTGGCAACCGTCGCAGCGGTCCTGGATGATCGGCAGGATCGTTCCGGCGTACGTCACCGCCGTGGTGGAGCAACCGCTTTCGCACGAGTTGTTCTGCGCCCCTTGATCCAGCCAAGCTTGAAGTGTGGCCAGGTCTTCTGCGGTCAATTGGTTCATGGAATCGGGTGGCATGTCGCCATCGGCGATCTCGTCCCAGATATCATCGAAGTACCCATTGTTCCGGATGGTCGCATAACTCGTCAGCACAACTTCGTCATTGTCGTCAGTGGGCAAGTTATGGCAGCCGCCCATGGTGCAGTTCTGCTCGAATATAGTCAGGACGTCCTGTTCAAAATAAGCGATGTCGGGATCACAGGTATCCACCGGTTCCGGGTCGGGGCCGCCACCACCCTGATCGTTGATCGCTTCACCGGGGTTCACCATCGGTTCATGTTGGCAGGAAGCGAGCAGGAACAGGAGTCCGCACATCGGAACGAATGCGCGGAGCAAGAGGCGTGAAGAAGAACGGATCAGGGGCATGTCAGGATCGGCTTCAGGAAGCAGAACGCGAAATACGGGCCATCAGGAGGTCGGTGTCAGATGCTTCCCGACGAAGCGGGCAGCGGTGCGGATGGGGCCGGTGGCGGGCAAGTTCATGGAAGTCTTCGGCGCTTGCGCAGGATGAGCGCTGCGAGTTGGAGCGCGTCCAGCCGGTTGTGGTAGCGCGGTGTGCGGTTCAATTCCATCACCAGCCCGAGCAGGCGCGCATCATCGGTATTCAGCAGGCGTTCGCGATCATCGGCGCGCAACAATGCAAGCAGGTCGCAGGTGCGTTTCATGCGCATTGGTTTGTGGCGTTCGGCAGGGCTTGATCGGGTGCGTTCGTGCGGATCCATTGGCGCATAACGCACTTGGCGTCCCAAAGCAATGCGCATCGCACACGCTGGACTTGTCGACTTGGACGAAGCCGCCAGTGCTATGGATGAAGCGGCAAACTCAAGAACCGGCTAGCCAACGCTTGAACTCGGCAGAGCGCTCACTGCTCACCACGGCATCCTCGACATACGGCGGGTCCATGATCACTTTCACTCGGCTCTTGCTGTACGCGAGCAGTTCCTTGATGCTCTGGAAGTGGACGATGATCTGACGATTCAACCGGAAGAATTTTTCGGGGTCCAGTTGCGGTTCCAACCTGTCCAAACTCTCGTCCAGCGGCAGGTCCCGGCCTTCCCGCGTGCGCAGGAAGGTGTTCTTCTCGGCTGAGTGGATGTAGGCGATGTCCTTCGGTTCCACAACCCTGAAGCGGTCGCCGAAACGGATGAGGAAACGCTTGATGATGGTCGCAGGCACATCGGAGATCACCGTTCCGTCCTTGGCCAGCGGCGCCAGGTCGCGCACCGTAGCGCTGGATCGGAGGCGGGTGATGGCGGCGGCGAGCTCCTCCTGTTTCACGGGCTTCAGCAGATAGTCGAGGGCATGTACACGGAAGGCCTTCAGCGCGTGCTCATCGAATGCCGTGGTGAAGATCACGGGGCACTCCACCTGAGCGCGCTCGAATACGGAGAAGCTGTCACCATCCGTGAGGCGTACATCGAACAGCGCGAGATCCGGCGCGGGATTCTCCGCGAACCACTTCACGGTGGCCTCCACGGAAGTGGTGTTCGCGATCACCTCGGCATCCGGGGCGATCTCGGCCAGCAGCTTGGTGAGGCGCTTCAAGGCAGCAGCTTCATCCTCAACGATCAGGATCCTCATGGTTCGGTGGAATGAGCGGAATGCGGGCGACAAAGGTGCCATTCTCGGGTCCGATCACGACCGGTCTGGTGGTGATCGCCGCGAAACGCTGGGCGATGCTGTCGAGTCCGAAGCGGGTGCTCTTCGCCGCGGTGTCGCGTGGGCGGAAGGGATTGGTCACCGTCAGCAGGTCCGCTCCGGCATCGATGGTGATCACCAACGGCTCCTGGTCTGAAGCGCGGTTGTGCTTCAACGCGTTCTCTACGAGCAGTTGCACGGTGAGCGGAGGCACGAGCGCGTCCAAGGCACCTTGGGTGGTGCTCGTACGCAAGGCGATACGGTCACCGAAGCGACGCTGCTCCAAGAAGAAGTAAGTGTCCACCAGCCGAAGCTCATCGCGCAACGGGATGAGTTCCTTGTCCCTCACCTGCAGGATCTCTCGAAAGAAGTCGCTCAGATGCTCCACGTGTTTCACGGCCTTGTCCGGTGCTTCCTCGATCAGGCCGATAAGCGTGTTGAAGCTGTTGAACAGGAAGTGCGGGTTCACTTGGCTCCGCAGCACTTGCATCTGGAAGCGCACCTTTTCACGTTCCATCTCGGCTTGCACTTTTTCCATGCGGTCACGCGCACGGAGCCTGTTGTCCCGTAGACGCACGCCGGAAAAGACCAGAAGGCCGAGCAGCAGCACACCCGCGGCGATGGCCCATGGGCGCTGCCACCAGGGGCTCGCGATGGTGAAGTCGAAGAACGCCGGAACAGCGTTCATGGGGTGCCTTCCAACGAAGGCATACACCTCGAAGCGGTAGGTGCCCGGAACGAGGTGGGAGAAGCTCAGTTCGCGGTCGCGCGTTACGCGCAGAACGGTATCCGTGCCGATGAGGCGATAGGCGAAACGAAGGTCCTCCGGCGCATCGTAATGGATACCGGTGAAGCGGAAGGTGAGGAAATCACGATCGGCGGGAAGGTCGGCGCGCACACCGAGCACAAGTCCTTCAGCACCCTGCCTGGCCTCGGTAATGGCGGCCTTGATGCCCTCACCATGCAGGGCTATTCCGGGTGAGAGCCGGTAGAGTCCGCGATCGGTGGCTGTCCAGAGCTGTCCATCCCCGTCAGCAACGGCGGTGTTCAGCTCGGCCTGTGCATCGCGAAGGGCGAGCGCATTGGTGAGTTCCGTGGTACGCCCATTGGTGGGGTCCACCAGGAAAGCCCCACCGTCACCGAAGATGAAGAGGCGTCCGGCGTAGGCGGTGAAGGCATAAACCTCGTTCATCACGGTACCCGCATCGGCAGAGATGGCCGTGAGCCGGTCACGTTCCACGCGGTAGACGCCGGTGGAAGGTCCGCAGGTCCACACATCCACCCCGTTCGAACACAGGGAGTAGAACGTCCGGTCGTCCGGTTCCGCCCCGGGCAGTTGGCGGGCGCTGCCATCCCGCTCGATGCGGATGATCCCGTTCCCGTCCGTGGCCACGAGCACGGTGCCATCAGCCAACGGGAGGAGGTCGTACGTGAAACCGCTTCCGGGTATCGCCACCCTGATGCAAACATCATGTGGACCGGATGTGGTGCGTCGGAAAATACCGTCGAGGGTGGCGAACCAGACGGTATCGCCGCGCGCATGGATGGCCAGGACATTGTCGTTCACCGCATCAGGCCCCGCGTTGAAGCGGATCATCCGTTTATCGCTTCCCAAGCGATGGACGCCGTGGCCGAATGTTCCTGCCCACAGGTTGCCGTGCGCGTCCTCGCGCAAGGCGGTGATGGTAGTGCCGCTATCGGTCGGTAAAGGGACGCGCTCGATCCGCTGTGCCTCCCGGAAGGTAGTGGCATGGACAAGGATGCGCGACCGGTCCGCCAACGCGATGCGATGCCCATGCAGCGCGGCGATGGCGGAGATGCGCCGCATGTCCACGCCTTCATGGATCGCGGTAAGCAGCACATGCGGATCAGCGCGATGCAGTGCCGTGGTCCCATCGCACCACCACACCGCGCCGTCCCTGTCACGCAGGAAGGACAGCACCTCGTTGCGGGCACCTTGTTCCGGTGTGGTCGGCCGGTAGTAGGCCAGACCATTCGAGAGGTCACAGACCACCGTGCCCACCGCGCCAGCCCCGATCCAGAGGCGGTCGCGCGTTGCGGCCAGATGATGCACCGGTCCGTCTGCCCATCCGCTGTCCAAGAGGGAGATCGGTGTTGCGGGGTCCTCCGGCTGGAAGCTGAAAACACCACCGCGATCGGTACCGCACCACATGCGCCCATCCGAGGCGCATGCCAACGACAAGGTAAGATTGTCCGGCGCTCCCTGTTCTTCACCGAGCACGGTGATGGCACGGCCATCCAGGTCCACGATAATAATACCGAGATCCGTAGCGATCACCATGCGCCCTGTTCCTGTTGGGCAGAGGTCGTTCACATGGTCGTCAGCGAGACCTGTGCTCATGGTCAAGCGCTTGACCTTCCCATTCCTCCAGACGTGCGCCCCTGCACCATAGGTACCGACCCACAGGTCACCGCGCGCGTCGATCACGAGGGAGCGCACCGGAGCTTCCTTGAAAGCGGTATCTGTCCAGAGCGTGTCGCATCGGGCGCCATCACATCGCAGCACGGCACCGCTGGCCAGCGCGGCCACAGCACCAGTGGTCGTACCGCAGACGGCAAGCACAGCATCGTTCTCCGTCCGCAGTATCGCATCGGTGCGATCACCATCCGTTCGGAAGAGGCCGCGCGGGCCACCGAGCCATACAAGGCCGAGGGAGTCTTGTGCGATACAGGTGGCGAGCACACCCTGTTGGCCGTCCATGGCATGGAGCGTTCGCACCAGCGGATACTGCGCGATCGCAACAGAGCGGCCCAGCCATGCGATCAGCGCGATGAGGGCGAGGCGGATCATTTCGGGGCTGCGGGTTCGAACCGCAGGTCCAGGTTCACCTGCACCACTGGGGCGAGCTTTTGTTGCACTACACGGGGAATGCGGATGCCATGATCCGCCAGGGGCATATCGAAGGCGCATCTCACGGTCACGCTCTTGGGATCCACTACGATCACACACGGGATATTCCGCTCGCGCGCTATGCCGTGCAGGGTGAAACGGCCCTTGGCCCTCACTTCATGCGTTCCCGGTGTTGAGAGGTCTACCGCTTCAATGATGCGCCCTTCGAAGAGCGCGTTGGGGAAGGACCTGCTCTCCACATAGTTCTCATGGAAGTGCTCTTGCTGGAGCGTGCTATTGAACCCCTTGAACGCGCGCATCGGTATGCGCACCACGAAGTCGCGGTCCTTGATATCGAGTATGCCGTTCGGTGCGGTGTTGGTGGCCGATATGCGCTCCATGGAGGCATCGCTGACGAAGACGACCGAACCGCTCTTCACCGAGAAGAGCGGCCGTTGCGCGCAGATCAAGGAAGCCGTGGCGAGCGATGCCGCGAGAAGGATGCGTCGCATGGTCCGCGTTATGACGCGACCAAGGTACGCGACCGGTCAAAGGACAGGGAACACGCGGACCACGCGCGTATGCTCAGCCCTTTGCGCCTCGATGAGGAACATGGAGTTGCTGCAAGGCATAGGAAGGGTGATGGTCGTCCCGTTGGCGACCCCTGTCCAGAGCACGCGCGCGGTGATATCCCGAAGGACGAACCGCTCGCCTGCGCGAGCGCCTTGCACGAGCGCTTGACCAGCACTTAGGGAGACAAGAAGTTGATCAGTTGACGCGAACGACGCGGCTACCCCTGTGGACAGGCACGTGGTCTGCGCGGTGAATCTTCCGCTGGTGGACAAGGAATCGAGCAAGGGAGAAAGTGCGGACACATCTTCCTGGACATGCAAGGAAAGCCAGAGATCGGTGATGTCCGTTACCACGTCGTGCTGTTCCTCGCGCGTGATGGTGAGATCGGGACCGCACGTGAGTTCACCGAAGGAGCAGGTGAAGCTGTCATCACCGAAATAACAATGGCCACCGCCGGTGATGTTCACGAAGGCTTTGCATGGAATGGAGAGCGCATCGTACATCGGTCCTTGATGATCGGGGATCGGGGTGACGCAATCCTCACTTCCGGCGAAGACGAGCGTGGGCACCTGCACGGTGGCTGCGGCTGCCACGGCGCTGGGGTTGGTTTCCGCAGGGGCCAGGGTCACGAGCGCGGTGATCGCTGCATTGCCCGCCGCACCCAGGAAGGCCGCACCACCGCCCATGCTGTGGCCCATCAGCACAGCCTTCGGAAGCACATGCTGATAGAAGGGACTGGCAACACTGTCGTTGGCCGCCTGCAGGTCAGCCGCGAGGAAGGCGAGATCCGCACCGAATTCAGCGTGGGCGGGGGCAAAACCAGCTTCGGTAGTGGGCAACACCACGATGTAGCCGAGCGGAGCGTAGTGCTGCCACAAGTAGGTATAGGCATCAGTGCCCATCACGAAACCGTGGCCGATCAAGATCACGGGGAATTGGCCATCGATCAGAGGGGTGGCATCGCCTGCTACAGTAGCTGGATAGTGGACTTCACACCCGATATCGCGATCGCGGCCTGCATCATAGACGGTAAGGGCCAGGTTTCCAATGGCGTAGGGCTGGGCCGCCGCGCACACAGGCAGGCAGGCCGCGAAGAAGAGGGCGTTACGCATCACGTTGTACGGTTTCGACAAGCGAACAAATATCAGCCGGAATTGTGCGTCTATCTTTGCGGCCCTTCGATCGGAGAGGTGCCAGAGTGGTCGATCGGGTCTGTCTCGAAAACAGAAGTACCTGCAAGGGTACCGGGGGTTCGAATCCCTCCCTCTCCGCCAATGGAAGCCGCTCCCGGAGCGGCTTTTCCTTTCCATGCGACCCATGCCATACCTGCTTCCGCTCGCCTTGGTCCTTGCGTGTACCGAGACCCAGCCGCTTTCGGAGCGCGCACCGGACTATTGGTCGCCGCAGGAACTTGTATGCGAGGACCGTGTCTACAGCCCGACCATCGGAACCGTGCAATTCTTCAAGCAGGGCTTTGAGCTGGCCCCGCCAGTGATGGAACTCGGTGCCCAAGACCCCTTGGTCTTGCGCTTCGACGATCTGCAACCCGATCCCGAGCAACTGTCCTACACCATCGTGCATTGCGACGCGCATTGGCGGCCGAGCGATCTGATGACGAACCAATACATCAC
The DNA here is from genome assembly GCA_031421755.1 of Flavobacteriales bacterium. Lineage (GTDB taxonomy): Bacteria > Bacteroidota > Bacteroidia > Flavobacteriales_F > PHOS-HE28 > PHOS-HE28. The sequence continues at coordinate 11,114 of JANOPI010000489.1, read as the reverse complement.
GGGCTCGCCTATGGACTTTGTTCAACCAGCTGAGCAAAGCCGGATGACGCTGCAGGCTTTCATCCAGTACACGGTAGAGGTTCCCAACGAATTCATGCGACCGACCATAGCGGGCAACTACCTCTTGAAAGTTTTCCGCAACAACGATGAGGAGGACCTGGTGCTCACCCGCCGCTTCCTCGTTTTCGAGCAGCGCGTGGACGTGCAGGCCACGATACAAGCCAGCCGCGATGTGGAATTACGAGACATCGCGCAGCAAGTGGAGCTGGTGGTGCGGTACCCGGGCATCCAGGTCACCGATCCGTTCAGCGACATCAGCGTTACAGTGCTGCAGAATATGCGGTGGGATGATGCGCGCACGGGCTTCAAGCCGAAGTTTCTGCGCGACAACGAACTGGTGTACGACTTCCCGAAGGAGGGACTTTTCCTGGGCGGCAGCGAATGGCGGATCTACGATCTGAAGAACGTGCGCTACGTCACCAACGAGATCCAACGCATTGACCGCTCACCGGACGGGCTGGACGAGGTATTCCTCCTGCCGGACCAGAAGCGGAACATCCGCGTGTATGTGGAGGAGCCGGACCTGAACGGGAAACTTTTCGTACGCAATGATCAGATGGACGGTGACCCGCTGGGCGCGGACTACACCTGGGTTGATTTCACCCTGAAGCTGGATGGTCCGCTCTCAGGCGGCGATCTTTACGTGTACGGCGGCTTCAGCGACTTCCGTTGCCAGAAAGAATACCGCATGGTGTGGATGCCGGAGCTGAACGCATACACGCTGCGCGCGAAGATCAAGCAGGGCTTCGTGAACTACAGCTACGCATATCTGCCGGCCGGTGGAGAGAAACCGGACCTCACCACCATTGAAGGTTCGCACTTCCAGACGGAGAATGATTACCTTGTGTTGGTGTACGTGCGGGACTATTCACTCCGGTGTGACCGGTTGCTGGGGCTGCGCTTCGTGAACAGCCGTCGGGGGTAGCAAGCGTCAAGGCACAAGTCGCATGACACGCCCCCTCGACGTTGGTGCGTGCATCTCGTGTCTTGGAACGTATTCAGTTCTTCACCAGCCGCACGTAGCGCTTCAGCCTGCCGAAGTCGATCACATACGTACCGGCGGAGAGGGCGCTCACATCCAGGAGCGAGCCCGGCTTGAGTGTGCCACTCGCCACCAGCAGCCCGGCTTCTGAAAGCACCATGAAGGACTGCGCTTCATTGAAGTCGAGATCGATGCGCACTAGACCATCCGTGGGATTGGGTACCGCATTGATGGTCCGGTAGGTGGCCTCTTCGCGTATCCCGGTCACACAGCCTTGTACTTCCGGAACCACCACTGTATTGGTACCGGCATTCGGGATGCATACCCGGCCATGGACCGCGTCATAGTCGATGTCGGCCGGGCTGCTGAGCCCGGAACCGACGACTGTTTCCGCAGGCGCGGTAAAGGTGTTCTCGAAGCGTGTGACGCGGTTCGGTGTCCACGAGGCCACGAGGATGCGGTTCTCGCAATCGAGCGTGATGCCATCGATGTTGCCGAGTGCCGTAGTGAAGGTGCTCAACTCTACGCCCGTGTTCGGATCATAACTCTTGATACGCGCGTTGCTGCCCCAGAACGCCACCCACAGCCGCCCGAGCACCGGGTCGTACACGCATCCGTTGGGTGTTTGCGTAGTGGCGGCCACGAGCGTGGTGAACGTACCTGCATCAGGATCCACCTTGAAGATCTTCTCATCACCGAAGTCAGCGGCGTACAGGAAATGGCCGTCGGTGGTCAGCCCGTTGAGGAAGGAGCCATCGAGGTCCAATTCGAACACTTCGCTCCCATCACTGGTAAGGAAACCCCGGATCACACCGCCAACATTCGCGAAGAGCGTATCGCCTTTGAGCTCGATCCCATAGGGGGAGCCCCCGGCATTGGTCACGAACGCGGACACGGTGCCGTCCTGAGCGCGCTGCTTGATGCTGTTGTCGTCATTGCAGCTCACGAAATAGCGGTCCCCCACGGGGTCGTACTCCACACTCTCCGGGCCGGCGTATTGAGCGTTGCCGGTGTAACTGAGAAAAATGAGCGACGCGTAGAAGAGGTGGCGCATGGTGTTCCAGCTTGCTGGTGGCGCAAACTACCGGGGCCGGTATTACGGTTCCAGTGGCGCCTGTGCAATTGTGAACATGCGCCGATGAACAGGTCATTCTTGCTGACGAACCGGCGAGGGGACCACCAGCATTATGTCCATGGGGACATCCAGACCGGAATGTTGGTGGTATGGTCGTGGCGTACCACGATCGGGGGATTTCCTGGGCGAATGGGCCTGATGTCCTTTGCGCCCATGATCAGCATCTCCCTTCCTCGACCCGATCGGACATTGTCGGCCGTCCGAACCGTGCTCATGTCCTTGTGTCTCTTGTTCGTGCCCATCGGCCTTTCTGCACAATCGACAGACAGTGTTCAGGTGCGCGAACTGCGGGCCGCGGAGGTGATCGCTGATGCACGGCACATGGCCAGGGCACTTGCGGACACGAGCGGTGCGGTGATCATGGCGGGCAAGCGCACCACGGTGATCCACCCGGGCGCCCAGAACGCGGACCTATCGATGAACAGTGCGCGACAGGTCTTCGCGAAAGTCCCGGGCCTCACCGTATGGGAGAACGATGGCAGCGGAGCGCAATTGGGCATCGCCGCACGCGGCCTGAGCCCGAACCGTTCCTGGGAATTCAACATGCGGCAGAATGGCCACGACATCTGCGCCGACGTGTTCGGTTACCCCGAAGCGTACTACACCCCTCCCATGGAAGCGGTAGACCGCATCGAGGTGGTGCGTGGCGCCGCTTCCCTGGCCTACGGTCCACAATTCGGAGGCCTGGTGAACTTCCAGATCAAGCGGGGAGCGACCGATCGGCCCTTGGCCTTCGAAACGCGCCAGACCATCGGATCCTTCGGCTCGCTGAATTCCTACAACGCGCTGGGTGGGACGAAAGGGCGCTGGAACTACTACACGTACCTGCATCATCGCGGAGCGGAAGGGTGGCGTGCGAACAGCCGCTATTCCACCACCACGGCTTACGGAGCGGTCGAATTCCGGGCGAGTGACAAGCTGAAGCTGGGCGCACAGTTCACGCGGATGGACCTGCGCAGCCAGCAGCCCGGTGGACTAACGGATGCCCAGTTCGCGGCAGACCCGCGTTCATCCTCCCGCGCACGGAATTGGATGGTGCTGCCCTGGCACACGGGGGCGCTCACGGCGGAATTCCGTCCGGATGCGCGCACCCTTGTGGATGTGAATCTGTTCGGCACGATCAGTGAGCGCAACAGCGTGGGCTTCCTCAAAGCGATCGATCTGCCGGATACGGTGAACCGTGCTACGGGTGAATACGCGACACGCCAAGTGGACCGGGATGCGTACAGCAACGGTGGCCTTGAAGTGCGCGTTCGCCGGGGGTGGCGCTTCCTGAAGCGGGATGCGCAGCTTGCTTTCGGGGTCCGTGCCTATGCCGCGTCCACACGACGCCGACAGCAGGGCACGGGGAGTACCGGGGCCGATGCGGATATCGCCATTGATGGAGCGTTCGCACGCGAGCTCGACCTCACCACACAGAACGCCGCATTCTGCGTGGAGAATCTCTTCCGGTTGAGCGACCGGCTGAGCATTACACCGGGCATCCGCATCGAGCACATCGTTTCGCGGGTCGATGGACGCATCAACATGAGCGGCAATGGTGCGGTGGATAGCGGAGAACGGCAACGTGAGCGCATGCTGATGGGTGCGGGAGCGCAATACCGGGCTACCGGACGTACCAGCTTCTATGCCAACTACAGCCAGTGTTACCGGCCAGTGCTCTATTCTGACCTCACTCCTTCGGCCACCACCGATGTGATCGATCCGGGGCTGCGTGATGCCTCCGGATACAACCTGGACCTGGGCTACCGTGGGGAGATCGGGGAGTGGATCACCTTCGATATCGGCGGGTACCGGTTGGTGTACGACGATCGCATCGGAACCGTGTTACGCGACGGGGTGAACTACCGAACGAATATCGGGACCTCGGTGAACGCAGGGATCGAAGCGTATGGGGAAGCGGACCTGCTCCGGTTGGTCGGCATCGGAGGTGCGGATCGTCGCCTTTCCGTGTTCGGTTCCTACGGATACAACGACGCCACGTATACGCGGTGGGAGAACCCGGCCCTGGCTGAAGACCCTGTGCGTGGCATCGAGGACAAACAAGTGGAATACGCACCTGGCTGGACCTTGCGCAGTGGGCTCACATGGCGTCAAAAGCGTTTCACGGGATCCGTACTGATGAACGCCGTTGATGGCGTCTACACGGATGCCAGCAACGTGGAGGTGCCGAATGCCGCGGCCACGGCCGGATGGCTCCCCGGGTACACCGTATTGGATGTGAACATCGATTGGGCCTTCACACGCGATGTTCACATGACGCTAGGTGTGAACAACCTGGCCAACGAGGTATATGCTACCCGCCGTGCGGGAGGGTACCCCGGGCCAGGCCTGTTGCCGGGCATGGGTCGTTCAGGGTACCTGACGCTCGCTGCGAAATTCTGAACAGGCCGGCTGGTCTATGGCGCAGGGGGTGCCTGGCGCGCCCTGTCGCTGTTCCAGATCTCGCGATGCACCTTCCAAGAGCCGCCCTCATTGCGGTATGTGGCGATGAATTTGCCGTTGTCGAGTTCCGTGCCTTCGTCATCGATCACGCGGTATGCACCCGTTTCGATCACCTCATTTCCGGTACCGCTCACCTCCTCGCCGCTGATGTCCAACGTGGTCGTCTGGCTGTTCCCGTTGAACCAGTAGAAGCGCGTTATCCCTTCGATGCCGCAGACCCGTGGCATGTCCGGGGGCATCACACAGGCATCGGCGGTATAACGCGCGGCGAAGTAGGCGGTGGTACTGTCGCGGAAACGGCCGTCATATCCCTTGTTCATGCTGTCAAGCACAGCCTTCACCACCGCGGTGTTGAACGGCCGCTCTTGGGGCATGACCTCGGCTGGAGGTGAAGTGCAACCGAGGGCCAATGCGATCGGTACGGAGAAGCAGAGCAGGGTTTTTACGTGCATGGTGGTATGATATGGAGTGGTGGTTGGCCGGGCAGTAAGGACTGCGGCCATCGCCCTGCAAGGATACCATCCCGCGCCGTGCGCATTCACCGTTCGTCACAGCACCCGCCGCTTCACACATTCCATTAGCCACGCCATTGGCGCCGATCCACATTTGACGACCTCTTGTCCGGCGGCCCGTTCGCGTTCCGTCAGCACAGGCGTTCGTGCCCATGGACCGCGCCATCGACCCCCGTCCCGCTCGCCGCCAGCGCATGATCGCGCTCGGTGGCGTTGGTGGCATCGCGCTCATCGTGATCGCCTTCTGGAGCAGTTCGTTCACCACGAGCCGGGTGCGCGTGGAGGCTGCGAAAATCACGGTGGGCACGGTGGAAAAGGGCCTGTTCCGCGAATTCATCCCCGTGACGGGTACGGTGCAACCGATCCAGACGGTCTATTTGGACGCACTAGAAGGTGGCACGGTGAAGCATCGCTTCGTGGATGACGGCCACATGGTAAATGCGGGCGAGGCCGTCATCGAGTTGAACAATCCGCAGCTGCACATGGACGCGATCAATCGCGAAGCACAGCTGCTGGACCAGCAGAACAACCTGCGCAACACGCGACTGGCGATGGATCAGCAGACCACGCGCCTGCGGGACGACCTGCTGAACTTGGACAAGGACCTGAAGCGTTTGGAGCGCGATGCGCACGTGGACGCACGTCTGGTGAAAGACTCCCTGCTCGCGCAGAACACCTTCCTGAGCAACAAGGAGAACTTGGAGTACATGCGTGAAAAGCGCAAGCTCGTCGCGGCGAACGTGCGCAGCGATTCGCTGTTCCGGCTCAGCCAGGTGGGGTCCATCACGAACAACCTCGAGCTCATCGACCAGAACCTGGCCTTCCTGCGCGAGAACCTCCGCAACCTGGTGATCAGAGCACCGATCGAAGGGCAGCTCAGCGGTCTGAGCGTGGAGATCGGCCAGACCAAGCAGCGGGGCGAGCGCATCGCGCAGATCGACGTGCTGGAGAGCTTCAAAGTACGCGCGCGTATCCCTGAGCACTATGTGAGCCGTGTGGGCATCGGGCTCGTAGGAACCTTCACCCACGCTGGCAAGGGGCACGCGGTCGAAGTCTTCAAAGTATACCCTGAAGTCAGTAACGGTGAGTTCGACGTGGACCTGCGCTTCCAAGCGGAAAAGCCCACTGATATCCGCCGTGGACAGACCTTCCAAGTGCGCCTGCAACTGAGCGAGGACATGCAGGCAGTGATGCTGCCACGCGGCCCCTTCTTCCAAGACAGCGGTGGGCAGTGGGTGTACGTTGTGGATGCAGAAGGGAATGCCGTGAAGCGTATAGTGAAACTCGGCCGCCAGAATCCGGACATGTACGAAGTGATCGAAGGTCTTCAGGTGGGCGACCGCGTGGTGACCAGCAGGTACAACGCGTTCAATGATGCTGATGAACTCGTGATCCAGTGACACTATTGATGAATGTCCGTTCTCGGTTTTCAGTAGTCGGTTGTCCGGCTACCTACACTCAATACGACGCTGTAAACGACACCGGCCACGCCCAGCCCGACAACAGACAACGTACAACCAACTACTTGCTCCGCCCCGCCGGACAAACGCACCATGAGCCTCCTGAAAACCACAAACCTCTCCAAGGTCTACCGAACGGATACCGTGGAGACCACCGCACTGAACTCCGTTGACATCGCCATCGCCCAAGGTGAATTCGTAGCGATCATGGGCCCCAGCGGCTGCGGCAAGTCGACGTTGCTGAACATCATCGGGCTGCTTGATCCGCCCAGCAGCGGCCAGTACTTCGTGAACGGCGAGGACGTGAGCGGCTACAACGAGCGCAAACGTGCGGAGGTACGTAAGAGCACCATCGGCTTCGTGTTCCAGAGCTTCAACCTGATCGATGAATTAACGGTAGCGGAGAACATCGAATTGCCGCTCATCTACACCAACATGGGCAAAGCCGATCGCAAGCAGCGCACACAGGCGGCGATGGAACGCATGAACATCGCGCATCGTGCGAAGCACTTTCCACAGCAGTTGAGCGGTGGGCAACAGCAACGCGTGGCCATCGCCAGGGCCGTGGTGAACTCACCCAAGCTCATACTGGCCGACGAACCCACGGGGAACCTGGACAGCGCCATGGGCGAAGAGGTGATGAACCTGCTCACCGAGCTGAACAACGCGGGCACTACCGTCATCATCGTAACGCACAGCCTGCGTGATGCGGGATACGCTGAGCGCACGATCAAGCTGTTGGACGGGAAAGTGGAGGAAGCCAGCACATCGGCCACCACGCTGTTGTAGCCACGATCAGATGCCCGAGGACGTCTTCGCTTGGAGTGTTGCTACCGCCATTCGCGTACCTTCTACCCGGGCCTTGATCTTGGCGAACGCGGTATCGCGGGTGGTGGACACATCATCGCAGAACGGAGAGAAACCGCAATCGTCCGTGGTACCGAGCTGATCCAAGGGGATGAACTGTGCTGCTTCCAGTACGCGGTCGCACACCTCACCGGCCGTCTCCACCTTCTTGCTCAACACGTCGATAACGCCGACGAAGACCATCTGGTGCGGCTGGAGGTGCTTCTTGATCGCGGCGAGTACGCCTTTGCGGTCCTGCTCACTGGCCAGTTGCAGGTAGAAATTGCCCACATGCAGGTTGAAAAGTTGCGCTAATAGATCCTCGTACGGGATGCCCGCGCTGTGCGTGGAATCCTGATCCCCCCCGGGACAAACATGCACACCGATCCGTTTCTGGTCCTCGGGACTGAAACGGTCGCAGACCTGGTTGATGAGCATGACGAAATACTGCAGCACACCGCCAGAAGGGTCGAGCTTCAAGGACAAGCGCCCTTCGGTGAAATCGATCTGGACCTTGTGGGCGCCGCGTTCCAAGCAGCGGCGGATATCCTTCTCGCATTCGTTAACAAGGTCCTCCACGAAAGCCTCACGCGGATAGCCGGGGACACCTTCCACCGGATAGATCAGGCTCAGCGCGGAGGCGGAGATCACGGCCTGCTTCAACGGAAGTGAAGTGCGCTTCTGTGCCTCGGCCAGGTAACTGTCCGCGTAGGTAGCAAAGCGGAACGGCCCCTTGGTCAGCAGCGGCAGCTGGCGATGATGGCCATCAGCGAAATCGATGCGCATGCCGCCGGGCGCTACCTGGTCGGAGCCATCAAGCGGATAGGTGGCGAAGCTCGACTTGCACTGCTCACCATCGGTGATCACCGGAGAACCGGTGCCTTCAAAACGGCTGATCGTGTCGGCGAGCGCTTCGGCTTGCAGGCGTTGCACTTCGCTGGCGTTCGCACCGCTGGTGATGGCGTTGATCAGGGCATCGGGGCGGGGCACGCTGCCGATGGGTTCGGTCGGTAGTTGCATGGGAGAGCTTCGGGTGGGGTTATGTTGTGCCAATGTATGCGGGGTGCTTCCCCATGCATATTGTGGTACGGACAGGACAATCTTTCCACGAAAGAACGATGTTTTCATCACGTGTGCGACGGGTAAAGAACCAATGAAGGTGAACCGATGCCGAATCCCAGTGTACCGTCCTGCATGCGCACGCGGCTAACGACCATCTTGCTGCTATTCGTGAGCATCGGTGCGCAGGCCCAGCGCCTTGATCCCGACCAGGATCCCTACTGGACGCGGTATACGATCGTGGAGGACAGCAGCACGCTGGTGCCGTTACAGGGCGACTATCGCGTGTACTACCTTCAATCGGGCATGTGGTGGAGCTACATGGTCCCGGAGTATCCGCTCCGGGGCCTGCCCGAACAAAGCACACGCCTTCTTCCGCTATTCGCACGTGACAGGCCCGCCTTCAAGTCCACGCCTGCACGAGGTCTCGACTATCCGCAGGTGCGCTTGGCGGTCGTTCGAGGGCTGGATACGATGGTCGTGGAACTCACCACCTACTTCTACGCCCCTCCCGCGCAAGTAATGGACCGGTGCGTACGTACCGACTGCAGGCGAAGACCGCCGGTGGTGCTACCATTCCGGCCGGGCCGCTACATCGGCAACGGTGCTCCTTTCGGTCCTGATGGCGCGGCCAACGGGGACCCACGAACCACTGAGCTGACGGAGCTCTTCGATGAACTCTGGAGCGAGGCGCTGCAAGACGATGCTGTGGTTCCGCAGTTGAATAACGATACCTGTACGCAGGAGCTCCATGTACCCGTTGACCTCGACCGCCCCGAAACGGATCACCGGGATGCATGGCTGATACGTTCGGCGTATTGTGGGACCCACTTCGTCCGTTTTCCATCGGTGGGACCCACCACCGACTACATCATCGACTTCGCACCATACTTACCGGAGATCCCTGGAGGAACGAAGCGCGTTCATGTGCCCGCAGGCGACCACATGGATACGCCAACGAACGTAACGGACTGGCCTATCGGCGATCATCTGGTGCGCCGATCGGCAGGTGGCATCGAAGAGACGTTCACGCTGAAGTTGCGATGAGCGCGCTTCGGATGTTGCTGATGCTGGGTCTACTGGCCACACTTGGTGCGCACGCCCAGCCCGCACCACCGTCCTTCTGTTTCACACTTGCTGAAAATGACACAGCCTTGCAGCCGTTCGTTCTCACGACGGAAGTGTTCCAACACTACCGGGAACGCGTGGCGTACGTCGGGGTTGATGACACCTGGCTCAAACCGGAAGTCCGGTTGCCACTGCAAGGCGGCCCCTTGTTCATCGACAGCAACGCGAACTGGATCGTGTACGCTCCGCTGGAAGGAATGGCATCCTCCCACGTTATGGTGGTAGCGGGTGCGGATACCATGCGGATCGATCTGCCGGAACATCCGGATGCGCTTCAACAGAGCGCATGGGCACGCTGGGACCGGGCTACACCCGAAGTGGTGCGCTTCCGCGAAGGGCGATACGACATGGAAGAGCTGATCGCTGAACAACGCTCGGCAACGGAAGCGAAGACGCTCGCGGAACAGCTGATCAAGGAGGACGATGCGTCCTACGAGAAATTGATCCGGGAATTGGAGCGGCACTATCGAGAAACGCCACCACCAAAACAAGTCGCCGCACCCTACGTTCCCCCCCCGCCCATGACGCAGGAACAGTGGGAAGCGGAAATAGCCAAGCATCCCGGCTTGAAGAAGGTGGAGGTAGAACGCGTACACGTCGACACGGTGCAGGTGCGGATCTCGGGCCGGGTGATGCTCGACGGTGGCGGCGCGAGCGGGGCGCCGCTGCTGGCCGTGGAAATGCTGATCGACACGGGCTGGGTGGAGCGCCTGCCGATGCACGACTGGCAACTCGATTGCGGCATGCCTTGGGCTGATTGGACCGACCGACAGGTCACCATCCCGGTAGCATGGTGGGTCTACAACTTCCGCAGTGGCGGTGATGGATCGCTGGCTCCAGGTACCTACCGGCTCCGATTTCGCGGGGCGAACATGAAGGACGTAAGGACGGAGAAATTCGACCTGCGCCCACCGGATCGTTGACAAGGTCGTCGGTCCTGGTTGTCCGTGCCGTTCCGGACAAGTTCCTTTGCACAGCCGATCGACCATGCCCCGCAAGTCCACCAACGACGCCTTGGCGCTATTCGACACGCTGGTCTACACCTGCCAGTACCGGCTGGTTGTCGATCCGGCAAGCCATGCGGCAGCCCGGGTAATGGAGTGGCGGCAAACGCTTCGCGAGCGCATCGGGAAATTCGATGAAGCGTACCAGATGCCGGGGATCACCTTGTTCGGCGCGGAGCTGCCACCGGAATACGAAGGCCCGCTGACGGACGCCATCGAACGAGGATCCGCGGGCTATCCGCCGTTCGGCTTGACCTTGAGCGGCATGGCGCACACCGAGGACAAGAAGTGCATCTACATCGACCTGAACGAGAAAGGAACGATCGCGGCCTTGCGCCAGCGTATCGTGGACCATGTGCGCAGCAACCGGCGCATCAAAAAGCTCGGCGTGGATGTTCCGGAGCATACGCGACTCCTCATCGCATCCGGATTGAAGGCTGACCAGTTCAAAGCGGCATGGGCGATGCTGGCACCCTTGGGGTT
>JANOPI010000488.1:0-24897 GCA_031421755.1 Flavobacteriales bacterium | reverse complement strand
TCAAGGATGTGGACTTCACGGTTCGGCCGGGTGAACGTGTAGCACTAGTTGGACCTAGCGGCGCGGGCAAGAGCACGATCGCCTCGCTCATCCTGCGTTTCTATGAACCCGTTGCTGGACGTGTTACGATCGATGGTGTGGATGCCCGCGAATACGACCTGCACGCCCTGCGGGATCGAATGGCCATCGTGCCGCAAGAAGTGCTGCTGTTCGGTGGAAGCATCCGCGAGAACATCGCCTATGGTAAGCCAGGAGCCTCGCACGTAGAGATCGAAGACGCTGCGCGCAAAGCCAATGCGCACGAGTTCATCGCTTCATTCCCGCAGGGCTACGACACGGTCGTTGGCGACCGCGGTATCCAACTGAGCGGAGGGCAGCGCCAGCGCGTGGCCATCGCGCGTGCCGTGCTGAAGGATCCCGCGATCCTGATACTGGATGAGGCGACCAGTGCGCTGGATACCGCGAGTGAGAAGCTCGTGCAGGATGCCTTGGACAAGTTGATGAAGGGGCGCACGAGCATCGTGATCGCGCACCGGCTGAGTACCGTGCGCAATGCGGACCGGATCCTTGTGTTGGACAAGGGCACCATAGTCCAAAGCGGGGCGCATGATGATCTGATCACGGATACACGCGGGCTGTACCACTCGTTGAGCCGAATGCAATTGAGCGAAGCCTGATGGTTCCGCTCACATCCCTACTTCCACCACCTTCTTCGTCTCGAAGAATTCCTCGGTGAAAAACTCGCGCAGATGATGCACGCGCACACGGTCGCGCACGGGAGCGATCTCGTCCATGATGTCTCCGCCTTTCAGGTAGAGCATGGTGCCTTTTGACCTCACCCCCGGCCCCTCTCCCGAGGAGAGGGGAGCACGACCGGCCAGGTGCTTGGTGGCGCGGATGAATTCGGGTAGCGTGGTGACCGCCCGGCTGATGATGATGTCGTAGCGGGATCTGTGGTCCTCGCTGCGCACTTGTTCAGCGGTACAATTCGCAAGACCGAGCCCTTCGATGACGCCCTGCACGGCCATGATCTTCTTGCCGATGCCATCAATGCCATGGAAGGTGCTTTCCGGGAACAGGATCGCCAGCGGAACGAGTGGGAAGCCGCCACCGGTGCCAACGTCGATCACGCGTTCAGCGGGTTTGAACGCGTACGTTTTGGCGATACCCAGTGAGTGGAGCACGTGCCGCTCGTACAAGTGTTCGATGTCCTTGCGCGAGATCAGGTTCACGCGCTCGTTCCATTCACGGTAGAGCGGGCCTAGCAGCTCGAAACGCGTGCGCTGTTCCGCTGACAGGTCGGGGAAGTATTTCTGGATGATCTCTGAGCCCGTTTCCATTGTTCAGGATTTCGGTTGCGCTCATTGCGCTGGAAGCGCGGTTCTCACATTTTCCGCGGTACAAGAGCGAACGGTCAGTCTTTCCACATTCACCCTCCACCGGCTGGAAGCCGGTGCCACATTTTCACTCTCCACAGGCTGGGAGCCTGTGCCACGATCAGATCGTGTCTTTGCGCTGTTCGAGCAGGCCTTGCAGGAATTCGCGTGCGCGGAAAAGCTGGGCCTTCACTGTACCGAGCGGTAGGTCAAGTTCTGTGGCGATCTCCTCGTAACTGTATTCCTGGTAGTAGCGCAGTTCCACCAATTGGCGGTAGCGCGGCTTCAGCTTGTCCACCACTTCGCGCATCACCTCGTTCTTCTGGTTGCGGATGGCGACATCGGCGGGGTCGGGGCCGGTGCCTTTCAACTCGATGTGCATCTCGTCACCATCATCCGTGCCGATGGGCGCGTCGATGCTCAGGAGCTTTTTCTTCTGCTTGCGGATCCAGTCGATGCAGTTGTTGGACGCGATCTTGAACAGCCACGTGCTGAACGCGTAGTTCGGCGTGTACTGGTGCAGCCGGTTGAAGGCCTTGCCGAACGCCTCGATCGTGAGGTCCTCCGCATCGTCTTTATTGTTGATCATCTTCAACAACATGAAGTAGATCGAATCGCGGTAACGGGACATCAGTTCGGCGTACGCCTTCTGGTCCTTCTTGTCCACCGCACGGCGTACAAGGGCCAGGTCATAGACGGCCTTTTCGCTGAGGTTCTCGCTTACTTCCATCGGCGGGGTTTTATCAGGAGCGTGCTGAGGTACAGCGCGGGCTCCAAAAGTAGGAACAGCCATTCCAGGGGGAGTGTGAGCCAAATGATGCCGCCCGCACCGAGGCGATGCATCGCCATCATGCGGATCGGCAAGAATACCAACAGTTCCAGCGCCACGCCGATGAGGGCATGCTGCACATGGCCGGTGAGCAGCAGATAGACCACCGTTGCCCACAACAGCAGCCGCGCCAACGGCAACAACGTGAGCAGTACCTGATGTCCGAAGCGGTAGAAGCGCGCGGTGGTGTAGTGGCGGCGCTTCCGGCGGATCCAGGTCGCCAGGTCAGGTGTGCCCCGCGTGGTCATGAAGGATCGGCCATCCGCGACGGCGGCCGTGTTCTTCGCGCGGGCCACCTCATTGATGAACAGGTCATCATCCCCGCTCATGAGCGCCGTGTGCTTGCGCGAGCCTTTCGCGCCCAGGAAGGTATCCTGCGTGTACCCCAGGTTGCGCCCTACACCCATGTACGGAAAGCCGGCCTGCGCGAAGCTGATGTACTGCACGGCCTTGCTCATGCCATCGAAGCGCTCGACCAGGTTGGTGAGCCCACCGGTCTTCTCGTACGGACTGAAACCAATGACCACCTTCTTGCCATTGCGGAAGCCCGCGCACATGGTGCTTATCCAATCCCGGCCCACGGGCATGCAATCGGCGTCCGTCAACAATACGTGCGGGTGCTTGGCGCTGCGGATACCTACGCCCAGCGCGATCTTTTTCCCGTAGCTGAACTTCTCGTCGGCCTGGATGTTCACCGGCCGCATTTTCGGGTAGTTCGGCTTCATCCACTGCAGGATCTCCCAAGTATCGTCCTCGCTGCGGTCATTCACCACCACCACTTCGAACTCCTCGTGGTCCTGGTCCATCATCAAGGGGATCAACTGCTGGAGGGAGTTGCTCTCGTTGCGCGCGCAGATCACAATGCTCACCGGCACCGACCGGTCGGGTTCCACCTTCGGATGCTTGAACGCCAACCGGCTGAAGATCACGAAGTGAAAGAAGGCCAGGATGACCAGCGCCCCGATGAGGGTGTAGAGGACGTAAGGTGCGATGAGGGCGAACACGAAGGGGCCCCGCAACGTGCGCGGGTGTTGGGGCGAAGCTATCGGGACCCCTTCCGCGCACGGTGACGGGGCATGGCAGTTATGAACAGCGGGGGCGTGGAAGGGGGCTGAGCGCAGGGTCCCGAGGCGGTGACCCTGCGCGAGCATGAAGGGACTGCAATCAACCACAGGGTCACCCAGGTCTGACCCCTGGCGATGCCGACCTCATCCCCCTCGACCCGAGCGACACCGCGTATGCACATCCGGGAGGTTGGCCAACCGATACGCTCACCTCCACCGGCTGGCGGATCGAGTACCTCGTGAAGAACGACTCGACCAAGTATCGCGACCTCCACCTGCAATGGAGCAGTGGTCCACTAATGGGTTCGTTCCGCATGCCGAATGTGCTCGAATACCGTGCATACTTCGTTCCCAAATTCATCGGTGAATCGGAAAGCTGCCTGTTCCTTTGGATGGTTTGCGCAACGGATCGTCAAGCGATCCTGGCGTTGTCGAAATCCGGATCGAGCGCCATTGAATACGACCACATCGTCGGCTGGGACATTCCCACCGGTCGTGTGCTGTGGGTGCCTGTCGAGACCCGCAAAAACGACTTCGCCCCGTACGCTTTGGCTCTGAGCTATTGTGATATGCGGAAGGACACGATCATCCGTTTCCAGGGCATCTCGACCTCCGTGCTAAAGAGTTCGGTCATCGACAGCTTCAGTTTCGATCCGCACTCACTTTACATCGAAGCCTACCTGCGACCATCCCCTGATACCATTGAACCTCGCGCCGAAATGGTCAGGGTGGGAACCCGGTGAACAGGTCTTGGGTTGGTCAGAGGCTCACGCCGCGATCCTTCCCGCCTTGAATTTGGCTGGACCAGGATACTTCTTGCCGTCCCAATGCACGCGGAAATCGCCTGCGTAGAGGGTGGCGAACGGGAAGGCCATCTCATGGTCCTCCCATTCGATGTCCAGCTTGTTCATGATGCTGAACTTCTTGAACCGGGTCACATCCAAGAATTGTCGCGTCATCGGATTCTGTCCCGGATCGTTCAGGAGCGGATGGAAATCGAGGTCCACGATGCGACCATCCGTGAACTCGAAGCGGATCACATAGTCGCCCTTGTAAGCGGCCTTCTTGATACGTACGTCCTCCGCTATCCTCATCTCAATCGGCGTGTGATCCGTTCCGGTCTGATGTGCTTGTGCTCCACAAAGTAAGCGGGCCAATGCGGGACCAGAACAGCCACCTACCTTTGAACCATGGATTTCCTCGTTTCCGTCCCGAAGGACAAAGCGAAACTGATGCAAGGTCTTTTGGAGAGCATCTCCTTCGCCAAGGTGATGCCGCTCACCAAAGGCAAGGCGCAGCGCGTGAGCAACATGCTGGAGGCCATCGCTGAGCTGCACGAGATCAAGCAAGGACGACGCAAGGCCGTTCCCATGAAACGGGTGCTGGATGAGCTATGAGGTCCAGGCGCTCGCTCCGTTCATCCGCGACCTGAAGCGCCTTTCGAAGAAATACCGATCGTTGAAGGAGGATGTTGCCGGTCTTGTGGACAAGCTGGCTGAAGAACCGTTCACCGGTACCGCGCTCGGCAACAACTGCTTCAAGATCCGGCTCGCGATCACTTCCAAAGGCAAGGGCAAGAGCGGCGGTGCCCGTGTTATCAGCTACGTGAAGGTCACGGGGCGCACCGTTTATCTGCTGGACATATACGACAAGTCAGAATCGGAGTCGCTTTCGGCCAAGGAGCTCGATGCACTCGTGAAGTTGGTACCCTGATGAAGTACTCCCTCCTCACCACCGATCCGAAAAGCAAGGCCCGCGCGGGCGAATTGCACACGGACCACGGAATCGTACCCACGCCCGTGTTCATGCCGGTGGGCACCTTGGGCGCGGTGAAGGCTGTTCACATGCGCGAGCTGCGCGAGGACATCGGTGCGCCGATCATGCTCAGCAACACCTACCACCTGTACCTGCGGCCCGGGACGGAGGTGCTGGAGCACGCCGGCGGGCTGCACAAGTTCAACGGTTGGGACGGGCCGATCCTCACCGACAGCGGTGGCTTCCAGGTGCATTCGCTCAGCGACATCCGCAAGATCACCGAGGAGGGCGTGAAGTTCCAGAGCCACATCGACGGCAGCCGTCACCTCTTCACCCCGGAAAGCGTGATGGACACCCAACGCAGCATCGGCGCGGACATCATCATGGCCTTCGATGAGTGTACGCCGTGGCCGTGCGAGGTGAAGTATGCCACGGACAGCATGCACCGCACGCACCGGTGGTTGGACCGTTGTTTCGCGCGGTTCAATTCCACAGAACCGAAGTACGGGTACGAGCAGGCGCTGTTCCCCATCGTTCAAGGCAGCACCATTCCCGACCTGCGCAAGCTGAGCAGTGAATACATCGCCAAGCAGGGCGCGCACGGCAACGCGATCGGCGGCCTCAGCGTGGGCGAACCCGAACAGGAGATGTACGCCATGGCCGAACTGTGCTGCGACATCTTGCCGAAGGACAAGCCGCGCTACCTGATGGGCGTGGGCACCCCGTGGAACCTGCTGGAGAACATGGCCATCGGCATCGATATGTTCGATTGCGTGATGCCCACCCGCAACGGCCGCAACGGAATGCTCTTCACCCGGAACGGCGTTGTGCAGATCAAGAACAAGTGCTGGGCAGATGACCACAGCCCGCTCGACCCCGACGGTACCTGCTGGGTAGACAAGGCGTACAGCAAGGCATTGGTGCGGCACCTCTTCGTCACCAATGAGATGCTCGGCCTGCAGATCGCCAGTTTGCACAACCTCGCGTTCTATGTGGCCTTGATGAAGGAGGCACGGGAGAAGATCCTCGATGGGTCGTTTTCCGATTGGAAGGCAGGACTGTTGCCGATGGTGAAGACGCGGATCACGGGGTAGTTCCGAAGGTGGAGCCAGAGGTATTGCTTGTCTTATGTCCGATGTCTTATGCCTGATGCGCGCCGCATAAGACATCGGACATAAGACAGTCACTTATTCCACGCACCCCCGATCTTCACACCCGTGCTCAAGACGATCGACCGCTATATCATCAAACAGTTCCTCGGGACCTTCTTCTTCCTGCTGGTGCTGATCATGTCCATCGCCGTGGTGTTCGACATCAGCGAGAAGACCGAGGATTTTTCCTCCAGCAATGCGACATTCAAGGAGATCGCGCTGGACTACTACGTGAACTTCGTGCTGTACTACAGCAACTTCTTCAGCGGGCTTTTCATCTTCTTGGCGGTGCTGCTTTTCACCAGCCGCATGGCCGGGCGCAGTGAAGTGATCGCCATGCTCAGCAGCGGTGTGAGCTTCCCCCGTTTCGTGCGCCCCTACTTCATCGCGGCCACCTTCCTCACGATCGTTTCGCTGTATGTGAACGTGTTCCTGCTGCCCTCCGCCAACCGCACACGGCTCGCCTTCGAGAAAGCGCACATCTGGAACCCGTACGACATCAACGACAAGCACCTGCTACGCGAAATACAGGAGAATGTGATCGTGTACATGGAGAGCATCGATATGAAGAGCCGCACAGCCAACCGTATGAGCATCGTGCGCTGGGAGCATGGCGAAATACGCTCGAAACTCGAAGCGGAGCGCGCGATCTTCGATTCCATTTCCGGGAAGTGGCAGCTCTTCGACTACAAGCTGCGCATCATTCCGCCCGATGGAACCGATGGCAGCAACTTGGCGCCTTCCACGGCCAAGGAACGGCTGGAGCGTGGAGAACGGCTCGACACGCTGATCCCCCTCAAGCCCAGCGATCTGGGCCAGCGGCTCGCGATAGCCGGTGCCATGGACCGCCATGAGCTCGCCGCGTTCATCCGGGCCGAGAAGATGCGCGGCGGCAGTACAGTGGCCTACTATGAGGTGGAACAACATCAACGCACCGCTGCGCCCTTCGCCACTTTCGTGTTCACGCTCATCGGTGTAGGCGTGGCCAGTCGCAAGGTGCGTGGCGGTACCGGCGTCCACCTGGTGCTCGGGGTGATGCTCATCCTGGTCTTCATCTTCCTGGGAAAACTCAGCAATGTGGCCGCCACGAATGCCGGGTTGGATCCCTTCATCGCCGTATGGACGCCCAACGTGGTCTTCGCCCTTATTGGCGCGTGGATCTATTGGAAGGCACCGAAGTAGCGCGAACTTGGCCGCGAAACCCGTGACCAGCCCCCCTTCGAACACGCGCTCCTGGACCCATCGGTTCTGGAGTGTGCTCGTGTCCGTGATCTTCCTGATCACCGCAGGGGATGAGGTGCTCAACCTGGGCTACTGGAAGCACCAGCGCACGCTGAACTTCGACATCGAAACGTACTACCACTACCTGCCCGCCACCTTCATCCATGGTGAACCGCTGGATCTGGGTTACGTGGCCGCGCTCGACAGCATTACGCTTCACCCGGGCCAAGGACAGATGGCCCACGGAGTGCATCTGGTTCAGGTAACGGGGCATCATGTGCTGAAGGTCACCTGTGGCGTCGCGATCTGTGAATTGCCACTCTTCCTTTGTGCCCATGCGTACTGCCTGCTTTTCGACCCGGCGATCGCCGACGGCTATTCGGCTCCTTACCAACTGATGGTATCTTTCTCTGCGGTCGCCTCCACCTTCTTCGGTCTCTTGGTGCTGGGTCTGTTCCTGCGCCGGTACGTTACCGATCAGGCGTGCGCATGGGCCTTGTTGATCCTGGGTTCCGGAACGAACCTGTTCTTCTACTCTACTGTGGACAGCGGGATGCCCCACAGCTTTTCCTTCCTGCTGTTCAGCCTGACGCTTGAACGCACGGACGCCTGGTACCGTTCACCTTCCGCATTCAAGGCGGCCACCCTGGGCCTTGCGATCGGCCTTGCCACATTGATCCGGCCAGTGGACCTCATTCTGGTGATCATTCCCTTGCTTTGGCCGATACCCGATCATCAGCGTTCCAGATGGGCCATGCTCAGCAGGTTCCATGGCCATGTGCTCCTGGCGATCCTTTGCGCCGCCACATTGCTGCTTCCGCAGACCATCTACTGGAAAGCCGCCACCGGTCAATGGTTGTACTGGTCGTACGAAAGCGAAGGGTTCCATTGGGCGGATCCGCATATCATCGAAGGTCTATTCGGCTACCGCAAGGGATGGATCATTTATTCACCACTGGTATTGTTGGGCTTCGCGGGGCTGGGGCTCATGTTCGCCAGGCCCCCTTGGCGCAAGTTCGCATGGCCGATCGCGCTCTTCTTCCTGCCTGCCATATACATAACGTTCAGCTGGTCCTCCTGGTGGTATGGCGGAGGATTCGGGTGCAGGCCCCTGGTGGGGTCGCTGGCGCTACTGGCGCTTCCACTGGCCATACTGGCCCAACGTCTCACCAAGCATCGGCGCCTGACCGGTCCCGCATTCGCGATCCTCGTTCTGGCCGGTATCACGCTCAACCGTTTCCAGCAGGATCAATTCACGCAGACGATCCTGCATTGGGACAGCATGACGTGCCAACGCTATTGGGAGATCTGGGGGCGATCGACATGGGAGGACCTCACCCCGTTCCCCTGACCCTCCGATCGTTTCTCATCGGAGACCCAGCACCAGCACGTGATCATCGGTATATAGTACCGGTAGTCCATCAGGGTTCGTGAGCACCTTCCCGAACTTGAACAGGCAGGTCGCGCCCGCGCGCACAAGGCTGTCCCTGACCAGCGCGTCATCACATCGGTCATCGCTGATCGACCAGCCTCGGCGATGCAGGTAGTACATCCACTGCGGATCCAGATCCCCGTTTACGATCACCAGGTCGTTCCGCCCTGTGAAGCGGTCCGCCAACGCTTCCACGCGGAAGAGATAGTTCCGCTTCTCCGGTATCACCAGATCGTAGGCTTGATTGGCGACACCCTCCACGCAGATCGCCGCGATCACCAACACGGGCCAGCGCTTGGGCAAGCGATCGACACCGATCGCACACACCACGCACATCACCGGCGCGAACGGCACCATATAGTAGCCGTGGTTGGAAAAAACATCCCCAGCCTTCACCATGAAGAAGGCGAACACCAACGTGATGAGCAGGAAGCTCCAGAGCACCGGCCCCCGATGAACCCGTACCAAGAGGAAAAGCCCGAAAAGAAAGACGCCGAACGCGACAAAGGACCGGAACGCATGGAACCAGAACATTTCGGCGGTGAGCGCACCGCTTGCCCATAATTCGCGTACCCCGCGCGACAGGTCCCGCGGGAAGTAGAGCTGGTTGTGCCACGTGTCCACGAGGTAAGGTACCCAATGGAAATACCATGTGGCCACGATGACCAGGACGAGAATTCCGGCGGTGACCATCCCCCAGCGGCGACGCGGCGGCAGCCGGTCAGAGAGCACCGGCACGATCAGCGCGGCACAGAGGCATAGCGCTGGCATCTTGCTCAAACCCCCGAGTGTCGCGAGCACCGCGAACAATCGGAGCCGAGGCACGCCACCTTCTTTCAGGTAGCGCATCGCATGGTACAAGGCAACGATAACCAGGGAAACACTGAAGACGTCCGGCATGATCTTGCGCGAGAACTCGAACCACAGCGACGCGAGCAAAGACAACGTCGCCCAAAAAGCCATCCGCCGGTCGAACAGCACCGTGACCAGCTTGTTGAAATATATTGTACCGATGGACGACATGGCCAGAACGATGAGGCGTCCGTACCAAGGCGCCGGGCCGAAAACCATGCTCATCAGCGCGATGATCCCGTTCAACAAGGGGAATTCCGCACCGATGATCCCGGGACCTCCGCCCATGTGATCCACACGCGGATACAGCAACGAGGGATCCATCTCCACCAGGTTGCGTGCGATCATGTTCGTGAGGCTCTGCCGCCAAGCATGGCCGACTTCCATGGGCGGGTCCGAAATTCCGACCAGCCGGATCACTGCGAAAACCGCGATCCAGAAACGGGCATCACCCGTCCATTCGAGCATGCGCCCGGACCACGATCGACCTGCAATTGGTTCCGTCATGAAGGTAATGGTCCGTGTGCGGACCAGCGCGGGCAAGTTAGCTGGCCGCCCCAGGCTTGGAACTGGCCAAGTGGGTGAACGCACAAAGAGTGCTCGCTGCTGCAAAAGCAGAACGGGCCGCCCCTGCGAGCAGCCCGTTCAATCAGTTCAGCACGATCAAACGCGGTCCAGGTCCATCACCTTTGCCCACGCTTTCACGAAGTCCTTCACGAACTTCTCCTTCGCGTCGGCTTGCGCGTATACCTCGGCAATGGCGCGCAGTTGCGAGTTGGAGCCGAAGACCAGATCCACGCGCGTTCCGGTCCATTTGCGGTCACCGGTCTTGCGGTCGTGCGATCCGTAGATGCCATCCTCACCAGACTTTGGCGCCCATGCGTTGCGCATATCCAACAGGTGTACGAAGAAGTCGTTCGTAAGCTGACCGACGCGGTCGGTGAACACACCATGCTTGGAGCCGCTTGTATTGGCACCGAGCACACGCAGCCCGCCGACGAGCACCGTCATCTCCGGCGCACTCAACGTGAGCAGCTGCGCCTTGTCAACGAGCATCTCTTCCGGCGAAGCGCGATACGCTTTCTTCTGGTAGTTGCGGAAGCCCTCAGCCTGTGGCTCCATCACGGAGAAACTCTCCACATCGGTCTGCTCCTGCGAAGCATCCCCACGGCCCGGCTTGAATGGTACCGCGATGGTGTGACCGGCGTCCTTGGCGGCCTTTTCCACCGCAGCGCTTCCACCGAGCACGATCAGGTCGGCGATCGACACCTCTTTACCGCCGACATTGAACTCTTTCTGGATGGTCTCCAGCGCTCCGAGCACTTTGCCCAGCTGTGCAGGATCGTTCACAGCCCAGAACTTCTGCGGTGCCAATCGGATGCGCGCGCCATTCGCACCGCCCCGTTTGTCACTACCGCGATACGTGCATGCCGATGCCCAGGCCGTCGCTACGAGTTCACCCACGCTCAGGCCTGAAGCGAGGATCTTGCCCTTCAACGCCGCGATGTCGCCGGCATCGATCACGCTTCCAGCAGGTACCGGATCCTGCCAGATGAGCTCTTCCGCAGGTACTTCGGGACCCAGATAGAGGCTCTTCGGCCCCATGTCGCGGTGCGTGAGTTTGAACCAGGCGCGGGCGAAGGCGTCAGCGAACGCTTGCGGATCCTTGTGGAAACCGCGCGCGATCTTCTCGTAGGCCGGATCGAAACGAAGGGAGAGGTCCGCCGTGGTCATCATCGGCGGGTGCTTTCTGCTCGGATCATGCGCATCCGGGATCATATGCTCCGGCTTGCAGTCCTTCGCCACCCACTGATGCGCACCAGCAGGGCTCTTGGTCAGCTCCCATTCGTAGCCGAAGAGCATGTCGAAGTAGCCGTTGTCCCACTTGGTCGGGTTCGGCTTCCAAGCTCCTTCCAATCCACTGGTAATGGTGTCTACGCCTTTGCCGCTGCCGTGTTCGCTGATCCAGCCGAAGCCCTGTGCTTCGATCGCCGCAGCCTCCGGCTCAGCTCCCACGAGCGCGGCATCACCCGCACCGTGCATCTTTCCGAATGTGTGCCCACCTGCGGTCAGCGCGACGGTCTCTTCGTCATTCATCGCCATGCGCTTGAAGGTTTCGCGTACATCGCGACCACTGGCCACGGGATCGGGGTTGCCGTCCGGCCCTTGTGGGTTCACGTAGATCAGACCCATCTGCACGGCGGCCAGCGGGTTCTCCAGATCGCGATCGCCGGAGTAACGGCTGTTCGGCTTGTCGCTCGTCGCCAACCACTCCATCTCAGCGCCCCAGTAAATGTCCTCTTCGGGTTGGAAGATGTCAGCTCGTCCGCCACCGAATCCGAAGGTCTTGAAGCCCATGCTCTCCAGCGCCACGTTTCCCGCGAGGATGAAGAGGTCGGCCCAAGAGATGTTGTTGCCGTACTTCTGTTTGATGGGCCAGAGTAGGCGGCGCGCCTTGTCCAGGTTGCCATTGTCCGGCCAGCTGTTCAGCGGCGCGAAACGCTGGTTTCCTGTGCTCGCTCCGCCGCGACCATCGGCCGTGCGGTAGGTGCCCGCCGCATGCCATGCCATCCGGATCATAAGACCACCGTAGTGGCCCCAGTCCGCTGGCCACCAGTCCTGAGAGTCGGTCATCAACTTGGTGAGGTCCGCTTTCAGTGCCGGGTAGTCCAGCTTCTTGAACGCCTCGGCGTAGTTGAAGTCCGGGCCCATCGGGCTCGATCCCGGGGTGTGCTGGTGAAGGATGCCCAAGTTGAGCTGGTTCGGCCACCAATCCTTATTGCCAGTACCCCGACCCGCCACAGGGTTGCGCATCGCACCGTGGATAACCGGGCATTTGCCGCTACCGTTCGCTTGTTGGCCGACGTCACTCGCATTCGTGGCCAGATCTTTCTCGTTGTCCATGTTGTTCGTCGTTGATCGTCCCGCTGAAGGTAAGGGTCCGAAAGTGGTTGTAGCTAGATCTCCCAAAAGTGACCGTCGTCAGCCCATAGCCCAAACTGAATATTTCTATCTTTCGATAGACAGCGTCAATGATGGTTCCGTAAAATTACGGATCGCTTCGCGCACCGAAAGACCGTGTATGATCGGAACTTGATGACAGATCGCTTCCTCGATCGCTTCGCGCCCTGCGTAAGTCCGCTGGCGCTAAATGCCCCGACACGTCGGGGCTCGCGAAACATCCAATGAACCTGCAGCAACTCGAGTACATCGTCGCGATCGACACGCATCGCAGTTTCGCCAAGGCGGCGGCGGCCTGTTTCGTTACACAACCCACGCTCAGCAGCATGGTGAAGAAGCTCGAAGAGGAACTCAACGTGACCCTCTTCGACCGCACCAAACCGCCCGTGGTGCCGACAGCCATCGGTACCGAGATCGTAGAGCAGGCGCGCGCCGTATTGCTGGAAACCACCCGTTTGAGATCGGTGGCGAAAGGGGCCCAAGTCGGACGGAGCGAACTGCGCATCGGTATCATCCCCACACTGGCGCCGTACTTGATCCCGCTCTTCTTGCCCGGACTGTTGAAGAAGCACAAGCACCTCAAGGTGACGATCAGCGAGCTCACCACCGCGGCGATCGTTGATTCGCTGGTCAAAGAACGGATCGATGTGGGCATTCTGGCCACGCCGCTCAGCGTTCCGGGCCTGCGCGAAGAACCGCTGTTCCATGAGCGCTTCCTCATCTATGCCAGCAAGGATCAACACCTCGGCCGCAAGAAGTATGTGCTGCCCACCGACATCGACCCGGACCGGCTGTGGTTGTTGGAAGAGGGCCATTGCCTGCGCACCCAGGTGATGAACCTTTGCGAACTACGCAAGCGGAGTGCGGAAGACACACACCTGCATTATGTCTCTGGAAGTATCGGTTCGCTGCTCCGCATCGTGGATACACAGGGCGGGCTCACCATCGTCCCCGAACTCGCCGCACTGGAAATGATCGGCAAGCAGAAAGCACGCCTGCGCGAATTCGCTCCGCCTGTGCCCGTGCGCGAGATCAGTACAGTCACCTATCGCCACGCGCTGAAAGACCGCATGTTGCTGGCGTTGCGCGCAAGCATCCGCGAAGCCATGACCGACCTGAAACCGTTGAAGCGCAAGCAGATGGCGGTGGTGCCCCTCGCTGAGAGCGTGTAGCGCGCATCTTTGGCCAGTGCTGCCCCGAGTTGTACCGTTCATTCAACGTTCGCCGATCGGTACGGCTGCGGCTTGCGTTTTCCTTATCGCGGCTGTCTGGGTCACCTTTAACGTGCGCCGTTGGAACCACCGCGAGATCCTGCAGTGGGATACGGACGGCTACTACCTCTACCTCCCAGCAGCACTGATCCACGGGGATCCGCTGCAGCTCAATTTCTTGGACCGTATTCCTACGGCAACGTTGCCCAATAACTACCGCTTCGGGCAAGGTGCCTTTTTCGTTGAAAGTACCGGGAAGTTCTGCAACAAATACTCCATGGGCACGGCGGCGTTCGAGCTGCCGTTCTTCCTGGTCGCGCACGGATGGTGCCTGTTGTTCTCACCTGGGGAAGCTGACGGATATTCACCCCCGTACCACTTGGCTATTGCGCTCGCTTCCGCCTTCTGGCCATGGTCGGGGCTGCTCGTTCTTGTGCGCTTCCTGCGGCGCCATGTCGAAGATCCGCCCGCAGCGTTCGTGGTGCTCGCGCTCGGGCTGGGCACCAACCTGTTCTTCTATTCCTCCTTCGCCGGCGGTATGAGCCACCCCTTCCTGTTCTTCCTGTGCGCGCTGCTCATCGAACGCACGGACCGATGGTACGCGCGGCCCACGCTCGGTGCGGCACTGGCTATCGGCGCTTGCATCGGATTGGCGTCGCTCGCCAGGCCTACCTGCGCGCTCTTCGTCCTGATCCCGCTTTGCTGGCGGCTACGGGACCATGGCCCTCGCCTTCTTCGCGCACACCTGCCGCAGTTGTTGGCCGCAGCTACGCTCGCGTTCCTCTGTGTGGTCCCGCAACTGGTCTATTGGAAAGTCACGACAGGGTCCTTCCTCTTTTACACCTACGGGGGTGAGACCTTCGACTTTGCGCACCCGCACGTGCTCAAAGGACTCTTCGGTTTCCGCAAGGGGTGGTTCGTCTACACACCGCTCGCCCTGGTGGCCATCGTTGGGATCGCCCGGTTGTTGCGCACGGAGGATCAACGGTCATATCCGTTGATACTCACTTGCTTCTTCTTGCCCTTCATCTTCATCACCTTCAGTTGGGACCCCTGGTGGTACGGCGGTGGATTCGGCAGCCGGCCCATGATCGACACCCTGCCCTTGCTGGCGCTCCCATTGGCCATGCTCGTGCGCGATGCATTCAAGAGGAGTGCCTTCATGAAAGTCGCCCTGACCGCGCTGCTCACCGGTTGCATCGCTCTGAACCTCTTCCAACAGTGGCAATACCAGCGCGGCATCATCCACCACGAGGCCATGACCTTCGAGCGCTGGTGCCAGGTCTTCGGTGAACTGACGTCGGTGGGGCTGCCGTCCTTTCCCTGAACTGTCCGTCACGAACCATCGATCGTCACATTGCGATGGTCGTTATATTATCGTAATATTGCGATCTACTAATTGATCATGGGCCTCACCAAGACCGACCTCTTCACCGCACAACAGAACAAGCTGGCCACGTGGGCCAAGGTGCTGGGCCACCCGGCGCGGATCGCCATTCTCCAATACCTGCTGAAGCAGAACACCTGCGTGTGCGGCAGTTTGGTGGATGAACTCGGTCTGGCGCAGGCCACCATCAGCCAGCACCTGCGCGAACTGAAGGACGCAGGCTTCATCACAGGCACCGTGGAAGGCACCAGCGTATGCTACTGCATCGAACCGAAAGCTTGGGCAAAAGCGCAGGCCGCATTCAATACCCTATTCGAGAAGTACAAACCCGTAAGCAGCAGTTGCTGTTGAGAACGGGCGGGAAATTCCCCGCCCAAACGAAACCCTAAGCCATGAACAATATCCCCAATGAAGGGCGAGTTGAACCTCGCCCCGACGAGATCAAGGACCTCGTGCGCAGCAAGTACGCTGAGATCGCACTTCAGGACAAGGACACCAACGCCAGCAGCTGCTGCGGCGCGGGAGGCTGCAGTACAGAGGTCTATAACATCATGACCGACGACTACAGCGAACTAAAGGGCTACAACGCCGATGCTGACCTCGGCCTAGGATGCGGACTGCCCACCCAGTTCGCCGGTATCAAGCCGGGTGATACGGTGCTCGATCTGGGCAGCGGTGCTGGGAACGACTGCTTCGTGGCGCGCCATGAGGCCGGTGAGGATGGCCGTGTGATCGGCGTTGACTTCACACCCGAGATGATCACCAAGGCGAAAGCCAACGCCGCCAAGCTCGGCTATCAGAACGTCGAGTTCCGGCAAGGCGACATCGAAGCGCTACCACTCACGAGCAATATCGTGGATGTGGTGGTGAGCAACTGCGTGCTGAACCTGGTGCCGGACAAACGCAAGGCATTCAGCGAAGTACTGCGCGTGCTGAAACCTTCCACGGCAGGCAGGCCCGGTGGTCACTTCAGCATCAGCGATGTGGTGTTGCGCGGTGAACTGCCCGCGCAACTGCAGCACGCGGCCGAGATGTACGCCGGTTGCGTGAGCGGTGCCTTGCAGGAAAGCGAATACCTCGGCATCATCCACGACCTGGGCTTCCAGCAGGTCACGGTACAGAAACGCAAGCCCATCATCATCCCCGACGACATCCTCTCCAACTACATGAACGCAGCGCAGATCTCCGCTTACAAGGCCAGTGGCACCGGCATCTTCAGCATCACGGTAGCTGCGACGAAGAGTGAAGATGCATGCTGCGCGCCCAACGCCGAAGGCACCGCCAAGGTGAAGGTGACCACGGGTGAGGAGTGCGGATGTGGACCGGACAGCACCTGTTGCTGAACACAGAAGATCCACTGTTATGCTTTCCGCTCTCTGCCTCACCAGCCTCCTGTTGAACCCCTCAGGCCCGATCCCCATGGACCGCAACCTTCATCCCGACCTTCAGCGCTACGTGAACGAACGCGTGCTGCCCGCTGTGGCGAACATCCCTGCCGAACGCAAGGAAAGTCTCGACCATATCGCTGCGTTCATCAAGGAGCGCAAGGCCGCCGGCACCACGGCTGAGCTGACCTTCATCTGCACGCACAACAGCAGACGCAGTCACCTCTGCCAGCTCTGGGCGGCCACTGCGGCCTGGCAGTTCGGACATGACCATGTGCGTACCTACAGCGGCGGTACCGAGGCCACGGCCTTCAACCCCCGCGCCGTCGCAGCGGTTGAACGTTCCGGTTTCACGGTAGTAAAGCCTGAAGGAAAGAACCCCGTGTATGAGGTCTCCTTTGCGCCGGAGCATATCGCGGAACGTTGCTGGAGCAAGAAGTACGAAGATCCCGCCAACCCACAGAAGGACTTCTGCGCGGTGATGACCTGTTCCGAAGCGGACAAGAACTGCCCCATCGTACTCGGTGCATTTGACCGCATCAGCTTGCCGTACAACGATCCGAAAGCAGCCGATGGCACACCGGAGGAGGCCGCGCGCTATGATGAGCGCTGCCTGCAGATCGCTGCGGAGATGTTCTATGTGATGCAGCAGGCTGCGCGCTGAACCTGGACGCACAAGGAGTAGCAAGCGGAACCAACACATCGAAGCGATGGATATGCGATCACCCGGACACCGATCGGATCTGCGCAAGTACCTGGCGGAACTGATCGGCACCTACGCGCTGATCTTCTGCGGCACAGGCGCGATCGTCATCAACGAGCAAACACAGGCTTTGGGGCACGGGGGCATCGCGATGACCTTCGGCCTGATAGTGATGGCCTTGATCTATGCCTTCGGCGAAACATCCGGCGCGCATTTCAACCCGGCTGTTACGCTCGGCTTCGTGGCGGCCCGGCGATTCCCGATCGCGCGGGCGTTCCCCTACATCGCAGCACAAGTGCTCGGTGGTGTATTCGCTTCGCTCACGCTGCATCTGCTCTTCCCGAACGATGCGATGCTGGGTGCCACGATACCATCGGGAAGCGTGTGGCAGTCCTTCTTCCTCGAAGTGATCCTCACGTGGCTGCTCATGCTGGTGATCCTCCAAGTCTCGCAAGGCTCGAAAGAAACAGGGCTAATGGCCGGTATCGCCATCGGTGCGACGGTTGGCTTGGAAGCCATGTTCGCCGGGCCGATCTGTGGAGCTTCGATGAACCCGGTCCGAAGTCTTGCTCCCGCCTTGGTCTCGGGCCAACTCGCGCAGGTTTGGATCTACCTCACCGCTCCTATCGCAGGTTCATTGCTCGGTACGACCACATGGCAACTCATCCGCAACAACGATCCGAAGAACACTTGATCCATGCGTATCGCCCTGTTCAGTGACATCCATGCGAACCTGCCAGCGCTCGAAGCCGTGCTGGTGGACATCGACGCGCGCAAACCCGATGCGATCTTCTGCCTTGGCGATCTGGTGGGCTACAACCGCTGGCCCAACGAGGTAACGGACATCATCCGCCAGCGCTGCATCCCCACCATCGCGGGCAACTACGACTTCGGCATCGGCCGCAGAAGTGTCGATTGCGGTTGCGCGTACAAGACCGACGAGGAAAAAGCGAACGGTGCTATTTCCATCGCACGCACCAACAAGCTTGTTGGCGATGCGCAACGCGCCTACCTGCGCACACTTCCCGCGCACATCCGGCTAGAGTACCAGCTCAACAGCGACACGTTGGATCTCCTGCTCGTGCATGGCAGTCCGCGCAAGATCAACGAATACCTCTTCGAGGACCGCGATGAGAAGAGCATGATGCGCATCATGGAGGGCGCGCATGCCGACATCCTTTGCTTCGGCCACACGCACAAGCCTTACCACCGTGTGTTCACGTACGAACTCAACGGCCGCTCCGGCTTCCGCCACGCCATCAACATCGGCTCCGTGGGCAAACCCAAGGATGGCGACCCGCGCGCATGCTATGCCCTGCTCACCATCGCGGAAGATCTCTCCGTGCAAGACGAGAAGAGCCTCGAGGTAGAGTTCATCCGCGTGGCATACGATGTGGAGAAGGCCGCGCAAGGGGTTCTGGAAGCGGACATGCCTGCCTACTACGCCGAGGCATTGCGCAACGCACATTGATCATGAGACTGAGCACCTTCCTTTTCGGCCTATGTTCCTTCCTGACCGCATCGGCGCAGGATGCGGTCACCTACGGTCTGTTCCCCACGATCGATCACAGTGGTGATCTGGGTAAGCGTTGGAGCTACAACGTGTACCTCTTCGACGCGATCAAAATCAGCGATGACGGAAGCGCGAATGCCACGGTGCCCAATGGCAGCTTCTATGGTTATGTGGAACTGGGCGGCACGAAGAACTTCGCAAAGCGCTGGTCCGCAACAGCGGCCTATGTGCACGAGCGGCAATTCCCCTTTGAACCCACCGAACGGATCGAGAACCGACTGTTCCAGCAGGTCACGTTCAAAGGACCGCAAGACCGCTTCGATGCCAAGCTGCGCCTTCGTTTCGACGAGCGCTGGATCCGCGCCCACGATGCGGATGCATCCACGTTCAGCTCACGGCTGCGGCTGCTGGGTGGGCTCACCTGGCCGAACGACAAGCGCACCTACCTTACCGGCTACTTCGAAGGATTCCTCACCACCACGGGCGAGTTCAGTTATGATGAGACTTGGGCCACAGCACAGGTCGGCTTCAAGCTCGGCGAGCACTATGCGATCGAGGCAGGTGCGCTGTTCATCGACTGGCGCATGCCGTATGGATGGATGCACCAGCGTTATCTGCAAGTGACTTGGGTATCCCACTTCAACCTGAAAACCTGAGCTGGTCATGTTCACCACCCTCGGCCTACGCGCCAACTGGAAGCAGTTCACCTTGCTGGTGATCGTGAACGCTTTCGTGGGCGGCATGGTGGGCATTGAGCGCACGGTACTGCCCATGCTGGCGGAACTGGAGTTCGGCATCGCATCGCGCACGGCCGCGCTCTCCTTCATCGTTGCCTTCGGTATCAGCAAAGCCCTTTCGAACTACTTCGTTGGAAGGTTGGCCGGGCACTACGGTCGCAAGTCGATGTTGGTCACCGGTTGGGTGCTGGCCTTACCGGTGCCCTTCATGCTGATCTACGCCGACACATGGTCATGGATCGTGGCGGCGAACATCCTGCTGGGCATACACCAGGGCTTCGCGTGGAGCAGCACCGTGGTGATGAAGATGGACCTGGTGGGCGACAAGGATCGCGGCTTGGCCATGGGGCTGAACGAGTTCGCAGGCTACCTAGCCGTGGCGGCCATGGCCTTCCTTACCGGGCTGCTCGCTGCGGAATTCGGACCGCGACCTGTTCCTTTTGAAGTGGGCATCGGCATCGCGGTCGTCGGCCTGCTGATCACGGTGCTGTGGGTGAAGGATACCGGACACCATGTACATACAGAAGCGGCCACGAGCGTAGTGCCGTTGTTGGAGAAACCCTTCCTCGACACCTCCGTTCGCCATCGTGTTCTAGGCAGCGTGACGCAGGCGGGACTGGTGAACAACCTGAACGACGGCATGCTCTGGGGCCTGCTGCCGGTCTTGCTGGCCGGGCAAGGGTTCAACACGGCGAGCATCGGGGCCATAGCGGCGGTGTACCCTGCCGTGTGGGGCTTGGGACAATTGGCCACGGGCAAGTTGGCCGACCATGTGGACCGCAAGGTCCTGTTGGTGCTGGGCATGGTGCTGCAAGGCATCGCGATCCTCTTCCTGCCGTATGTGGCAACACAAGGTATGTACATCGCACTGAGCGCCACGCTCGGCTTAGGCACCGCGCTGGTCTATCCGACCTTCCTGGCCACCATCGCAGCGCACACGCACCCGAAGCAACGCGCCGAAAGTCTCGGCATTTTCCGCCTGTGGCGCGATCTGGGCTACGCCATCGGCGCGCTGCTTACCGGCCTCATCGCCGATCGCTTCGGGCTCACAACGTCCATCCTCTCCATCGGTGTTATCACCGTACTGTCCGGCCTGCTGGTGTGGTTGCGCATGCCCGCGGAACGCCGTTGTTTGGAACCCATCGACCTGAAAAAGTGGTTGGGGAAACCCGATGTGCGTGTAGTGGATGTGCGCTCCCCGGAGGAATACGCGAGCGGGCACCTGCCCGAAGCGATCAACATCCCGGTGGACCGACTGTTGGAACAAGCACGCACTTGGTCGAAGCGACAGCGCATCATCACCGTCTGCACGAAAGGCGGTGGCCGTTCGGCACAGGCCGCGCAACTGTTGCGGGATAGGGGCTTCGGCAAGACCTGGTGGTTGTGCGGCGGTACATTCGGATGGAGTTGATCATCCGCTTTCATCCGCATCTTCGCGCCGATGCCGAACGTGCTGGCCGACCGTCTGCTGGACCTCGTTCCCTCCGTTTCGCTCGATGGCATCGCGCTGCCGAAAGACCTGCAAGTACTTGATCCCCTGCGGAGTGAGAACAGCGCCGAAGTGGAGCGTA
The DNA here is from genome assembly GCA_031421755.1 of Flavobacteriales bacterium. Taxonomy (GTDB): domain Bacteria; phylum Bacteroidota; class Bacteroidia; order Flavobacteriales_F; family PHOS-HE28; genus PHOS-HE28. The sequence continues at coordinate 3,749 of JANOPI010000488.1, read as the reverse complement.
TCGTTCATGACTTCCACCGCGCGTATTTCAACGACGATCGCCTGCGCAAGCTCATGCTCGGCATCAATCCAGGCAGGTTGGGCGCGGGAAGCACCGGACTCTGCTTCACCGACACGAAACGCTGCGAAAGCGACCTCGGTATCCCTGTCAACGGTTTCCGAACGCACGAACCCAGCAGCGACTTCTTCTACCGCGTGGTGCGCGCCATGGGCGGCGCGAAGCCGTTCTACAGTGATGTGTATGTGCAGGCGATATGCCCGCTTGGCTTCACGAAGGCCGGCCCGAAGGGAACGCCGGTGAACCTGAACTACTACGATGATCGCGCGCTACAGGAAGCCATCACGCCGTTCGTTGTTGCTTGGCTGAAGAAACTCATCGCAACCGGCATGCGCACGGACAATGTGTTCTGCATCGGTACCGGGAAGAACCTCGCTTTCCTCGAAACGCTCAACAAGGAGCACCGCTTCTTCGAGCAGATCACGGCGCTGGAGCATCCCCGTTTCATCATGCAGTACAAGGCGAAGTGCCTGCCTCACTATGTCAGCAAGTACGTGGACGCCCTGAGCGGCCGTTGACGGGCGAACCTGTTCCTTGCCCATCTTGCGATCGACAAACGTCCTCGCGCGCATGCCGATCACACGCCTCTTCGATATCCTCGACCACCAGTTGGCACATTGCCCGCAGGCCGACTGCATCGCCACGAAGGAGAAAGGCGAGTGGCGACCGTACTCCACCGCGGAAGTGCTGGAGATCAGTGAGCAACTCGCACTGGGCCTGATGTCCCTGGGCATCAAACCCGGCGACAAAGTGGCCATGGCCAGCGGCAACCGCAGCGAGTGGTGCCTTATCGATCAAGCCCTGCTGCGCATCGGCGCGATCAATGTCCCACTATACCCGACCAGTAGCGCAAGTGATTACGCGTATGTACTCAAGCACAGCGGCGCGCGGATCTTCTTCGCAGGCGATAAGGGTATCCTGGACAAAGGGCTGGAAGCGAAGAAGGATGCCCCGGCGCTCGAACACGTTTTCAGCTTTGACCGCATGCACGGTACGCGTCATTGGACCGAGGTGGTCGAATCCGGCAGGAATGGCGACCGGGCGACACTGGAAAAATACAAGGCCGCGGTGAAAGGCAGCGACCTGGCAAGTATCATCTATACCAGCGGTACTACCGGCAAACCCAAGGGGGTGATGCTCACCCACACCAACATCCTGAGCAATGTGGAGGCCAGCTTCGAACGCTTGCCGGTGGACAGCAGCGCGCGTACCATCAGCTTCCTGCCCCTCTGCCACATTTACGAACGCATGCTCATGTACCTGTATTTGCGTACCGGTGTGAGCATCTACTTCCAGCCCACCCTCGAAGATCTCGGCGACCGTATCCGCGAGGTGAAACCGCATGTGTTCACCGCTGTGCCACGCCTGTTGGAGAAGATCTACGCGCGCATCATGGCGAAAGGTGAAGAACTCTCCGGCATCAAGCGGATGCTCTTCTTCTGGGCGCTCTCCCTCGGCGAACGTTACGACGTGAAGGGTATGAGCTGGTGGTACAATGTGCAACTGAAGCTCGCACGCAAGCTCATCTTCAGCAAGTGGCAAGCGGCCCTCGGTGGCAATGTGCGCTGCGTGGCCAGTGGCAGCAGCGCATTGCAAGTCAGGCTGGCGCGCATCTTCAATGCGGCGGGTGTTCCGCTTATGGAAGGTTATGGCCTGACGGAGACCAGCCCCGTGGTGAGCGTGAACGACGCCCGCAATGACGGACTGCGATTCGGCACCGTGGGCAGACCCATCCGCGATGTGCTGGTGCGCATCGCCGAGGACGGCGAGATCCTGGTGAAAGGACCCAACGTGATGATCGGCTACTACAACGAACCCGAGATGACGGCAGAAGTGCTCACCCCGGACGGCTGGTTCCACACGGGCGACATCGGCGAGGTCACCAACGAGGGCTTCCTGCGGATCACCGACCGGAAGAAGGAGATGTTCAAGACCAGCGGCGGCAAGTACGTGGCCCCGCAGCCGATCGAAAACAAGTTCAAGGCCTCCCGCTTGGTGGAACAAGTGATGGTGGTGGGCGAATACCAGAAATTCCCGGCCGCGCTCATCGTGCCCAATTTCGATGCCCTCAAAGAACTCTGCACCCAAAAAGGCGTTCCCTTCAACTCCCGCGAGGAGGCGGTCCTGGACATGCGCGTGATCGGACTCTACGACGAGGCCATCGCCCAAGCGAACGACGGGCTCGGGCATTGGGAGCAGATCAAAAAGGTGGCCCTGCTGCCCAAGGAGTTCACCATCGACGCGGGCGAACTCACGCCCAAACTCTCGCTCCGCCGTAAGGTGATCCTGGCGAACAACGCCCGCACCATCGAAGGGCTTTACAGCGCGGGATAGCCCAGTGACCGGTCCGCCGATCTTGGCTTTCCCAGCGTGGCCGGTACAGCCCACCGTGCCCGATCCTGTCCCGCCTACTTTAGCGCACCTTCAACGGTATATGATGCGAACATTGCTCTCTGTTCTCTCCTGCTTCGGCCTCCTCCTCTCCTCCTCTTGCAAAAAAGAACCCGGAGAGGGTGGCAAAAGCGAGATACGCGGCTATGTGTACGAACAACTCTTCAACGATGGTACGTGCCAGGCGAACGGCCAGCCCTATCCCATGATCGACGCACGCGTCTACATCATTTATGGAGACCACGATTTCTATGATGACGACATCAGGACCGGCCCTGACGGCCTCTTCGTCTTCAACTGGCTCCGCAAAGGCGACTACCGTATCTATACCATTACCGAATGCCTGGACGATTGCGATCAGGGCTGTTCAGGAGAATTCAAGGCGGTATATGCCTCTACGAGCGTGTCCGGCAAAGATGACGTTGTAAGTGTCGGTATCCTGAACGTGAAGAACTACTGATGTGCCGCTGGTCGGGCCTATCGGCGGCCGTCGCGCTGCTCCTGCTTGCAGCGACCTCACGCGGCCAGGAAACGCCCTTGTACCTGCCCAGCACCGATGCCGAGCTCTGGATCAGCGGAGGCGTGGAATTGCGCTTCGACGAGAAGGCCAAGAAAAAGATCAAAAAAGCCAAGGAGCTAGGCGAGGGTAAGGATGTCGAGGAAGGATCGCTTCGCTCCGCTCGCGAAAAGGCCGAGCAGAAAGCCGACAAGGCCAAGCGCTCCTTCAAAAACCGCTTTCGCATGAGCGGCGAACTCGGCTACCGCGGCAACGAGAACCTCACCAGCAGCAAACTCATGTATACCGTGGTGGGCGCGCGTTACCGCCTCCACAAGTACGCACGGCTCACGCTGGAGCACCGGTTCAATATCCGCGACAAGTACACCACCAACACGCACCGCATCGATGTGCAGCTCGATACCGACAAGGACTTCGGAAGGCTCACCCTCGGTTACCGCGCCGTTTACCAGCATGAATTCGTAGCGCCCATCAGATACCGTGACATCCTCCGTCACCGCTTCCAGCTCACGGCCCGCACCAAAGGAATCCCCGTGGACCCGTACATTTCCGCAGAGACCTTCACCGCCCTCCACTACACCGGAAGTCGGCTCATCAGCATGCGCTACGGCATCGGTGCCGAATGGGAACTCGACAAGGACAATTTCATCGACCTGAGCCTCCGTTACGACCGCGAACAGAACATCCCGCGCATGCAGTACCGCTGGATCTTCGGGGTGGCCTATGAATTCAAATGGAGAACGTAATGAGTGGTGAGTGGCGAGTAGCGAGTGGCGAGTGGTGA